>DASXTB010000280.1:0-6821 GCA_036505615.1 Acidobacteriota bacterium
CGGGTTCAGTCGCCGAGCAAAGCCGCTCGATTTCCAAAGGTGTTTCCACAAATGTACCGGCGTGATGATGGAACGTCGCATCCAGACCCAAGGTCTGGCAGGCCCGGGCGATACGCGTAAGAATCTTTGCCGCCCCCTCCCATTGCCGCTCCGTCATCCCGTTACACTCCGCCACCACTCGACCCGCCACCGCCATGCGATCGGAATTCATCTCATCAGCCAATATAATCGAGCGCGCCCCCGAGCCTGCGATCAGTTCGGCCGTTTTGATCGCCTGTTGATAGCTCGCCTCATGACGATCGGGCTTAGCCAGCGCGACCGGCACAAAAGCAGAAACTAACTGCAGTCCCCTCGACGACAACTCCGCTGTCAGGCGCAGCGGGTCAGTCGGAAAGTAACCGTATGGGCCCAGCTCTGTGCCTTCGTAGCCTGCCCCAACCATCTCATCGAGCACCTCGCTGAACGCTTTCAGCCTCCCCCAACCGCTGACTTCCATGATGCCCCAACTGATTGGAGCAGTTCCGATTTTGATCTGCGCATTGTTATTTTTCATTCGCAACTTCTTGAAGGTGAAAAAAGATCAATACCGCGAGCGTGAGAAGCTGAGAAAAAATTAACCACCAAGGCCTAGAGTGGCAAAGCCACAACCAAAAGAAAAACCGTCTACGGCCACGTTCACGTGCACGTCAACGACCACGGCTACGTCCACGGTAACGAAAAACAATTCCCAAAGAGCAGTGATTGGTGAACGTTGTCGTGGACGTTGACGTGGTCGTGAATGTGCACGTGAACGGTGGTTTCCATTCGGGCCAAAACTTGGTCAAAAAAACAAGATTCTGCCAACTTGTTACACCAAGGGCACCAAGAAACGCCCGCAGTGTGACACTTTAGAAACTGTCACACACACCATAGTCTTCCCTCCACCCATCGATCTATCCTGGAATTGCAATTGAAATTTAAAGCGTCACCTTTTGAATCGGTGTACTATGAACGGCAACGCAATTCCCTATAGCCCGACTGACCTGGAGGCGAAAACTGTGGATCGCCAGGGGGACCAACATCTCCGCGATACGCTAGAGAATCAACCAGCGCCATCCAAGACCTGTAACCACTGGAGCGCGAATCGCGGCTTCTGGTATCTGATCGCGACTCAATTTCAGGGAGCATTCAGCGACAACGCTTACAAGTATGTCGTCACGCTGGTGGCGCTGCTGACGGCGACTTCTGCGATCCAGGGAAACCAACGTGTCGCTCTCATCGGGGCGTTGTTCATTTTTCCCTTTTTGATCTTTTCCATGTATGGCGGTTTCCTGGCGGACCGCTACAGCAAACGCCGCGTCACCCTTTGGACCAAGATTGCCGAGGGCGTGATCATGACGCTTGCGACCCTCGCTTTCTGGCTGGGGAATCTTTATTTATCCATGGCACTGCTTTTCCTTACGGGCGCGCAGGCAGCCGTCTTCAGCCCCAGCAAATATGGGATCCTGCCGGAGCTCCTCCCGGAGAAAAAATTGTCGTGGGGCAACGGCGTCCTCGAATTGACTACTTTTGTTGCCATCATTGTGGGAACAGTCGTGGGCGCGATTCTGTTAGAAAACCTCCGGGCACGGCTCTACCTTGTCGGCCTGGTCCTGGTCGGTTTGTCGCTGGCAGGGCTCGCCACGGCGTTTCGAATCAGCCCGGTGCCTGCGGCAAATAGCGGCGCAATCTTTCGCTGGAACTTCCTGGGAGATGTTTTTCACTCCCTTTCTCTGGGACGGCAGGATCGAGTGCTCTGGCTCGCTATCTTGGCCAACACTTACTTCTGGTTCCTGGGATTCCTTTTCCAGTTGAATATCATTATTTTTGGAAAGACGCAGCTTCATCTCGCCGAAACCCAGATCGGCTATCTCCAGGCGATTCTGGCCATTGGTATTGGGTTGGGAAGCTACGCGGCCGGTCTCTTATCACACAACAAAATCGAGTATGGTTTGGTTCCCCTTGGTTCCATCGGTATTTCATTGTTCACCTTTGCTTTGGCGGTGCATCGGTGGAGTTTCCTGGAGTCCGGATTGCTACTGGCTGCCGTCGGCTTTTCAGCAGGTTTCTTCGCGGTTCCGGTCAATGCTCTGATCCAGCATCGCCCTCGGCGGGAAGCTAAAGGAGTGATGATTGCCGCCGCGAATCTTTTGACCAACGTCGGAATGCTGATTTCGGCAGCAGTGTATTGGCTGGTCACGGTCCGCCTTCAATGGGGCCCTCCCCAAATTTTCCTGCTGAGCGCCTGCGCCACAATCGCAGTCAGCGCTTACCTTTTTGTTCTTCTGCCCGACGCCATCCTTCGTCTCGTACTGTGGATGCTGGTCCACACGATTTATCGGATTCGTGTAGTCGGCCGGGACAACATCCCCGAGAAAGGAGGCGCGCTGTTTGTTTGCAATCATCTGTCGCTGGTGGATGCGCTGCTGCTGCAGGCTTCGACGGATCGCCGAATCCGGTTCGTCATGTTCAAGGATTTCTACGACCGCAAGATGATTAAGCCTTTTGCCCGGATAATGAAAGCTATCCCCATTTCTTCCAAAGAGGGGCCACGGTTAGTTATCCAGGCATTGCGGCAGGCTTCGCGATCCATCGAAGAAGGGCGCGTGGTCTGTATCTTTGCCGAAGGACAAATCACCCGCACCGGCCAGCTGCTGCCGTTCCGCCGGGGATTTGAGCGAATCATGAAAGGAGTCAACGCCCCGATCATACCGGTCAATTTGGATCGGGTGTGGGGAAGCATTTTCAGCTACGACAAAGGAAAGTTCCTATGGAAATGGCCGCACCGCATTCCTTATCCGGTGACGGTCACGTTCGGCGCGCCGATGCCGGCCGATTCCCGGGCCGAAGACGTTCGCCGGCAGGTACAAAGGCTGGCCACCGACGCCTTCCGCCTTCGCAAGGAAGATCAGAGGCCGTTGCACGTCGCCTTTGTGAGGAAAGCGCGGAGGCATCCGTTTCGGATGGCTGCAGCGGACGGCTTGAATCCTAAGATCACTTATCTCGGGCTGCTAGCGCGGTCTGTTTTTCTTGCGCGCCTGTTGCGCCGGCGCTGGTCGGGACAGAAAATGATCGGCCTGTTGCTCCCGCCATCGGTTGCAGGCGTTGCAGCCAACATCGCGGCATTGCTTTGCGGCAAGGTGCCGGTCAATCTCAATTACACTCTCTCGCCGCCCATCTTGGAATCATGCATCCGGCAATGTGATATCAAGACAGTTCTCACTTCCCGTCAATTCCTCGAAAAGGCGCGCCTTACGCCGCCAGAGTCTTCGATATTCCTGGAAGACCTGGCAGGCGAGAAAACAACATTCGGCCTTGTCGCCGCCTTCTTGCTGGCTCTGGTTGGGCCAGCAGGACTGCTGGCGCGGCGCCTCGGGGCTACCGACGTCAGGGACCTAGACTCGTTAGCGACAGTTATCTTTTCCAGCGGCAGCACGGGAGATCCCAAAGGGGTGATGCTCTCCCACTACAACGTCTATTCGAACCTGGAAGGACTGGCGCAAGTGTTTGCTGCGACCAAACACGATCGCGTAATGGGGATTCTCCCCTTTTTTCATTCATTCGGATTTACGGCCACAATATGGTTTCCACTTCTCAACGGAATGGCGGCTATTTACCATCCCAATCCCTTCGACTCTCGCGTTATCGGCGCGTTGGTGGCGCGCAATCGGGCTACGATGCTTCTTGCCACCCCGACCATTCTGCAAAGCATCATCCGACGCTGTGAGCCCGAGGAGCTGGGCAGCCTTCAATATGTAGTCGTCGGCGCGGAAAAGTTGAGCGTTCGGGTTGCGGACGCCTTCGAAGAGAAATTCGGCATTCGCCCCATGGAAGCGTACGGCTGTACGGAGTGTGCTCCGACCGTTTCGGTCAACGTCCGCGATTTTCGGGCCGCAGGCTTTTATCAGGTGGGGCACAAGCGCGGAAGCATCGGACATCCGTTGCCGGGTATCAGCGTCCGTGTCGTGGATCCGGAGACAATGGAACCACTTCCTAATGGGAAGGCCGGGTTGCTCCTGGTCAAAGGGCCCAACGTCATGCTGGGCTATCTGAATCGCCCCGAGAAAACCGCCGAGGTAATTCGTGATGGCTGGTATGTGACCGGCGATATCGGAACAGTTGACGAGGACGGGTTCATCCAGATCACAGACCGGCTCTCGCGTTTCAGCAAGATCGGAGGAGAGATGGTGCCGCATGTTCGCGTCGAGGAAGCTCTTCAGGGCCTGGTGGGCACGACGGAACAAGCCGTGGCTGTCGCTGGGGTCCCGGATCAAGCCAAAGGCGAGAAGCTGGTCGTTCTGCACACGCTTCCCGAGGAGTCGCTTGAACGACTGCTTGGCAATCTGGACAAATCAGAACTTCCCAATCTGTGGGTCCCCCGTCCGAACGCTTTCTTTCGAGTGGAGAAGATTCCACTTTTGGGAACTGGAAAGCTGGACTTGTCGGCCATTCGGCGTCAGGCGATGGAATTGGCCTCCGCTGGAGGAAGCTGAGGGCGGAAGGCAGAAGGCGGAAAGCGGAAGGCGGAAGGCAGGAGGCAGGAGGCAGAAGGCGGAAGGCGGAAGGCAGGAGGCAGAAGGCAGGAGGCAGAAGGCGGACGGCAGGAGGCAGGCTTCCTAAGGGCGTCATTTATCATCGTGGCTTCTGCCTTCTGCCTTCCGCCTTCTGCCTCCTGCCTTCTGCCTCCTGCCGTCTGCCTTCCGCTTTCCGCCTTCTGCTTTCCGCTTTCCGCCTTCCGCTTTCTGCCTTCTAAGAACCTCAGTGCGAGTCTCGAGTGACCACCGTGCCGCTTGAGCCGACCAGGAAATCCAGGTCGGCGCCGCGGTCGGCTTGCAAAACGTGATCGATGTATAGCTTGTAATAGCCGCGATTGTAAGGCCACTGGGGCGGATTCCACGCAGCGCGCCGGCGCGCAAGTTCTCCACCCGAAACATCAAGGTGTAGACTGCGCGAGGCCACATCCAACTCAATCATGTCTCCATTTTGAACCAGCGCCAGTGGGCCGCCCGCAGCCGCCTCGGGCGAGACATGCAGCACCACAGTGCCGTAAGCGGTTCCACTCATGCGCGCGTCGGAGATGCGCACCATGTCTGTAATTCCCTTTTTCAAAAGCCTCGAGGGCAGCGGCATGTTGCCAACCTCAGGCATTCCCGGGTATCCGCGGGGGCCACAGTTCTTCAGCACCATAACGCAGCTCTCGTCAATATCGAGGTTTGGAGCATCGATGCGGGCGTGTAATTCCTCGATGCTCTCAAATACCACCGCCCGGCCACGATGGTTCATCAGCTCCGGCGTTGCTGCCGACGGCTTAATCACCGCTCCATCGGGACATAAGTTTCCACGCAGAACGGCAATGCCACCGTTAGATTTCAGAGGAGCATCCAGCGGCCGGATTACATCGCGGTTGTAGCAAGGAGCGTCAGCCACATTTTCTCCCATGGTTTTTCCGTTGACCGTCAACGCGTCACGATGGATCCTATCTCCCAGTTCTCGAATCACCGCCGGTAATCCGCCCGCATAATAAAAATCTTCCATAAGATACTTTCCTGACGGCATCAAATTCAGCATGCATGGAATGTCGCGCCCGAGCAGGTCCCAGTCCTCAAGCTTGAAATTGACACCGATCCGGCCGGCGATGGCCAGCAAATGGATTACCGCGTTGGTTGATCCCCCGACAGCCCCGTTGACCCGGACTGCGTTTTCCAATGCCTTGCGGGTGACTATTTTTGACATCCTTAAATCTTCGCGGACCATTTCCACAATACGGCGCCCCGCCATGTGAGCCAACACATAGCGGTGCGAATCAACTGCCGGAATAGCGGCGTTGGCCGGAAGGCCGATTCCCAAAGCCTCGACCATGCACGCCATCGTCGAGGCAGTGCCCATGGTCATACAATGCCCCGCGGACCGATTCATGCACTCCTCCGCCTCGAGGAAGTCACACAGCGGCATCGCTCCGCAGCGCACATCTTCACTGAATTTCCAGATATCGGTTCCCGAGCCGATGTCCTGCCCCCGGAATTTGCCATTGAGCATCGGACCCCCCGACACGGTGATCGTCGGCAAATCGCAACTGGCCGCACCCATCAGAAGTGCAGGAGTCGTTTTGTCGCAGCCGGTGAGCAAAACTACGCCGTCAATCGGGTTGGCTCGGATCGACTCTTCCACATCCATGCTCACCAGATTGCGAAACAGCATGGCAGTGGGGCGGATCAGGGTCTCGCCCAGCGACATCACCGGAAACTCCAGCGGGAACCCTCCCGCTTCATAGACCCCGCGTTTGACATGGTCGGCGATTTTTCGGAAGTGGCCGTTGCACGGCGTCAGCTCAGACCAGGTGTTGCAAATACCGATCACCGGCCGGCCGTCGAAGAGATGCTCCGGCAATCCTTCCTTCCTCATCCAGCTTCGGTGGATAAATCCATCTCGGTCTGCCGAGCCAAACCATGCGGAGCTGCGAAGACTGCGCTTTTCGCTGTGGGACATAAAGCCGATTCTCCTGAAGTTTGATCTTCAGAAGAATCATCCCCATTTGTTGGGGGTCGGTCAACCGTGAAGCGGTACTCACAAATCTGGAGTGAAAGACCTAACGCAAAGGCGCGAAGACGCAAAGGGGGCCGCGACATCTCGCGGCTGAGGCCGCTTCCAGCGGCCTTTCCCGGAAGGGTCTCAGCCCCGGCCTTTCGAGGCCGGGGTGCAAAGCGTGAGCACAACCATCAGCCTGGAGGCCGTTTCAACGGCCTTTCTAGCCAGGCCAGTTGGCGTTTACGCCAGCGTAACTGTCTAATCTTCGATGGCTAAAG
>DASXTB010000281.1:0-7752 GCA_036505615.1 Acidobacteriota bacterium
TGATATTGGTAAAAATACGCAGAAGCCGATTTCCATCGGAAGGACGCGTGGGAAAGGAGTCCACGTGAATAAGATCATTTCGTGCATGCAATGCAACCGCGCGGCCCTCTTCTTCGACCGGGCGAAAACTGGCGTAATCAATGCGCCAGTTTCCCGCGTATCGCGGCAGAAAGGACGCGGTAAAATCGATCACTCTTCTTGAATAAGAGCGCATGATTTCGTGCAGACGCCAGCGTGCATTTTCATCGCGTTGCTCCATGCCCTTCAGGCGATCTTCCAGCGGCCGATAACTTATGTTCTTGTGATACGAAACGTCGGTCTGCTTTTGGGAGAGGAGAAAAGCACGCTCCTCCGAGGTGAGCTCAAATGGGGTGCTCACGAAAAACAAAATGTCGCCGGTTTCCAGGCGGCGATAGTTGTCTTCGGTCGCGGTAAGGCCGTGACGGTAATTCTCGATGCGGATCAAAGTCATAGGTCAGTCGGGATTGCCAGGCAATCCCCGTGAGTTCCCGCGAGGCCCGAAGGGCCGCCATTGCGTAGGCCCGTCCGTCAGGGCGGGATCATGGTTCAATTTCAAAGGTTGCCGGAGCGCCGAAGCTGCGGCATTTGATCTCTGCAATGTCTTCAATGTCGCGCCTTCAGCGCTCCTGGTTGTAACGTTTCATCGTTTCCCGCCCTGACCCTGGATTATTCATAAAATCCTAAAAGCTAGCCGCGGATTACGCGGATCCACGCGGATAACTTCGGGAGCGGAAGAAGGGCGCTGACTTACAAAGTGTCGCTCGGGCCTCAACTCCACATTGATTTTTGCAAAAGCCATTAGCGGGTCTCAACAAGAATTGGCAACTAGAAACTGGCAACCGGCAACTGTTTTCAAATCTTCGGCACCCTTCCCGGTGTCCAGTTCACACCCGCTGCATCCATCTGATGATTCAACTCAGGAATATCCTTTTCCACCAGACCTCGGAGGATTTTCAGTTCCTCTCCCAGCATCAGACGCGCCCGATCCAACTCTCTTCGCTGCGTGTCGGTGGGGGCGGAACCCGACAGGCGCAACTCTGCTCCAATGCCCGAAATTCGTCCCGATATCGACGGCGGGTCATTTTCTTCAGGCTTCTCCTTTCCTCGAAGCGCCTGGATTATCTTTTTGTCCGTCTGAATCAATTCGCGGACGCGCTTCTGCAGCGAGGGCGGCGCCGCAGGCGCCATGGCAATGGCTCTGTCGGCTAGATTCAACTCTTCTTGGAGGCGGTTGGCTGTCTGAAGCGAGCCGTACTCCGCCCCTTCCGCCTCAGTTACCTGCCTGAGGAAATCCGTGAACTGGGCGCGCTCCTCAATAGGCATCGTCCGCAGGCCTTCTGTGGTGACTTGGAAAGAGGTACTGCCCGCCTCCTTTCCATCAATCTCCAATCGCACCTGAAAGGTTCCCGGCAACACCTTGGCGCCGCCGCGCGGACGCAAGCGCCGCCCTTCCTGCTCTTCCGCTCCCGGCGCGGGAGCCGGGCCAACGATAGAGGGAGGGTACGCAAGATCCCACGTGACTCGGTGCAGGCCCGCCGTTGTGGGTCCCTCCAGCTTGCGGATAGCGCGCCCGGTGGCGTCAAGAATGGCGATGCTGACAATCGGTTTCTCCTCGTCATCTTCAGAACGCGCCTCGGACCGGCCGGCATTCTCAGCATCAGATCTTTGGGCATCAGCGCTGCTCTCTTTTGGTGCGCTCATGTTTTCTTGGCCTTTGGTCTGCTCGCTTGCAGTACTGTCCGGCTTGGAAATCGAAGCCTTGCTTCCCCGGTGCGCCTCGGGAGGCGCGTCCTCGGGCCCACTCTTCTTCTGCTTTTTTCGAACAGCCTGGAGATCCTCTTTCAAGTAATAGCTGATAAGCGCGCCGAATTCCGGATTCTTAGCCGCGAAGAAGCGCTCCGCCTGAGCGCCGGCAGGGTGGCT
This sequence comes from Acidobacteriota bacterium, assembly GCA_036505615.1. Classification (GTDB taxonomy): domain Bacteria; phylum Acidobacteriota; class UBA6911; order JACQSX01; family JACQSX01; genus DASXTB01. Next base: position 1,945 of record DASXTB010000281.1, read on the forward strand.
GGCCGTCAGGCTGTAAAGCAATGCGTCGCGAACGGGAAAAAGAAGAGACTGCGATTCGAGCGCTTGCCGGCTCAACTTCTCCAGAGGCGTCACGTCATCCAGTACCCAGAAGCCGCGCCCGTGGGTCCCCAGCACCAGATCGTTTTCACGCTCCTGAATCGCGATGTCATGCACGGGAACCGTGGGAAGGCCTCCTCCAAAGCGAGTCCATTTCTGCCCGCCGTCGATGCTGAAGAAAGCGCCAAACTCAGTTCCCACGAATAGAAGGTTGGGGTTGCGGTGGTGTTCGCGCACCACATGGACGGATCCAAATTCCGGAAGATTGGACGTGATGGAGGTCCAGGTGCGGCCCTGGTCGGCGCTCTTGTAGACGTAAGGCTTGAAGTCCATGTTTCGGTGATTGTTGAACGTTGCGTAAACAATCCCCGGATCATTTCTGGAAGCGACGATACGCGTCACATACGTACGCTCTGGAACGCCCGGAAAGTTCTCTACTCGCGTCCAATTTTTCCCATCGTCGCGCGAAATCTGTATCAACCCGTCGTCTGTTCCCACATAAAGAAGGCCTGGCTGCAGGCGCGATTGATCCAGCGAGCTTATATTGCCGTACCGCGCGATGCCCTCATTGTAGGCCACTGTTTTCTTGGGATCCCACACCTTATCCATTACTGCAATTTTTTCGCGGTCGATTTGGCGCGAAAGGTCAGGAGAGATTACCTGCCAACTGTTTCCGCGATCAATGCTCTTAAAGAGCTTGTTGGCTGCAAAGTAGAGCGTTGTATGGTTGTGCGGGGAAATCAGAAGTGGAGCACTCCAGTTCCATCGATACTCCGATTCGCCGGCCGGCGCCTTCGGCTGAATGCCAATGTGCTCGCCGGTCTCGGTATTGAAGCGCAGCAAGTTTCCGTACTGGGATTCGCCATAGACGGTGGTGGAATCCTGGGGATCGACTTGCGCGTAAAAGCCGTCGCCTCCGGTGACGACCTGCCAGTCTGCATTGGTGATGCCCGCAGCTTCCCACGTTCGGCTCGGTCCGCCCAGAGTCTGATTGTCCTGCAGGCCACCATAGACATAATAGAAAGGCCGGCGATTGTCGACGACGACTGTGTAAAACTGGCCGATCGGCAGATGAGACATGAAGTCCCACGTCTCACCTTTGTCATAAGAGAAATAGACGCCGCCATCGTTCCCCAGAATCATGTGGTTGGTATCGTCCGGGTCGATCCAGAGCGCGTGCTGGTCGGAATGCGCGCCTCGGGCTCCGTCCATGCGGAAAGTTCTACCTCCGTCTGAACTGACCGCCAGCGGAACTCCCAGCACGTAAACGCGGTCCGAGTTCTTCGGGTCGACGCGTACCTGGCCGAAGTACCAGGGAATGGAGTTATAGCCGTTACGAAACTCCCAGGTGGCGCCCCGATCGGTGCTTCGATATAACCCGCCGCGCTGGCGAGCCTCGACGATTGCATAAACTGTATCCGGATTAGAGGCAGCGATAGCCAGTCCGATTCGCCCTTTGTCTTCCGCGGGGAGGCCTTCGGTCAATTTAGTCCAGGATTTTCCCGCATCCACACTTTTGTAGATTCCCGACTCCGGGCCCCCGCCGACAAACGTGTAATCATGGCGGCGCCGCTGGTAAGCTGCGGCGTAGAGGACATTAGCATCGCGAGGATCCATGACCAGGTCCACCACGCCTGTGTTGTTGCTGATGTACAAAACCTTGTCCCAGGTCTTTCCACCGTCGGCGGTTTTGAACAAACCGCGCTCCGCGCTTGGTCCCCAAAGCAAGCCGGGAACAGCCACGTACACGATGTTGCCATCCTTGGGATGAACAACGATGCGGCCGACGTGTCCTGACTTCTCCAGGCCCATGTGCTGCCAGTGCCTGCCGCCGCTTACAGATTTATAGACTCCATCTCCGTAAGAGGAACTGCGTTGATTGTTTGGTTCGCCGGTTCCAACCCAGACAATATTGCTATCACTGGGGTCGACGGCGACGTCTCCGAGCGAGACGGATTTTTCGCGGGAGAAGACGGCCGTCCAGGTCGTGCCATTGTTAATCGTCTTCCAAAGTCCTCCGGTAGCGGTAGCGGCGTAGATCACTTTCTTGTTTGCTGGATCGACGGCGAAAGCGACAGTGCGCCCTCCTTGGGCTGCCGGACCGATCTCGCGCCACTTGAGCCCCTCCACCACGGAGCGGCTCACCGGCTCCCTCTCTTTTTGAGCTTTCTCTGTGCTCCCGGAATCTTGAGTCTTATCTGGAGGCGACGCCTGAGGTATTTGTCCTTGAGGCCTGCTCCGCCGTTGCTGAACGTTTGCTTCCGTGTGGCCACTGAACAGTCCGGCGCAAATGGAAATAAGAACCAGCGTACGGAGGAATGAATTCTTATTCATTGCGTTCCTACATTCCAGTGTCAGATAGTTTTTCCTGCGGATGAGCGAGGAATAGAGCCTGCATTCTAAGGAAGCAGGTCCAGAAAGTCGAGGGGTTGCCCGGATTATTCATAAAATCCTGAAAAAGCAAGCCGTAATCCGCGGCTCGCTTTTCGGATTTATGAATAATCCAGGATTGACGACTGGAATCGACTTCATTTTAAGGTAGTGTCTCAGTTTGCCATAAGCAAGTCAGGTCTTGCGTATACGCTTTCTGAAATCCTTCGTTGGCCGACTTGCACGAGGCCGTGAAACGACATATTCAGAGCATGGCCCGCATATGCCTTTCATTTGATAAATCGGTCTTCGACACGGACCTGATTTGGCCCAGTGAATACCGATATGTCTAATGTCTATGCATGAACATTCTTGATTTGCGACAGTTGGCTCAGGCTTGTTGAATTTAGATTTCATATCACACTCATTTTGCCAAATCTGCGATTTCCTCTAAGCCCCACATGTGGTCTGAAACGCCTGCCGCCATTGCTGGCGTGATTCTAAGCGTCTTATGAATCCTCGCAAAATTGTAGTGCATGAAATGGATTGCGACGGCAGCGGCGTGGTTTTCGACTTTTTTTGAAAACGCATTGGTCAAGCGCGTAAACCAGCGCATCGACATTCGCATTGTTAGGTTCTGACGTTCTACATAGCTCGTTGAAATTAGCAAAGGGTCAGGGTTCCCGACGATGTGCTCCCGCTTGCAACCGACGCACTCGCCCGGACTATATCGGGTATCAGGCTCAGGGGCAGGCCCATACAGTTTTATCAATTGGCTGTAATCAACATCTGCCCCGAATGCCTCTTCTACGGCTGTCAAGTAGGCCCTGTGCCCATCCGTCGTTAGTTGGACGCGGCCCTGCAGCCGGCTCGCCAGATCGCGCATGAGAATCGCCGCAGCATCGGCATCGCGGCCCGCAATTAGCCAGCACGGAACTAGTTTTGTGTGTGCATCGATAGCGACCCATGTCCAAACATCGCCCCACCCGAACTTACCTTTGTGTTCTGTTGGAACGTTCTTTTCTTTCGCTCTGCAAAACGCCCAAATTTCATCAACCTGGATGCTCTGGCTCCGGAGTCCACGCAGGTTTTCATCTTGGTAGAACAAGCAAGCGTTTCCGATGTCCACCAAGAGCTTGCTAACCGTGTTTATCGAGACATCGGCTAGGCGACTGGCAGCCCGGAGGCTGGTCCCTTCTACCAGCATTCCAAGAATTTGAGCCCGATTCTTAAGAGGTAAGCGATTCACGGTTTTGATCATAGAGGTAAGCGCTCTATTTGTCAAGCATAAAGTTCAGTTTAAATCTACTTAACTAATAAACTACTTGCAAGTAATATACTACGTAGTAGAATACTTGATAGGTAAATTCTATTGAGGGAATCAAATGGCGAGAGTTCCGATAACGGTTATGGGTTACCGGTGTGAACGATGCGGTCATGAATGGATTCCAAGGGAACCGTTAAACGTTGAACCGAAGGTATGCCCCAAGTGCAAGAGCGCATATTGGGATCGACCGAAGGAAACGAAAATGACATATGAAGAATTCTGTTCTCGGATTGAAAAAACGATTAAAGCGGCTGGCCATCCCATAACCTGGACGGAAATTAGGACGATTGCCAAACTGCCGCAAAAGTTCCCAAATAACCAATGGGTTCACAAAATGGAACAGGACATCGGACTGGAGAGGGAGCGTGATTCGCATGGGATCATCCTATGGGGTTTAGGTTATACTCGACCGAATGCCGCAGAAAAACCGCTTGAGCCTTCCGAGCATTCCAGCAAAGCAGCAGGCCGAAAACAGGGCGATGTGGAATGAGGCACGTTCTCCGGAAGACGCGGACTTTTTCACGATTGGATACACCGGTAGACCGCTACCTGAGATTCTAGATAGGCTCATCACTGCTGGCGTTCGCACGTTGGTAGACATAAGGCAAAATGCGGTGAGCATGTACCGTCCAGAGTTGAGCAAAAGCAATTTGAGACGGTACATTGAACAGTGGGGTCTGGAATACATTCATTTGCCAGATCTGGGCGTTCCCAGGGATATCCGAGCGAAGGCTATCCAGTCTGGGTCCCGGAATGTAATTTGGGAATGGTACGATCAATACGTCATCGCATCCTACCTAGGACGGAATCTGCATAGATTCTTCAATAGCGTTGAACACCCCGTAGCGCTGATGTGCGTGGAAATTGATCCACGGGAATGCCACCGACATCGGCTTTTCTTGGCTTTGGAGGAACTGGGGCTGAGAGGTTTCGATCTCTGACCTAGTTGCGTATAATGCACCCTCCACAGGAAACCAAAAAGGCTCTTATTGTTGTTCGTACCTATCCGATTCCCGACAAGAGGGGGGTCGAGGTTTCCTGTACTGCTGCGATTACTGAGCAAGGCGAATGGCTGCGGCTGTTCCCGATCCCATACCGATTTCTGCCTCAAGATCAGCGCTTCCGAAAGTATCAGTGGATCGAAGTCTCTGTCACCAAAGCCAGCGATGACCCACGACCGGAAAGCTTCAGGCTTAAGAGGGATTCGATCAGGATACTTTCAGAACCGTTATCCACGGACAACTACTGGCAAGCGAGAAAGGACTTTGTTTTTCCACTTAAAGCGCACTGCCTGTGCTGTCTCCAGAGACAGCACGATGAAAAGAGTTATCCGACACTGGGCTTCTTTCGCCCGAAAGTTATCGAACGGCTGGTGATTAAACAGGAAAAGCCGAATTGGACGCAGGCACAACAAGAAATGCTTCGCCAGGGGCACTTGTTTGAAAAAGGCCCGCAGACAGAGTTGGAGAAGATACCGTACACTTTTAGGTACGAGTTTCGTTGCGAGGAAGATACGTGCTCAGGTCATACCATGATTTGCACCGACTGGGAGATGGCGCAATCTTGGAGGAGTTGGAAGAAGGAGTACGCGAATGAATGGGAAGATAAGTTCCGTCATAGATACGAAACCGAGATGATCGAGAAGAATGACACGCACTTCTACGTCGGTACTGTCAAACGGCATCCAAAGACGTGGATCATCGTGGGGTTGTTCTATCCACCCAAGAGCCTGCAGGGCGGTCTCTTTTAACTACTCCAACGAGATTTAGCCGCCTTTTTGGCAATCTCTTTTCGGCGCTTCGGCGAGAGTTTGGCTGCGCGCGCCTTCCCGCCTTTCAATCCGCCGTGGCGACCGCGTTTAGGCGGATTTTTTTTCGCTTCAGATATGGCGTCTTCGGCCCCGCTGGTGGCAATATCTACAATTAGCTTGGCGAGTTGGTTTGGATCGCGTGGGCGGTTTGCCATTGGTCCAGTATGCCACGGGCGGAAACTGTCACGCCATCACTGAGAATTCCAAACTGAGACACTACCCATTTTAAGGCTGAGTTTTTTTT
>DASXTB010000282.1:0-7358 GCA_036505615.1 Acidobacteriota bacterium
CGATCTCGGATCAACGCGGATATTCTTAGGTCTAGCAATAACTTTCGAAAATAAAAACATCAGCCAAGAATATCCGCGTTGATCCGCGCTAATCTGCGGCTGTATTTGTCACTATCAAACCCCAATCACGATTTTTCACACCTTGGTGGCTAATCTTTGTCTGGGGACGTACAACGGGAAATGATCTGCCAACTGGAGCACTTTTTCTTTTACTTTACGCTGCCGCGATTCGTCGTCCACACCCTGCAGCACGTAAGCGATCCATTCGCCGATCTGTTCCATCTCCGTTTCCTTCATCCCGCGGGTGGTAACTGCGGGTGTGCCCATGCGGATGCCGCTGGCCACAAAAGGGGGATTGGTTTCAAAGGGGATTGTGTTTCTATTGACTGTAACGTTGGCCCGATCGAGAGCCTCTTCGGCTTGTTTTCCCGTGATCCCTCGTGAAAAGACATCGACGAGAAAGAGGTGATTATCCGTTCCGCCTGACACAATGCGACAGCCTTGCGCAGCAAGGGTTCTGGCCAGCGTGGCGGCGTTGCGAACGATCTGTTTCTGGTACTCCCCGAATTCCGGCTTTAGCGCCTCCTGAAAGCAAACGGCTTTTGCCGCGATCATGTGAACCAGCGGTCCCCCCTGCACCCCGGGGAAGACAACTTTGTCCAGATCTTTTGCGCGCGACGCCTGGCACAGCACCATCCCGGCGCGGGGCCCGCGCAGTGTCTTGTGAGTAGTGCTGGTAACGAAGTCGGCGTGAAGAACCGGGCTTGGATGCAACCCGGTGGCAACCATTCCTGCGATGTGAGCGATGTCCGACATATGGACGGCTCCGATGGATTGCGCAATCGCACCCACGCGCTTGAAGTCAATGATCCGAGAATAGGCGCTGGCGCCCGTTATGATCATCTTTGGTTTTTCTTTTTGAGCGATTCGCTCCATTTCATCATAGTCGATGGTCTCCGTCTCTCGATTCACGCCGTAGGCAACGATTTGAAACATCCTTCCTGAAAAATTGAGCTTGTGGCCGTGCGTCAAGTGGCCGCCGTGGGACAGGTTCATTCCCAGTACCTTGTCTCCCGGCTGCAGCGCCGCCAAGTAAACCGCCATGTTGGCCTGGCTGCCGGAGTGAGGCTGCACGTTGGCATGCTCGGCATGAAAAAGCTTTTTAGCGCGCTCGATGGCGAGGGATTCCACACGGTCGGCAAATTCGCAGCCGCCGTAGTACCTCTTGCCCGGATACCCTTCGGCGTACTTATTAGTAAAAACGGATCCCATCGCCTCAAGCACAGCTTCGCTGACGAAGTTTTCCGAAGGGATCAGCTCCAGATGCGTGTGTTCTCGCCGGGCTTCGTTGGCAATGGCCTCGGCAACGTCGGGATCTCGCTGTTCCAGATTCATCTCAAAAGGACTCATAGTGAAACGAGAAGTTACAAGTTTCGGGTTTCAAGTTACAAGTTAAAAAGAAAGGCCGGCCCTAAACCCGGAGTTTGGACATTTTGCTGCGGGCGTTTCAAGATTGCCCACCAGTCAGCCACCGAGCCGCGACCGGAAGGGCGCGGTGCGCCATCACAGCCTTACTGCTGCGATCCCATTGCAAGATGACGAACTATCTACGGTTTTGCTCCTCCTCTAGAGAATTCACATTGGTGCCGCTCCCTTTCGGTCGCGGTTGTGGTGGTTGCCTGGCGGCCGCACGGACAATTTATAGTCAGTTGTACACCAGGCCTTCCCAGCCTAGAATAGGGTCTGTGACTACGTCCAACTTTGTCCCCCGAATGTTTCGTGCGCACCAGTTGTTTCCCCGTCCGCGTGTCGAAGATATTCCCGCCACGGTACTCGAAGAACTGGAGCAACTATTCTCCGACGGGCAAACTTCGCTGCGGCCGGGAATGAAAATCGGCGTGACGGTCGGGAGCCGCGGCATTGCCGAGATTGCCACCATCGCTCGAGCCGCGGTCGATTTTTTCAAATCGCTCAGGATTGAGGCTTTCATCATTGCCGCAATGGGGAGTCATGGCGGCGCGACTGCCGAGGGGCAGCGCAGTCTGATCGCTCATTACGGTGTTACTGAGGACGCCATGGGTTGTCCGGTTCGGTGCGAAATGGAGACGCTCTCGCTGGGACGAGGAGCGGCGGACGTCGAGGTATTCATGGCAAGAACGGCGTGGGAGTCGGATGGAATTCTGCTGCTGAACCGCATCAAGCCGCATACTGATTTTAAAGGAAAGATCGAAAGCGGACTGGCTAAAATCTGCGCCATCGGGTTGGGTAAGCTGGAAGGTGCGCGCGAGTATCACAGCCGCATTTTCGATCTGGGACTGGAGCAGGCGATTCGGATCGCGACAGAAAAGATCCTGGCTACGGGAAAGATAATCGGCGGCCTTGGCATCCTGGAAAACGCATACCACGAGACAGCCCGCCTGGCTGCAGTCCCGGTGTCCTGTTTTTTTGATACCGAGGAGAAGCTTCTGCTCGAAGCAAAAGGATTGATGGGAAGGCTCCCCTTCGATGAAGTCGATTTGCTTATCTGCGACCGAATAGGAAAGAACATCTCCGGCACCGGCCTCGATACCAATATTATCGGCCGCAGTGTCCATGGTTATATCCAGGGAGTGCCATGGATAGAGGGAATGCCCGCGATCCATCGAATCTTCGTGCGAGATCTTTCGGAGGAGACCGATGGTAACGGCGTGGGGATGGGCCTGGCAGACTTTTCCACTTCCAGGATGATGCAGAAGGTCGACCAGAGGGTAACACAGCTTAATGCTTTTACCGCCCGGACTCCCTTTGGGGCTAAGCAACCCGCCTTACTTGCCACCGACCGCGAAGCGATCGCGACAGCATTGAGTACCTGCCGGCCGCGGGCGGAAGGACCGCTGGTAGTGCATATCCAAGACACTTTGGCGCTCGAATGCGTTTCTCTCTCCGAAGCATTTCTCCCAGCGGCACGCTCCACTTCAAGCCTCGAGGTCCTTAGTGATCCTGAACCAATGAGATTTGATTCAGAGGGGTGGATGCGCTCGCCGTTCCAAGGAGTCGCAGATAGCAAGTTACATGCGGAGAGTTAAAAGGCTGTAAAAATCTGGCTTTTCTCACCAAGTTTTGGGTCAGCAGAGTAGCCCTGGGGACGGCCGTTGATGTTTCTTCAATACTCCCTACTGCATTGTCTCAATCGCCAAATCAAAAATTATCTTGACCTTCGACTTTCGACTTTCGACTTTCGACTTGCGCTTGGCGCATTTCCGTGAGCTTCTGGGGCGCATCCGCGATCGCTACGTCGTGCTTTGTTCGCGTGGCGCGATGGAAAATCTCCACCTTTCCCTCCTTGATCCGATTTCCTACGGTAATCCGGTATGGAATCCCGATTAAATCGGCGTCCTTAAATTTCACCCCGGGACGCTCGTCGCGGTCATCCCAAATCACTTCCAGACCGGAAGCAATCAACCTGCCGTAAAAATCCTCAGCCACCCGCGACTGATCACTGTCGTTGCTGTTGACCTGCGAAATCACCACATCGAAGGGAGCGATACTTTCCGGCCAGACAATTCCGTCTTCATCGCCGTAAAGCTCGATGGCAGCACTCATGATCCGCTCCAACCCGATCCCGTAACTGCCCATCACCAGGGGAATCCTTTCGCCCGCTTCGTTGAGAACATACGCACCCATCGATTCGGAATACTTCAGCCCGAGTTTGAAAATATGGCCTATTTCCATCGCGCGGAAAACTTCCACAGGCTTCTTGCAGTGTATGCAGAGCTCTCCCGACCGGGCGCTGCGCAGGTCGAAATACTCCGGCTTAAAGTCCTCATCCGGCGTGAGGTTCTTGTAATGGTAGTCATCCCGATTAGCGCCGCTAACAAGGTTTTTCCGGCCGCGCAGCGAATGATCGGCTATGATTCGCACGCCGCTCAATCGATAGGGGCCAAGACTTCCGGGATCGGCTCCAAAAAACCGGCGAATTTCGTCCGGATGGGCAGGACGAAGCGCCCTCGCTTGGAGAGCGGTCTCCAGTTTGGCCTCGTTCACCTCATGATCTCCGCGAACCAAGACAAGTGTGGGTTTTTCGTCGGCCATGTAGACTACCGATTTCATCTGCTGCGATGGCTTGATCTTCAAGAATTCCGCCACCTGGGCGATGGTCTTCTGGCCCGGGGTGTGGACCTCTTCAGGTTTTAGATCGCTGCCGGCGTCGTGCGCTGCGGGGACTTCAGTTGAGGCTTTCTCAAGATTAGCGGCATACCCGCAGGCAGGGCAGGAGACCACAAAGTCCTCCCCCGCTTCCGACCGGACCACAAACTCTTGGGATCCTGTGCCGCCCATGGCTCCGCTGTGAGCGTCAATTACGTTGTACCGAAGCCCACAGCGGTCAAAGATTCGATAATACGCGTGGTAGTGTTTCAGATAACTCTTGTCCAAGCCATCCCAACTGGTGTCGAAAGAATAGCTGTCCTTCATGATGAACTGCCGCACGCGCAGAAGGCCCGACTTGGGTCTCGGCTCATCGCGGAATTTTACCTGGATCTGGTACCAGATCTGGGGCAACTCCTTGTACGAACGAACAGCGTCGCGAATGATCGCGGTGAAGACCTCTTCGTGGGTCATCCCCAGGCACATGTCGCGCTGGTAGCGGTCTTTAAGGCGAAACATGCTATCGCCCATCACCTCCCAGCGTCCGCTTTCCTTCCAGATCTCGGCGGGATGAAGCGCCGGTAGGTAAAACTCCTGACCGATTCGGTTCATTTCCTCGCGGATGATGCGGGTGATTTTTTCCATCACCCGTTGGGCCAGCGGCAGATAAGAGTAAATGCCGGCGCCCAACTGGCGGATGAATCCGGCTCGCAGCAGCAGCTGATGGCTCTTAAACTCAGCATCCGATGGAAGTTCGCGCAACGTCGGGATGAATGCTTTAGACCATTTCATTCAAATATCCAGGGCAAATTTATATTAAAGAGTTGAGCAGCAACTCAGTAACAAAATAAAACAGCGCTCCCAAAAAAACCACTCCACTCACCCAGACGCGCCCCTCTCTGTTAACTTCGGGGATGAGGTCGGAAGCCGCAACATACAGCGTGACTCCGGCGCTGAAGGGAAGCGCATAGCGTACAGCGGCTGCGACCAGAGAGACAGAAATAACCCCCAGAAATGTCGCTCCGGCGATCAGTTCAGCCGAGAATCGAGAGGTGCGGCGGCTCTTTCCCGCTGCGCGCATAATGGAGGCAGCGGTAAAACCTTCGGGAATTTTATGCAGCAGGACCGCGACGAAGAGCAGAATTCCTAGTTTGGCCGAGATGGCGAAACCAGACGCAATGAGCGCTCCGTCAAAAAACGCGTGCAGAGTCATCCCCAGAACGGCCGTATATCCCACGTGCGCCTGCTCGTAAGGCTCATGGTGGGTCTCCTCTCCGAAGTGAAAGTGAGGAGCAACGGTGTGTTGAAAGAACTGCATGAACAAGTATCCGCCCAGCAGAATCAAGGGGGTCTGTGGATTTAGAGCGAGACTGTTCGGCAAGACGGCGATGAAGGTTGCCGCTAAGAGAAAACCAGCGCCCATTGCAATTAACAGGCGCAACAGAAAACGATCGACAACCTTCTGATATGACACTGCGTACCCGCCGATGACGTTGGCGCCGGCGGCAACGGTACCCAGGATCAGCGTGGCATAAAAGCTTTTTGACATGACATTAACTCAGGGATGTTCCAAAGTCCAAAGTCGCAGATCGAAAGTCGCAACTCGCAGGTCGCAAGTCCAGAGTCCAAAGTCAAAATCGCAGGTCGCAAGTCGCAGGTCGCAGGTCGAAGGTCCAAAGTCCAAAGTCGAAAGTCGGAGGCCGAATTGACAACAGATGTTCTGGCTCGTGACCTGCGACTTGCGACCTGCGACTTTTTGACTTTGGACTTGCGACCTTCGATCTTCGACCTGCGACCTTCTTTTTCAGACATTGAATCGGAAATTAATGACATCCCCATCCTGGACGACGTACTCTTTCCCCTCCAATCGGAGTTGTCCCTTTTCCCTGGCCACAGAAAACGAGCCGATAGTCGCGAGGTTTTCAAACGAGATTACCTCAGCCCGAATAAACCCACGCTCGATGTCGGAATGGATTTCTCCGGCTGCCTTTTGTGCCGGCGTGCCGCGCCGGACGGTCCAAGCGCGAACCTCGTCCTCGCCCACGGTGAAAAACGAAATCAAATCCAGAATCCGATAGGTATCCCGAATGACCCGGTGCAAGCCCGGTTCGGAAAAACCCAACTCTTTGAGGAAAGCCTCAGAGTCTGCCTTGGTGAGTTCCGAGATTTCTGCTTCGATTTTTCCGCAAACCGAGGAGAATCCCAGTCGGGGCCGCCCCGACCAACCGCCCAATCTAAACTTGTCCACAGACGAGCCGATCTCAGCAACATCCGACTCCGCTAGATTCAAGACAACGATTTCCGGCTTGAGGGAAAGAAGCGAAAATCCGCGAACGCGTTTACGCTGTTCCTGTTCCAGATCCATTTCTCTCAAAGGCTTTTCGCTTTCCAGATGCTTCTTGAACTGTTCCAGAAGCGTAAATTCGGCCTCCAGGTCTTTGTTTCTCGATTTTTTGAGTTCTTTCTCCAGCCGCTCCAATCTGTTTTCCAGCGCCGCCAAATCGGAAAAGATCATCTCCAGCTCAAAACTCTCCACGTCGCGAGCCGGGTCGATGGGACCCTCCGGGTGGGGCATCCGGGGATCCGCGAAGGCCCGCACCACATGAACAAGCGCGTCGGCACTTCTCAGGCTGCTCAGTTGAGCCAAGGTTTGAAATTCCCCCTTGGCCACGCCAGGCAGGTCGATGTATTCGACAGTGGCCGGCGTAGTCTTTTTGGGGCGAAACATGGCGGATAGTTTCCACAATCTGGAATCTGGGACCTTAGCCACTCCGATGTTAGTTTCACTCTTGCCGGAATACCCGATCTGCGCGCCCGCGCTTGTTAGTATGTTAAACAGCGTCGTCTTTCCCGACTGACGGTAGCCAATAATTCCAGCCTTCAATGTCAGTGAACCTCCGCATAGAAAAGCGTAATGCTACCAGAGCTGGAGAACGTGTGAAAAAATTAACCACCAAGGCCTAGAGTGGCAAGGCCACAACCGAAGGAAAAGCCGTCTACGACCACGTCCCTACAGTGGCGGTAAGGCCACAACCGAAACAATAACGATCCCAGGTACACGAACAGAGCAGTGAATTCGCAAGCAAAAATGTAAGCAGCCGGTCGGTAAAACCCGAAGGGTTTACAGAGTATAGCCGGCGGCAAGCCCGCGCTTTCTGCGGGCGCCGCCGCCGGGTGACCGCCCCAAAAACCGTCCGACGCTGAAAGCGTCGCAGAACCTCAGTGCCAGAGAT
>DASXTB010000283.1:0-2987 GCA_036505615.1 Acidobacteriota bacterium
CCGCAGCCAGCGTGAACAATACCGACGCTCGCCTTCGTCGGAGGGAGCGGGCGGCAACTCACTGAATCAGAGTTGCGAAATATGGTTTTGCGTGTGGATGACCTCCTCAGGAAGCGCCATTTTGCACCGCAAAGTAGCTAGCTAACGCTTGTCATCCTGAGCGCGGAGTCGAAGGACAGCTACAGTCACTCCCGAAGCCCAGCAGTGATTCTTTGATTTACTCTCTGGAGCGCGCTCAAAGCAGCAAACCCCATTTGACTGCACTCTACCCTCCGCGTATCCTTCTTCTATATGCGCATGTGCTCCGTGCCGGTCGTCGTGTGTTGTTGTACTCAGACGCCGGTGTGTGGGTAGCACGCGAAGGTCTTTAATACCCACCCGGCGCTGATCGGGTGGGCTTCTTTTTTCGTCACCCACCCATTTTGAATGCCGCGGTGGCATCCCGTCCTGATATTTCGGGACGATCAATTCCACTGTTTGAGGAGAATAACTATGAGCACCGCAACCTTAACCCCAGCCGTATCCTCCGTCCCCCGTATCAATGACACGGCTCCCGATTTCACCGCCGAAACCACACAGGGCACGATTCGCTTTCATGAGTGGATCGGCGACGGTTGGGCGATTTTGTTTTCTCACCCCAAAGACTTTACCCCCGTATGCACCACTGAACTCGGTTACATGGCAGGACTCCAGCCCGAGTTTGCCAAGCGCAATACCAAAATTATTGGGCTCAGTGTGGATCCTGTGACCAATCATGCCAAGTGGGCAGCCGATATCGAAGAAACCCAAGGCCACAAGGTCAACTATCCGATGATTGGCGACCCTCAACTCAAAATCGCCAAGCTCTACGGCATGTTGCCCGCCGAGAGCGGAAATACTTCCGAGGGCCGCACCGCCGCGGACAATGCCACGGTGCGCACCGTATTCGTGATTGGTCCGGACAAGAAAATCAAACTTCAGCTCAGCTATCCCATGAGCACCGGCCGCAATTTCGACGAGGTGCTGCGTGTCCTCGATTCGATTCAACTCACGGCGAAGCACAAAGTAGCCACCCCCGCGAATTGGAAGCAGGGCGGCGAAGTCATCATTCTGCCCTCGGTGTCGAACGAAGAAGCGCAACAAAAGTATCCCGATGGCTGGAAGTCGCCCAAACCGTACTTGCGCATCGTCCCCCAGCCGAAGTAGCGCCGGCATCTCGCCAGCACGGGTGCCCCCATTTCTCGCGTTCTTTGCGAGAAGTGGGGTCCTCCACAAAGTACGTGGGACGAGACGATTTGAAAAGGGCACGAGTTCACTCGTGCCCAATAGCGCCTCAAGGTCATTACTAACGCGGCTTCAGCCGCGAAGGGAACGGAACGCCCGTAAACTCACGTTTAAAGTAACTGGGAGATTGAAAATGACACTTCGCGAATTCTATGTTCAGCGTCAGCAGGCCGAGTTGCCGGTTTTCCTAAACGTACTAAAGGCGCTTCCCAAGGACCAACTCAGCTACAAACCCAACGACCGATCCCCCTCGGCTGAACAACTGGTCTGGAGATTGACCAGCAACCTTCAAGCCTGTCTAGGGGCTGTGATCGAGAAGAAATTTGAAAGGAAGGCCGTGCCGCCACCGCCATTGGAAGAGATGGTGAGTCTGTTCGAGCGCTGGTCAAAGGAACTCATCGATCGAGTTTCCAAGGTAGATGAAGCGTCATGGAACGGCGCCGCACAGTTTTACTATGGAGGCAAGCTCGCGTCGGAGCAGCCAGTAGGAACGTTTCTCTGGTTCGTTCTCTTCGATGCCATCCATCATCGAGGCCAGCTCTCAGCATACTTGCGCCCCATGGGCGGCAAGGTCCCGGCCATCTACGGCCCCTCCGCCGACGAGCGCCCAGCCGCGTAGCGCCTCGATGTAGCGTCGGCGTCCCCGCCGGCAGCTCTAACATCAAGCGCCTCTATGGCCCTACCAATCAAATCTTCAACTCTTTTTCCGAACCGCTGGTCATCAACAAACGTCCGTCCGACAAAGACTCGCCGCCGTTAGGTAGGACGCCGGGCTCCAGGATGCGGGTTCGGGGCGACTGAGTCTCCCGATCCCAAATCACCACCTGGGCAGGCTTACTCGGATCGTCAGCATTGACGTAAGCCGCCGCAAGAAGCTTGCCATCGCGCGGTGGGTTTCGACCCTGGGGCCAGCTTTTACATTCTTTCTGGAATTAAATGGCGGTCGCTCAGTCTGCGGGTTCTTTCGCATGTTCCTTCACGAATGTCCGCAACGCCCGGTTGATCCGCGTCTGGTAGCCCGGGCCTTTTTTCTTGAACCAGGCCAACACATCCGCATCCAGTCGAAGCGTGACCGGCTTCTTAAGGGGCTTATAGAATTGCGCCAGGTCGTCACTGAGATCATGCGCGCGTTTCCCATCGTCGGCGGAAGCCTTCAGCCGGGCAATCTTACGACCTTTGGTAACTCTCACGCGCCGTTTCATTTCCCTGTATATGTATACTTATGTACAGACAGTATTGCAAGTACAAATGTTCCACGTGGAACACTATGGCGATTGTGCAAGCCACGCGCAGGCCTATGCACCAGCCAGCACTCCAGCTAACATTGTCCTGCGTCCGGAAGCGCATGCGGTCCGGTGATCGTCCCGGTCTTCAAAACCGGCGGGTGGCGGGTCACCCCGTCACCGGTGGGTTCGACTCCCACTCGCTTCCGCCATTGCCTTGTCGATTGTTTAGCCCTGTTTGTCTTCGTGATGGAATTGGTCAGACAGGAACTAAATCGTTTGATAAAAACGTAATACTTTTTACTATCCGCCGCCGCTTACAACCAACTGATAGGCTTTGCCTCCGCTGAGGTTCACCGAACCCTTGCCCAGCGGAGTGATCCCATCTTCCGCGTAGATGGTAATCGTCCCCTGGAGCGAGCCCGATGAAGGCACCTGGAACCATTGGCGATCGGGGCCATAACCGACTTGGGTGGAATACTGCACACCCGATGAATCTGC
>DASXTB010000284.1:0-5482 GCA_036505615.1 Acidobacteriota bacterium
CCCAAAAATATGAGAATTCCTTGAATGCGTCAACAGATAAAGCGCGCAAAATGCAGATCACTGAATACAAAAAATTGGATTGAGTATAGCCGGCGGCAAAGCCCGTCCCGCCCAGCGCCGCCGCCGGTTGGCCATCCATCCAAAACGATCCGTCCTGAAAGGGCCTAAGAATTTTTCGCAAATTTGAAACCAAGCCCGATTCGTTCTTCGACCCGCTATATCCGTGGCGCTCGGCTCTGCGACGCCTTCAGCGTCGCATGGTTTATGGGAACGGTTAACCGGCGGCGACGCCCCGCAAAAAGCGCGGGCTTTGCCGCCGGCTATACTCTGTAAACCCTTCGGGTTTTACCGCTGGCCTCTTACATCCTTGGTTGCGCATTCACCGGTTCATGTGGCCGTGATCGGCTTTTGTTTCGGTTGTGGCCCTGGCTACTGCACCCTCGTGAACGCGAACGTGGTCGACATCGGCTTTTATTGGTTTGCGGCTTTGCCGCGCCGTATTCTCTGTGTCTTCGCCTTGATTTCAGCGGCGAATGCCAACCAGGGACGCAAATTCCCCAAGGCTACCATCCAAAATCCGGTAAAATATTCCAATGCCCAAAAGCCACGCCATCTACGTTGTTGAAGGGGATCAGCGGATCCCGTTCCTGCGCGGGATGGTCACGCACTCTTTGGTGAAGCGAGGCTTGAAATTCAACGACGCCTATGAAATCGCTTCGCTAGTTCGCAAGCAAATAGAACCGCGGTGCGAGATCAACAAGGACGAGCTGTCCCGGATCATCGATGAGACGGTGAGGAGCCGGCTGGGCGACAGTCAACTGCACGAGTTTGAACCGTCTATTCCAAAAGTTCAGACAATCGAGGTCGCGGACAGTCGCGGCGAATCCCCCTTTTCCAAGGGCATTCTTTCACAGTCGCTGCAAGCGTCCGGCCTGGAGCCTACGATTTCGTACGAGGTCGCCAGGGACATCGAGACGCGTCTGCTGAGCGCCGACAAGGTTTCTATAACGCGTCAAGAATTACGCGAGCTCATCTATCAGACGATTCTCAAGACGCAGGGCCGCCAGTTTGCCGAGCGCTATCTGCTCTGGCGCAAATTTCGGGCGCCCGACAAGCCGATCATTATTCTTTTTGGAGGCGCCACGGGGACGGGAAAATCATCGCTGGCGACGGAAGTGGCGCACCGGCTTGCGATCAAGAAACTGCTCAGCACCGACACGGTTCGCCAGATCATGCGCATGATGTTCAGCCCCGAGCTGCTCCCTTCCATTCATCACTCGTCTTATGAGGCTTGGAAGGATCAGAAGTTTTTGCATTTATCCAAGTCTCGCATCATCGACGCTTTTGAGGAGCAAGCATCCAAGGTCTGTGCCGGCGTCAGGGCAATGATTGAACGTTCGGTGGAAGAGAATATCAGCCTGGTGGTGGACGGCGTACACCTGGTGCCAGGATTGATTGACATCGATGTCTACACGGAACGGGCTTACGTGATTCCGCTGATCGTTACCACGCTCAATCGATCGGTGTATCGAGAGAGATTTCTGAACCGGCAGGCAGAAGCGCGCAGCCGCCAGTCAGACCGCTACTTGTCGAATTTCGACGCCATATTGGAAATTCAGGACTACATCATTGAGATGGCCGAGCGGTACCGGATCCCGATTATCGAAAACGTGAATTTGGAGGAGACAGTCCTGTCTATCCTGGGTCTGATCACCAGCAATCTGAAAGAAAAACTCAAGATCGCCGATATGACACCCGCCGATAGCAAGTTAAAGTTGCAGTAAAGCGGGCTGCTTTAGCTCTCAGCTCTCAGCATTCAGCTCTCAGCCATCACCCATCAGCCATTGTTCCCCGGGTCTTTTTCAGCTCATAACGGGCAGTCCGCAAACGAACCGCTCCGGAGGCGCGACAGCCGCGAAGCGGCGACACTGGGTAGGCCCGCCCGTCACCTGGATTATTCATAAATTTTTTCGTGTTGGAGAATCGTGGCCAGTTTTTGTCCCGTAGGGACGGCATGATAATAGCCCAGCAGTTCACTGCTGGGAATCGGAGGCCACCACACTCTATTTGGATAACAGTCCCGTAGGAACGACTGAATCAGCCGTCCCTACGGGACTCCTTTGGGTTGGTGTGATTGGCGTTAACCCTCAATCCCAGCACTGAAGTGCTGGGCTATTTTCGGGCCGTCCCGCCAGGCGGGACGGCAACAGCATCTGCACCATTAAAGCAACAAATTTGTGAATAATGCAGGGTCAGGGCCGGATTGGGTGGAGCCATCAAGTGGAGCGCCGGAGGCGCGACATTAGACCTCACGTAATTGTGCTGTTCGGCGGGAGTTTTTGCGAACGTTTTGGATAATTCTGATGTCGCGCCTTTCGGCGCTCTGCATTGAGGGAATTAATCGAATCCCGCCCTGATGGGCGGGCCTACCCACTATCGCCGCTTCGCGGCCGGAAACGTGCAATATCCAGAGTTAGCCGACAGCTCGGAGCTGACAGCTGATTGCTGGTAGCTGACGATTCACTACTTGAATAGCGGCAGCGTCTTGTTCAGATCGTTGAAGATGACAATACCCATCAGGAGAATCAAGAAAATGAATCCAATCTGGAAAATCCGTTCTTTGACGCGCAAACTCAGGTCACGGCCCATCAGTCCTTCCAGCAGCAGCAAGAAGATCACGCCGCCGTCAAGGATGGGAATAGGGAACAGGTTGAAAATTCCCAGTTGCAGTGAGATCAGCGCCATGAACGTCATCAGCTGACCGGCGCCGGCCCGCGCCGCGGCGCCTGAGTATTTGGCGATCTCGATCGGCCCGGACATTGCCTTGATGCTCGCTTCTCCCGTTAAGATCTTTCCCACGATGCTAAATGTAATAACCGTCAACTTGTAACTGCGCTCTAATGCTTCTTTCAGCGCCTGTCCCAAGCCGAACTTCTCTATTATGGTAGGATTTGGTGGCGCGTAGCCGATGCGTACCAATCCGTTAATTTTTATGGGAGTGATAGTCCGCGTGAAGATCTGGTCACCCCGTCGGATAGTGAATTCCAAAGGCTTTCCTTCGCTTTCCATCACTAACCTGCGCGTGTCCGGAAAATTCGAAACCTCAGTCGACCCGAACCTTACCTTTAGAATCTGATCGCCCGGCCGAAGACCCGCACGCTCGGCGGGACTGTGAGGATCTACCATCGCAACGACCGGCGGTATCACATGGTCGACGCCGATAGAGCCGATTTCGGCTTCCGAAACAGCTTCAGGGACTACGGTGCGGCTCTGTATTTGGCCGCTGCGCTCAAAGGTAATGATGACGGGCCTGCGGGGAGACGTTCCGATGGAGAGATCTACGTCCTGCCATGTGGGGGTCTTGGTGTTCCCTACAGACAGGATTTTGTCACCGATCTGCAAACCCGACCTTTCGGCTGCCGAGTGAGGCTCGACCGAGCCAATTACCGGCGGCTCGTGGAAATAAGCAGGAACTTCCACGCCGGACATGAAGTTTGCGGTGATCAGTCCAATGGCCAGCAAGATATTCATCAGCGGCCCAGCCACAGCGACGGCGAGCCGGTGGGATTTGGGTCGCGATAGGAATTCATCAGCCGAACCGGTCAATTCATCGTCGAAGCTTTCGCCGGTCATCTTCACATATCCGCCCAGCGGCAGGATGTTGACTCGGTAATGAGTTTCACCTCTGCGAAAACCAAAAATCCGGGGACCAAAACCAAGGGCGAAGACCTCGACGCGGATCTTCAGCATTTTGGCGACCACGAAGTGGCCGAGCTCGTGAACAAAAATCATCACTCCCAGTACAAAGATGAGGGCGAGTATGTTCGTCCCAATCAAATGAAGCATATTTGACAAATCATTCCTCCAAACTAGGTTCTGGGACAAACCGCTTCCCGATGAGGACGATTATAACCTAAGCTTTTCCAATTGCGGATTTCTTCAATTGCGGATTGCGGAATGCCTCAATTGCGGATTGCGGAATGCGGAATGCGGATTAAAAGGCGGCCTTACATCCGCGGTCTGTGGTTTGTCGTGAACTGGCCCCCATTGACAACTCTTGAAAAGAGGCTAGGCACAACTGGCGGCGGCAGCGGTCTTTGATTCCGCATTCCGCAATCCGCAATCCGAAATCGAGGAAATCCGCATTCCGCATTCCGCAATTAGCTAACGGTCTTCTCGACAAGGTGGCGCGCTCGAGCCCGCGTATCGGCGTCAATGTCCAATATCTGATCGAGATCCTGAATGGCAACGGGAGTGTGCTCGGCCATAAGGCTGGCAATCATGGTCGGAATCGCTGAGAACGGAATTTCTTCCTGCAGGAATTGCGATACTGCGAACTCGTTGGCCGCATTGAGAACTACCGGCATGCTTCCTCCAGCGCGCAGGGCATCGTATGCAAACTTCAAGCACGGGAAGCGTGATAACTCCGGCTGCTGAAAGTTAAGAGGTCCGCAGGCGGTGAGGTTCAGGCTGGGGAGAGGCGAAGGTGTCCGATCCGGATAACTGAGGGCATACAGGATCGGCAATCTCATGTCGGTGATCCCCATCTGCGCGATTACCGAACCATCAACGGTGCGCACCATGGAATGGATTACCGATTGAGGGTGGATCAGCACTTCAATTTTTTCCGCGGGCATGGAAAAAAGGTGATGTGCCTCGATAATCTCCAGACCTTTATTCATCAGGGTAGCAGAGTCAATGGTGATTTTTTTCCCCATGCGCCATGTAGGATGCTGCAGTGCTTCCCCCACAGTGACGGTAGCAATTTTTTCCGGCGGCACCCTCAGGAAAGGGCCGCCGCTTGCGGTCAATATCAGCGCGGAAACATGTTCTGTTTTCAGACCCTGCAGGCACTGCAGAAGGGCATTATGTTCGCTGTCAACCGGCAAAATGGCGCCACCGCTGCGCGCCGCCAGAGGCATCAACAGATCCCCAGCCATCACCAGCGTTTCCTTGTTTGCCAGCGCCAGCGTCTTGCCGGCCTTAATCGCGTGGTATGTAGGCACCAGCCCCGCAGAGCCGGAAATAGCTGCTACCACTACCTGGACATCGTCGGCTGTAGCAGCCACGATGGCGCCTTCCGCGCCGTAGAAGATTTCGGGGCTTTCGATCTGAAAACGAGAGAGCTGGTCGCGCAGGCTCTCGGCGCACTGAGCGTCGGCAACGCTTACCACGCGGGGACGGAATTCGCGAATTTGATCGCACAGCAGATCGGTATTGCGACCGGAAACGAGAGCCCGTACCCGGAATCGGTCCGGGAAGAAACGAACGACGTCCAGCGTGCTTTGCCCGATGGACCCCGTCGATCCAAGCAGCGTGAGGTTTTTCATAAGAAAGTAGGAAGCTAGAACACTGTAACAGAAATTGGTTCCGTTAATGGGACACGGATGACCATTAACGGCGCAAATTCTCGGTCACAGTGCACTAGCCTCCTCGCATTACTTCGAGGAGGAACAAAACCGGACAGCACACCAGCAGGCTG
>DASXTB010000285.1:0-2971 GCA_036505615.1 Acidobacteriota bacterium
GTCGCCGACGGTCGAAAAAATCATCAGCAACAGAAACCGCCAGTCCCACCAGCCATAAAAAAAGTAGCTGGCACAGAGCAGGAGGGCATTTTGCCGTCTCCAGCTCAGGCGCCAGTAAAGAAACACTACGGCCGCTAGGAAGAGAAAATAGGCTGGCGAGTCAAAGAGCATGGGTCGGCGGTACGGTTCGCGGTTTGGACTTACGAAACGAAGATTTCCTCGGCACTAAACTTAGCGGAAGGATTGGTAACGCTCTGTAAATAATGCTGCTCCTCGGGAATTGTATCTCTTACACTCAAGATGTCAACGGTTTCAAGAAAGGCAATTCTGCCTTTCTCCAAACCTTGCCTACATGCCACGAGTACGTCGTCATTAATACCGCCCACAGGCCAGCTGCAATGCCAAAAAACAGCAATGCCTGTGTCTCTTGCCCTTGGCCATTCTTACGGCTATACTCCCGCGATCGGATGTAACCAGCCCATCGTGCTGGCCCACCTGATGTGATATTGAGACTGAGATTCGACCCTTGCGGGGTCCCATGTTATCGCCTGACTTGCTGGCGTTATTGCGGTGCCCGTCCTGCGAAAGTGAATTGAATGCTGCGGATGAAGCTGGTTATCGCTGCTCGAGCTGCGAAAGAGTCTTCCCTGTCGTGCGCGGAGTCCCACGATTTGTGGATGCGCACACTTATGCCGACAGCTTCGGCTTTCAATGGCAGCGATACGCCCGCACCTGGATGGATGAAGCAAATCGCCACGACGCAGAACTGAATTTTCGGAAGCAAACCGGCTTTACACCAGAAGAGCTGTGTGGAAAGCTAGTGTTGGATGTGGGCTGCGGCATGGGCCGATTCGCGGAAATCGCGACCCGATGGGGAGCCCGCGTTGTAGGAATCGACCTAAGCGCTGCAGCGGAAGTGGCGGCTCGCAATTTGGTCGATCGTGAATTTGTTGCTCTTCAAGCCGACGTCTTCGCTTTGCCTTTTGCGCCAGAAACCTTCGACCACATTTACAGTATCGGCGTGCTGCACCACACACCGGACTGCGAACAAGCGTTCAAGGGCTTACCTCGATACCTTAAGCCGGGTGGGAATATCGCGGTATGGCTCTATAGCGCCTACAACAAATGGTATCGCTTTACCGATATTTATCGTAAGGTCACCAAGCGCGTATCTGCTAGAAACTTATATAGGTTCGGCCGTGTGGCGGTCCCCGCTCTTTACCATCTCGATCGCGGACTGCGCATGTTGCCTTTGGTTGGACGGCCGCTGGCCGGCGTGGTGCATCACGTTTTTCTGGTGTCGCTGCAATCCGACCCCGAGCGAAGACTCTTAACGACGTTGGATTGGTACTCCCCAAAGTATCAGTCGAAACACACGTACGAACAGGTTTTTCGGTGGTTTGAAAGTTGTGGACTGGAGGATCTGCACGTCGTTGAGATGCCCATAGCTGTGAAGGGTCGTAAGCCCCTTCCTAAAACCCTCACATGACCAGGCACGGATGACGAAAAGCGGCCGAATCGGAGATTGGGCTAGTCTGACGGCTGCGACGCTAGTCAGTGTTATCCTCTTAATGGTTGCACAAGAAGATGATCATGGCCTTCTCCACATCGCGCTCATCCCTTCTCACCGCCCTAATTCTGCTGTGGATACTCTCCACTTCAATTGTCGTAGAGTCCGTCGCTTCTCCCATGGCGGGCGATCAGGCCGTCAAGCCAGGCCGTTTTGACGGCCCCGCGGAATTGCCGCGCATCTACGTGCAAAGTCAGCTCACTGACACGCCCGCCCCTGGCAAGGTGCGCCTCGTCAAAAAAGACGACAACCTTCAAGACGCCATCGACAACGCAAAATGCGGGGATACCCTGAAGTTACAGGCCGGAGCCACATTCCGCGGCCTGTTTCGCCTGCCTGCGAAGCCTTGTGACGATTCTCACTGGATTATCCTGCGCACTAGCGCCCCCGACGACAGTCTGCCTCCTGAAGGCACCCGTATCACCCCCTGCTACGCCGGGATAGCTTCTCTGCCAGGCCGTCCCGATTTCCGCTGTGCCGCGGTGCGCAATGTTCTGGCCAAAATCGAATTCGACCGCGAATCTGAGTCCGGACCAATCCTGTTCCAGAATGGCGCGAATCATTACCGCTTAGTTGGATTGGAGATTTCCCGCGCAGTACCGGGACTTCACATGCGCAACCTGGTCCAGCCCGGTACGCTGGATAGTACGGCGCATCACCTGGTCTTCGATCGCCTCTGGCTTCACGGGACGGCCCAGGACGAAACCAAAGGCGGCATCCATCTAAGCGGAACAACATACATAGCGATCGTTGATTCCTACTTCACCGACTTTCACTGCATTGCCCTAAAAGGCTCCTGCACGGACGCACAAGCGATCAACGGCGGCGGCGGCGATGCCCCCAGTGGTAGCTACAAGATCGTCAATAATTTCCTGGAAGCCTCCGGTGAGAACATCCTGTTCGGCGGGGCGCCCGGCAGTACAACCCCGGCCGACATCGAGATCCGGCGCAACCATTTTTTCAAACCCATGATCTGGAAACCTGACCAACCCGGCTTCGTGGGAAGTGCCACAGGGAATGCTTTCATCGTCAAGAATCTCTTCGAACTGAAGAATGCCCAGCGAGTTCTATTCGAGGGCAATGTGCTCGAAAATGTTTGGGGTGGTTTTAGTCAGAGCGGTTTTGCAATTCTGCTGACGCCGGCAAACCAAGACAACGCCTGTCCGCTTTGCCGCGTGAGCGATGTCACCATTCGCTACAACAAAATTAGACACTGTGCCAGCGTATTGCAGCTCGCAATCGCGCTCAACAAGTCGGGGACCTCCGCCACGGCCGGAGAGCGGTACAGCATCCATGATTTGTTTGTCGATGATATTGACGGCCAAGCCTACAAAGGGTTTGGCAATTTTCTTACGATCGTTTCCATCAACGTACCTATCAAGGACGTTCTCATCGATCATG
>DASXTB010000286.1:0-4796 GCA_036505615.1 Acidobacteriota bacterium
TGGCTATTCTATCTTCAGCTCGACACCGGGACGAGGAAAAAGCACATCGAATCCGGACGCTCGTGGCCGACGATTCGCCAGCCGCGCAGCAAGCAATCGCGTCATTGCTGGAGAAAGATCGCGGTATCTACCTGGTTGGTAATGCCAGCGATGGACGAGAGGCCGTGGAAAAGGCTCTAAAGCTACATCCGGATCTCGTTTTAATGGATTTGCAAATGCCGAAGATGAATGGCTTGCAAGCGACGGCCGAGCTGCGCAGAACTCTTCCCGAGGCACGAATCATTATTATTACGGTGCACGACACATCCGATCTGGAGCAGGCCTGTCATGAAGCCGGCGCCGATGGATTTGTACCCAAACATCGTCTGTACCGCGACCTTCCCACAGAAATTCATAGTTTGTTTGACTGATCCTCCAAAACCCGAAGGGTTTACCGCCGGCTTCTTACATTCTTGGTTGCGAATTCACCGCTCTGTTCGCGTACCTGTGATCGCTGTTCGTTTTGGTTGTGGCCCCGCGGCCACTGTAAGCTCGTGAGCGTGAACGTGGTCGGCTGTTCAGCGCCAAATCTTGTCGAAAGCGCAAGATTTCGCCAAATTCGAAATCAACTATAATACCGCCATGTTGATTGCCATGGATCTACATGCGACGCAGCACGACATTGACCGCGTCGTGGAGAAGATTCACAGCCTCGGCTTTGAGGCTCACTGCATCCCCGGCGCCCAGCGCATGGCGATCGGCATCACTGGAAACCCCGGCCCGCTGGATCCGAAACTATTTGAGATGCTGCCTGGAGTGAAGCAGGCAATTCCGGTATCAAAGCCGTACAAGTTGGTGAGCCGCGAGGTCAAGGAAGAGGACACGGTAGTAAGGATCGGAAACGTCCCTGTGGGTGGAGACTATTTCACTGTGATCGCTGGACCGTGCGCTGTCGAGAGCCGGGGCCAGCTACTCGCCACGGCCCGCGCGGTCTCAGAGAGAGGAGCGAATTTGCTGCGGGGAGGCGCTTTTAAGCCGAGGACCTCTCCCTACAGCTTTCAGGGGATGGGAGAAGAGGGCCTGAGGCTGTTGGTTGAGGCGCGACAACAGACGGGTCTTCCTTTCATCACCGAGGCTATGGACGAACGAAGCCTGGAGAAGGTCGTCAACTACGCCGACGCAGTGCAGATCGGCGCCCGAAACATGCAGAATTTTTCTTTACTGAAAGAGGCCGGACAGTGCGGGCTTCCGGTGATGCTGAAGCGCGGGCTGTCGGCCACCGTGGAAGAGTGGTTCATGTCGGCCGAGTACTTAATGGCTGAAGGAAATTACAACGTGGTGCTATGCGAGCGCGGGGTACGCACTTTTTCCGACCACACGCGGTTCACTCTCGACTTGAGCGTGGTCCCTGCCGTCAAAGAGATGAGCCATCTGCCGGTGATTGTCGATCCTAGTCACGGATCCGGTGACTGTAAGAAAGTAACTCCGCTGGCCAGGGCGGGCGCCGCGGTTGGAGCCGACGGCGTCATGGTGGAAGTCCACCCCAATCCTGTGGAAGCGCTTTGTGACGGCCCGCAGGCGCTGCTGCCGGATCAGTTTGAGGAGATGGTTTTGTCGATAAACGCACTATGCACGCTACTGCACAAGCGCCGGCCCTGACAAGGGCCCCAAGGAGTGCCCAGTGCGCAGTGCCCAGTTGCCAGTTACCAGCTGCTACCAGTTGGTCACCAGTCAAAAAAATCAGAGCCGCGAGCGTAAGCGAGCGTAGGGAGAAACTGGCAACTAGCAACTAGCAACTGGCAACTGGCAACCAGCCACTAGCCACTGGGAACTGCATCATTCGCTATTCCGAATGGCTCTCAAGACAGGATAAAACTGTGTGAAAACATGGTCGGTGGCCGCCTTCTGGTGGTGGCAGGACCAGCAGGCTTCGGCCGGAAAGGGCTGAGCGACATCTTTGCGCTTTCCATCGGACCCGTCAAAGCTGAAGTAAGCCCAACCCGTTTCAAAACGCCTGCTGTCCTTAACCGAAGCTTCCAGTCCGACGTACTTTTTTTGATAAGAACCCTGCAATCCAGGCTCCCGCTTTACCTCAGCGCTGGCCAGCTCCAGGACCATCATGGTTCCATCCGGGAATTTGCCAGTGCGTGAGAACTGGCGATAAGCCGGAGGATTGATGTAGACATTGTGGTAGATTTCCGGCCTGCTCTGCTTTGCCTCCGGCTCAGGCGCGTAGCGCAAGCCGAGCGAGCTTCCCACAAAGATCCATTCACGATAGCCGACGGGGCGAAGCAGCGTGTCTTTGTCCCGGAATCGGGGCGCTTGGCTATCATCAACGACGGCAGGTCCTTCAGAGAGAAGCGCCGGGCTGAAGAGAGCCAGTACAACCAGCATCCAAATGCTTTTGAATCTTGTCATAATTTTTTCACACTTTCAGACCGGCTGGTGGCCTTACCAGATGCCACTGCGAGTAGTGGCGCGAAGAATTGTAGCCCAGAGCGTGAGAACCGGAGAAAAAATCAGTATTGTCGTCGCGTAAATATCCGTACGGGCGGCCCTGTGTGGCCGCCTTTTGGGCTCCAAACTGTTCGAAAGCCGCGGGCGACCACTCAGGGTCGCCCGTACAGATCTATTTTCATGCGCAGTGCTGGAATCGTATGATTCACGAAGAACTTTGTGGTTCAATCTTTTTGTACCACTACTCACACAACGGACACAGCGGTCGCGGACGTGGAAGTGATTGCCGCGGCATGGTATAGGCGGAGTAAAGGATGAGTGTGGAGTTGTTGCTGGGCGTTGATGGGGGTCAATCCCACACGGAAGCTGTGGTCGCCGATTTGAGGGGCAGGATTCTGGCCAAAGGACATGGCGGACCGAGCAATCACATTCATGAACCGGGAGCGAAGGAGCGATTTCGCAAGGCGATTCGTGATTCAATCGACGCAGCGCTCGGGAAACTCGGTTTGTCGCGGGCCGAAGTCGTTTTCGTAGCGGCCCACTTTGGATTGAGCGGGGGACCGGAGCTTCGGGAGCGAATCATTCGCACATTGTTTGCCGTGGAGAGATTGAGCATTTCCGAAGACACGTCGAACGCGCTTTGGAGTGTCACTGGCGGCGGCGATGGCGCGATTGTAATTTCCGGTTCCGGCTCCAATGCTTTTGGAAGGAAAGGAGAGCGCACCTGCCGCGTTGGCGGTTGGGGCCACATTCTGGGAGACGAGGGAAGCGGCTACCATCTGGGAATGCAGGCGCTAAAGCATGTGTTTCGCGCTCATGAAGGACGGGACCGATGGGGCTGGCTTGCCGAGCAGGTCTTCCGACGGAGCAAGGCTCCCACGGTACGCGCGCTGCACGATTCGGTCTATTCAGGCAGCTATGACAAAGTTCAAATTGGGCGGCTGGCCAAACTGGTCGACCAGGGAGTCGACAAGGACGCGCAGTGCCGCATTCTGCTTCGTCGGTCGGCGGATGACCTTTTTGAAATCGCCGAGCGCGTAATCCTGACTCTCAAACTGCATTCCGCGGTTTGTGGCTATGTGGGCAAGGTTTTTGAGAGTGATACGGTACGGAAAAGGTTTATCCGAAACCTGAGAAACCGCTTTCCCCGCCTTACGGTGGAATCTGCGCAAATGTCACCCGGCGAAGCAGCGCTTCAGATCGCCATGGATGTTCTGAAACGTGGAGGTGCAAGCGCATGGTCGGAGATTTACTTGAAGGCGTGAAAAAAATCGGAACCGCGAACGTAAGAGCAAGCACCCATGATTCCTGCACGTGATACCGGACCGTGAAATCTGGTTTTTCTGACTAAGTTTTCAGCGAGGAAGGGCTGTGGCCGCTTCAGCGGCCCTGCTGTCCCGGAGGGACAGCCTTGTCCGCGAAGCGGACCTACGTCCGCGAGGCGGACCAATAGCAGTAGCCGGGGTTGGCGTGCGCTGCGCGCGCCACCCCCGGTCACGGAAATCCCACCTGAATCGGACCGCGCAAGCGGTCCCATTTTCCCCTGATTTTTTCTTCGCAAATTCCTCAGCAGCCCCTGCATTGAAGTCAATGGGACTGAAGAGCACCTGCATTTCCTAACCTCACAACACAAAAACATCGCCTGGGATTGAGGCACCGATGTCTGGCGAACCGAATGGGACCGCTTGCGCGGTCCGACCGATTTTGCGGGTCGCCGACCGGGGGTGCCTGCGCTTCGCGCGTCGGCACCCCCGGCTACTGCTATTCGTCCCGCTTCGCGGGACTCGCCGCTTCAGCGGCCATTCCCGGAGGGTTTAAGGCCCGCCGTCGTTACGGCGGGTTGGCGGCCCATTAAACAATCCGGCTGAAGCCGCTTCCAGCGGCTTTCTGGATGCCGGCTTTAGCCATTCGCCCCGGGACAAGGGAAAACTTGTCACGGGAGACTGAACCGTGAAATCCGGTTCACCACTTTTTGCAAGGGGTTCATCCACACACCTCCGAAAACCCGAAGGGTTTACAGAATATAGCCGGCGGCAAAGCCCGCGTCTTTTGCGGGCAACGCCGCCGGTTGGCCTATCCAAAACGATCCGCCCTGAAGGGGCCAAAGAATTTTTTCGCAAATTTGAAGGTTGGGTCCGTTGGTAGCGACATGGCATTTCATTCCATCCACGCTCTCTCCGGCGCTGAGGTTCTGCGACGCTTTCAGCGTCGGATGGTTTACGGGTACCAACCGGCGGCGTCGCCCGCAAGAGATGCGGGCTTTGCCGCCGGCTATGCTCTGTAAACCCCTTCGGGTTTTAACGCTGGCTTGTTAATCCTTGGGTGTGTTCACCGCTGTTTGCACATAGCTCTGCTCGGCC
>DASXTB010000287.1:0-11344 GCA_036505615.1 Acidobacteriota bacterium
CATCGCTTCCTGCTCTTTCGCCAGGAAATAGGCCTGATCGAGCGTCACTTCCCTAAAGCGAACTAAATGGCCGATCCAAAGCTGGGCCGCCTTGGGGAGATCGGCCCGAATCACATAGCCGATGCGGGGATAGCCTCCGACACTCTGGCGATCTGCCATCAGCAGTATCGGTTCACCACTGAACGGTATTTGAATCGTCCCGGGAAGGATTGCTTCGGAAATCAAATCGGCGGCGACGCTGGCTGCTATAGAAGGCCCCTGCAATCGATATCCCATGCGATTGGAATGCTCGCTGACGCGGTACCGTCCCGATTTGAAGCCGGCCATGGAAGTTTCCTCAAAGAGAAGCTGTTGTTCCCGAACAAAACGGAGCTCGAAAGGATTTGAGTATTGGCGAAAGAAATCGACGCGAACTCTACCCGAATATTCGCCGCTCTGTTCCCCCATTTCCAGCGCTAAACCCGCCCTAAGAGGTTTACCATCTACGCCGCCAAATCCGCTGTCTAAGTCCGTAGAAGCGCTCCCTAGGATGCGATCAATCCTAAACCCGCCCGGCACTGCCAAATAACAACGTGAACCTTGACGGCGGGCGCCGAATCGCAAGGCCTCGCCCTTCCTGGCCACGAATGCCTGCCAGACGTCGATCCTTCGATCTCCCAGCATCGGTGTCAGATTTGCCCCGGCAAGCGCGAAGCACGTTTCTTGATGAAATTCAATTTCGGGGCCGACTGTGGTGATTTCCAGCGCCGGCAAACCATCGTCATTTCCCAGCAATCGATTCGAAACTCGGAAGGCAAGAGGGTCCATCGCGCCGGAAGGAGGGACGCCGAAGCGGCCCAGACCCACTCGCCCCAGGTCCTGTATGGTGGTAAGCAGTCCTGGCTTGCGAATCGTGATCGAGGGCATCAGGCGAGCCAGTGAGCCAAGGGCGCGATTTCAAGGCCGGATTCTTTTAGCGCTTTGTGTATCCGTTCAATAAACGAAACTGCCTTTGGATTGTCTCCGTGGAGGCATATCGTATCGGCGCGAATGGAGATCCATTGGCCGGTTACGGCCTGCACTCTTTTTTCGCGAACCATGGTGACGACGCGTGCTGCGGCCTCCGTGGGATCCTCTACAAAAGCATGTGCCTCACGCCGGGATGTCAGAGAACCGTCCGGCTGATAGGTCCTGTCAGCGAAGACCTCTGCTGCAAACCGCACCCGGAACCTGCGCGCCGCATTCTCCATTTCAGAGAGAGGAAGACCGACAAAAATCAGGCCTTGATCATAATCGCGCGTGGCTTTCACCAGAGCCTCAGCTAAAGGAGCACTGCCTACGGCCATGTTATACAGCGCGCCATGGGGTTTTACATGCTGCAGCTTCAGGCCTTCACGCCGGGCAAAAGCATCCAGCGCCCCGATCTGATAAAGCACCAGATCATAGGCTTCTTCGGCAGAAACATCCATGTTGCGGCGACCGAAGCCGGGCAGATCGGGAAATCCCGGATGTGCGCCCACGGCCACTTTTTTCCGGCGAGCCAGTTCGGCCGTTCGCCGCATGGTTGCCGGATCTCCGGCATGAAATCCACATGCTATGTTGGCAGAGGTGATGAAATCCATCACCTGCTCATCAAATCCAAGCTGATAGCGCCCGAAGCTTTCACCGAGATCACAATTCAAATCAACTTTCAGCGTGTGCGGCATAGTTCATCCAGTCCAGTCGAGTGCTCGTTGCGCGAGTAAGAACTTCTTTACCACCAAGGACACCAAGGACACGGCGCCGGCGAAGGACAGCTTGGCTTGAGCTCTACTATCCCTGCCTGCCCCTCGTCGGCGCCGTGTCCTTGGTGTCCTTGGTGGTAAGAATTCCACGCACGAACTGGCGCAACTAAGTGCTACTGTCACTTCCCGCCGAGCTCTCGGTACGCGTCTCCGTCAATTGAAAAGAATTTCACTGTATCGCCGGGAAGGATGCGAAAACAACTCTCCGGGCGAAACGACGCAGCGTCACGCGCCTCCGGGGTCAAATTAAATATTCGCAGCGGGGTGCGTCCCACAATACGCCAGCCGCCAGGGCTTTTTACCGGATAAATCCCAGTCTGCTTACCACCGATCCCCACTGATCCGGCGGCCACTTCCAGACGCGGAGCCGCATGACGGGGTGTCCAGAGCCGGCGATCTAATCCTCCCAGGAACGGAAAACCAGGTTTGAATCCAAGCATGTAGACCAGGTAGTCGGGCGCTGTGTGTAATGCGACGAATTCTTCAATGGAGAGCTGCTTAGACTTTGCCAGATCTTCCAGGTCGGGAGCTACGTCGGGAGAATACCAAACAGGAATTTCTACCAAATGGTGCGAGATCGGCCGCTTTGGAATCTGATGGAGATTTTGCTTGATCCAGGAGCAAACCTCATCGGCTTGAATCTTCAAGCAGTCGTACAAGACCAGAATTGAGAGATAACTTGGAATCGAGTCGATCAGCCAATCCGGCTTCTTCTCATCGAGTATCTCCAAGCAGGCGAATATCCTTTCATGGGCTTGTGCAGAGATGTCATTACCAAAGCGAATGAAAAACCCCTCGTCGCCGGCCGGATAGATCTCGCTGTAAGGGGCGGCCTGGTCGTTAGTCATTTGAACGTTGTCAACCGTGCGCGGGCGTCAGTATAATCCGCAAAGAAGATGGATTACACCCTTCCCATTGTATTTCTGACGGTAGGCCTGCTGTTGGGAGGATTATCAGCTTCGCTCCTTTTCCGAACCAAGGCCGCCATTCTGACCGAACGGCTGGAGCAGCAACGAAAGACGGCGGAGAGTCAACTTGCGTTGCTCAACAACGCGCGGCAGGAACTTTCGAATGCCTTCAAAGCACTTTCCGCCGAGGTGCTGGAGAGCAGCAACCGTTCCTTCCTGCAGTTGGCCGAAACCAAGCTGGGAAAATTTCATGAACAGGCGCAGTGGGACCTGGAGAAACGGCAGCAAGCCATCAGCGAAATGGTAAAGCCGGTGAGCGAGTCGCTCCAAAAAGTAGATTCCAGGATTCATGAGATTGAAAAAGCGCGCATCGGAGCCTACGAATCGCTGGCTCAACAGGTCCGTTCTCTCCTGGAGACCGAAAACCAGCTTCGCTCGGAAACGTCGAATCTTGTAAAGGCGCTTCGCGCGCCCGTCGTCCGGGGACGCTGGGGAGAGATCCAGCTCCGGCGCGTGGTTGAAATGGCAGGCATGCTGAATCACTGCGATTTCAGGGAGCAGCAGAGCGCGGAGACCGATGATGGGCGGCTTCGCCCTGACCTGCTGGTGCGCCTGCCGGCAAACAAGAATATTGTCGTCGATGCCAAGACTCCTCTCTCGGCCTACCTGGAAGCAATCGAAGCTCAGGATGACGAGACCCGCAAAGCCAAGCTCAAGGACCATGCCCGGCAGATCCGCGACCGCATCACGTCGCTCAGCAGGAAAGCTTACTGGGACCAATTCCAGCCGGCGCCTGAATTTGTGATCCTGTTCCTGCCCGGCGAAACATTCTTTAGCGCGGCGCTGGAACAGGACCCGGCGTTGATTGAGGCAGGCGTGCAGCAGCGCGTCATCCTTGCAACACCCACCACGTTGATCGCCCTTCTTCGAACCGTCGCCTATGGCTGGCGCCAGGAGAGGCTGGCTCAGAACGCTCAGGAAATCAGCAATCTGGGCCGCGATCTGTACAAACGCATCGTACAGATGGTCGATCACTGGGCGCGGCTTGGCAAGAGCCTGGGAAGCGCTATTCAGGCGTATAACGAAGCCGTCGGATCACTGGAGTCCCGCGTCTTGGTCAAGGCGCGAAAATTCAAGGAATTGGAAGCAACGTCCACCGACCTGCAGATTGAGCCGCTCATACCAGTCGACCACATGCCGCGAAGTGTCCAAATACCTGAGCTGTCGCCCTCGGCCGAGGACAATGCTGGAGATGCTCAGGAGGAAGCGGCGGCCGTCGGCATGAAATCAGAATTACCTTCCATTTAGAATGAAGACGGATGTCTTGATTCACCCCGCCGCGCTGGTATCCGCAGAGGCTCACTTGGAGGCAGGAGTTTGCGTTGGACCTTTCGCAGTGATTGAGGGAAAAACGCGCATCGGCTCCGGAAGCCAGATCGGCGCCCATGCCGTGATCAAGCGATTCACCAGCATCGGCCGGGACAACAGGATCCATGAACATGTCATCCTGGGGGGAGAACCTCAGGATGTGCATTTTCAGGGCGAAGAGAGCAGGCTGGAGATAGGAGACAACAACATCATTCGTGAAGGCGTCACAATCCACCGAGCCACGGGCAAGGATCAGGCAACGCGGGTTGGCGATGACAATTTTCTGATGGGTTACGCTCACCTGGCGCACAATTGCGAGATTTCAGACCATGTGACCGTCGCAAATAACGGGACGCTGGCCGGCCATGTAAGGCTAGAAAGCGGCGCATTCATCTCCGGTGGTGTGGTCATTCATCAGTACTGCCGGATCGGGCGGATCGCCATGGTGGGAGGCAACAGCAAAATTGTCCAAGATGTGCTTCCCTTTTTTATCACCGATGGAGTTCCGGGCCGAGTCCGGGGGGTGAATGTGGTGGGTCTGAGGCGCGCGGGAATAAGGGCAAGCCAGCTCAAAGTCCTGAAGGAAGCCTACCATATACTTTTGACCCGAGGTATGCCTCTAGAGGAAGCGCTGGAGAAGATGTCGCAACTGGACGAGCCGCTGGTAAAGGAGCTGATAGCTTTTGCGAGGGCCTCTGAGCGCGGATTCTGCCATGCTGAACGCCGAGGCGATGAAGCCGCAAATGGAGCCGAATAAACGCTGGAAACCTCAACCCAAAGGGCGCGAAGAAAAACCCAAAAAAACGACCGATCACGTTCACGATCACGTCCACGTCAACGGCTACGGCCACGCCTGACGTATCTAATTCGCCGATCCTGTTGCTCCAGCAGGGCCGCCCCTCATTGAGTGTGTCGTTTTGATGCTGACCAAGATGGTCAAATTCCGACTGATGTTCCGTCGAGCTGTAAGCTCGTGGACCTGGACGCGGACGTGGCCGTGGTCGTGGACGTGGACGTGAACGGCTGTTAATCCCGTTTTAGGCGCGTAATCTCCGTGTTTCTTCGCGCCCTTAGCGTTGAGATTTTTCCCCGCGTAAGGGACCAATCGCTCAGGCTCTTAAATCTCTCGAGACGGAACTTCTGCATCCTGCTGGTGTCTTTGGTGCAGGAGGACCCATGTTTGAATCCGCCATTCTGGAAGGTAATCTGAAAACGAGATCACGCCAATCGACCTTCTTACTTTCCGTTGTGCTTCATCTTGCCGTGATAATCGCGCTGATCGTTGTTCCTCTGGTTTTCATCCAACCGCTGCCGGAAATACCGCCGCTGTTAGTACCCATCATTTTGACCCCGCTGCCTGCGCCACCACCTGCCAGCTCCAACGCGAAGGCCGGAGCCGCGACAAAACCCAAGATCGCAATAGAGGATTCGTTCGTTGCCCCGCCTCGTGTGCCCGATCGTCTGCCTGAGCCGGTTCCAGCCGATGTGCCGGATCTTTCCCAATTAGTATCAGGCGATTACTCTGGACCGAAAGGTGTGACTCCAGGGGCGGGGCCGGGCGGGCCAGGTGGATCCAATGCGGTGGTGGTTGGTGCTCCGCCTGTCGTCCGTCTCCCGCCTCCGCCCGCACCTTTACCTCAGCGCCGCGCTCCCATCCGGGTTTCCAGTGGCGCCATTGCAGCAAAACTAATTGACCGCGTGGATCCGATCTATCCGCCCCTGGCGCGTCAGGCGCGAGTGCAAGGAATCGTGGTACTGCAAATCCTGGTGGACGAACAAGGCAACGTGCGCGAAGTTACTGTAATTAGTGGCCATGCCCTGTTGAACCAGGCGGCAATCGACGCAGTGCAACAGTGGCGCTATACGCCAACCTACCTGAATGGTGCCCCTGTTGCAGTGAAGGCGACAATAACAGTCAACTTCGTGCTGCGGTGAGGACAATCGGCGAGCCGTAGGGCGCACGCGCCGTGCGCCCTCTGGAGGCTGGACATTTTAGTAGTGGAGAGACGGCCTGAGGGCCGTCTCAAGTCTCAAGGCCGCTTCCAGCGGCCTTTCCCGAAGGGTCCCAGCCCCGGCCTTTCCAGGCCGGGGTGCAAAGCGCGAGCATAATCATTAGCCTCGAGGCCGTTTCAACGGCCTTCTTCTCCAGGCCAGTCGGCGTTTACGCCGACATAACTGACCGTCTAATATTCGATGGCTAAAGCCGATTGCTTGGAAGGCCGGTGAACCGGCCTTGGATAAATTTGGATTGCGCTGCACCCCCGGCCTGGAAAGGCCGGGGCTATAGACCCTTTGGGAAAGGCCGCTGAAAGCGGCCTCCAAACGTGCTGGAGAGCCGACGCCCCGTAACTTACAACTCTTTACCGCCTTCAAGACATGGCGCTCACTGTGCTTCTACAGGCAAATTAACGAACTGGCCCTCTGGAAAGAAGACATTCAGGGCACCTACTGCGATTGGAATGTCGCTGGTGATCCTGAGTGTGCCTACGCGAAAATCTTCGGGGAGCTGGCAATTGGTTACGAGTTCGTCCAGGAATTTGCTGATTCGGGTGTGTGGCGGGATGCTCAGCGCCCTTTGACAAACCAAGCCTTTAGTGTTTGGGCCGATTGTCTCCAGTTTAAGAGTCAGGGTCGCCGTTTCACTCTCCGAAGGATTTACGATCGCATACGCACTTCTATTGTCCGTGGTACTAATCACGGGGGCGAGAAATTCCTTTGCAGGCGCCACTGCAGGGATGGATGTAGCGCTTACAATTCTGTTTCCAGCCGCACTTCTTTCCTGGAGAAGCAGTTCTAAGTCAATCCGGGCTGGCGGAGAGTTAAGAACGGTAAACTGAATCCAGCCACTCTCTAACGGCGGATTGAAAAGTACAGGACAAATACGAAACGACCAGAAGAGTGGAATCCCTGGTACCCCTGTGAAATCGCCCGCAGCACTCGACGCGGCGAGAAGACAGGCGACATTTAACGGACCGCCGTTATTGTCGCGCCCCCGCCTACTGACCTCACCGGGAGAGTCGGTGGTCAAAAAGTGCATAGTGGACTGGAAGAACCGATTGGAGTCCAACTGACCATTCACTACAATCGGAAGAATCAGCTCCTGTTTAGGGATGATGGTCTGGGCTCTGACGGAAACCAGGGGAGTGGCCCACATCAGAAACATCACAGCAAATCCTCGGAGTTGCATAGCTACCTCCCGATCAGCCACACCCTTCTTTTGGCTAGTCGAACTCTAGGGATGCCTCTCCACTAAAAAAGTCGCATTGCGAAGTTTGCACGCCTGCGGACTGGGAGTATTCCGACTGCTGGACTGACAGCTAGCGAGTCGCAGCCTTATACCGGTCTTGGCGTTCACGATCACGCGCACGACCACGTCAACAACCACGCTTGACGTCGGATGATGCGGTTTACGGTCTTAAGACGTACACGTTGACTTGTTCCTGGTCGATATCGTGTTCGCAGGCGTGGACGTGAACGTGCACGTGGCCGTGATCGGCTTTTTTTTAGTTGTGGCACTGACACTGTAGAAACAAGATCGTTATCGGCCGTTTGATTGCGGTCATAGAACTGCGCCGCTCCGTGGTGGTTATTTTTTCTCTATCGGAGCAGAGATTCGAAGAAGAATGTAGTAATCTAGGCCCATGCCAAACTTTGACATTGCCGTGGTCGGCGGAGGGATCATCGGTTGTTCCCTCGCGCTGGAGCTGGCAATGCGCGGCAAGAAGGTTTGCCTGCTGGAGCAAAATGAGTGCGGGCAGGAAGCCTCCTGGGCGGCGGCCGGAATGCTCACACCGCAGAGCGAAGCGGAAGGACCGGGTGCGCTTTTTGACTGGATGTGCGCCAGCCGCGACATGTACCCGCAATGGTGCCAGCAAATCCAGAGATTGAGCCGGCGAGACCCGCGCTTTCAGCGCAGCGGTCGCCTTTCACTGATAGCTTCGGATTTGGAATCCCAGCGCAGGGCGGATCTCCTGCTGCACTGGCAGTCAGAACGCGGCCTGGAGGTCGAAAGATTCTCTGCAGCTCGTGTCGCCCAATTGGAGCCGGCGCTGAAAGTGCCTCACACCGGCGCGCTCTATTTCCCTGAAGACCACCAGGTAGATAACCGGGCTTTAATGCGGGCGCTCGTAGGCGCGTGCGCGCAGGTGGGAGTTTCAATCTTCTGCCATCACCCGGTGCACGCTATTTCCGTCAATGCTTCTGTTTCCATCGCCGCCGGAAACCAAACCTTCCATACCGAACAAGCCGCCATCACTACGGGAGCCTGGACTCAGCGGTGGCAGGAAACGTTCAAGTGTGCTTTACCTGTCTTTCCTGCAAAAGGCGAGGTGATTGCGCTGAAGAACTTCCCACTGGTGTCCGGGCACATAGTTGAAGGGAACAGCGTGTACGCCGTGCCGCGAGACACTGACTTGGTACTGATCGGCAGCACAGTGGAGTTCGGAGATTTCGACAGCAGCCCGACGGCAGGAGGGACGGCATTCTTACTGCAGCATGCTCTCGATTTGTTTCCCAAAGCATCGCGCGCAACGATCGTCTCCAATTGGGGCGGATTGCGACCCTGCACGCCTGACCAGCTCCCGATAATGGGCTCGGTCCCCTCTTTTCCTCAGGTGTGGGTTGCTTCAGGCCACTTTAGGAACGGCATCTTGCTCGCTCCGATCACTGCCCGCTGCTTGGCCGACGGAATGTTGGGACGGACTTCTGAACTCCCCATGGAGGCTTTCTCGCTGCACCGTTTTCAACACGACCATGAAAAACAATCAGTTGGAACAGTTTAAAGAGCTGGTAAAACAGGATCCTACCGATGACCTCTCCTGGTACGGATTAGGGTCGCAATATTTGCAGGTGCAGCGCTTCGCTGAGGCGGCCGACGCCTTTCATAAGGTCGTGGAACTGAAACCGGACCACTCCGCTGCATATCGTCATTGGGGATATGCCCTGTTTCGAGCAGGCGATTTCACGGCTGCTCGATCAGCCTTCGAAGCGGGAATTCCCGTCGCTGAGAAGAAGGGAGACATGCAGGCCGCAAAGGAAATGGAGGCGCTGCTGAAGAAGCTCAGCAAACAAATCAAGTCCGTTGATTCAATTATAAAGGAAGGGGTCGCGATTGTATCCTTTCTACCAGGCGAAAAGTCCTTCATTCTCAAGCAAGCAGGTATCGAATACAGCCGCCCTCAGAACCTGCAGTTCCGCGAGAGTTGGGAAAACTGGAAGACGGTATGCGGCGCCATCGACGGCCTAATCA
The DNA here is from genome assembly GCA_036505615.1 of Acidobacteriota bacterium. Classification (GTDB taxonomy): domain Bacteria; phylum Acidobacteriota; class UBA6911; order JACQSX01; family JACQSX01; genus DASXTB01. The sequence goes on from DASXTB010000287.1 coordinate 9,288, forward strand.
GTCAGGGCTATCTCCAGTTTCTAATCGACCTGTCTTTTCTTCCTTACATTGACAGCAGCGGCTTGGGAGAAGTAATCCGACGGCACACTCGAGTGCGGCAGAGGGGGGGAGAGCTCAAGTTGTTGAACCCATCCGAACGCCTTCAAAAGCTGTTGCGGCGCACCAAGCTCGACACGGTGTTGGAAGTTTTCCAATCTGAGGAGGAAGCAATTCGGAGCTTCAAGCCGAGTGCTTCCAAACATCCAGATACAAAGTCGCAAGATGGCATTTGAGCTGCAAAGTGCCAGGCCATCGGTCATCAGTCATCGGTCATCAGTCATCAGTCATCGGTCATCAGTCATCTGTCATCGGCCATCAGTGATCGGATTAGAAAATCTTGCTAAAAACCCAACATTCTGTGCAATGAACGTGAACCGCTGAACCCGCAGCCAAGAATGTAAGAGGCCGGCGGTAAAACCCGAAGGGTTTACAGAGTATAGCCGGCGGCTAAGCCCGCGCTTTTTTGCGGTTGTCGCCGCCGGTTGGTCACCTCGCTTACGGTCGAAGGCGGAATGAATTCGCCTACAGATCCCGCCGGCGATAATGAAATTGAAATACTCCAGCCGTGATGCCATTTCGCACATGGCTTATTTTCCCGAACTGCGCGAGATGATCGCGTGCGAAGTGATTAATTATGGGGTCTGTCCCCAGATTTCAACTTATGTTATAAAAGTGACAGGAAAAAGAGCGATGCCAATATTTGAATTTGTATGCGCAGACTGCGGGATGCGTTTTGAAAAAATCCTGCGCCGGGCCGAAGAAGCTGCCGATTGCGCCCATTGCCACTCCCGGAACGTGACCCGCCAGATCTCGACATTTGCCGTGAAGTCATCTTCTGAAACGCGGCTGAATGCAGGTGATGAAAGCGGACCATGCCCCTGTGGCGCCCCACAGCGCGGCATGTGCTCTATGAACTAACTGCGAGGCAGCGGATCTGTCCTGGGTAGGCGGATCTGCTCCTTGATTCTGCGCAGAGTTTCAAGTCAATCCTTACGAATCGCTTGCCTTGGTGGATACGCTTTTCTTGCTGGAAATCACCTTTTCTATAGAGTAAACCGTTTTTCCCTGAGACTCAAAATAAGTCCGGCTCATAAGTTCCGCCACCAGCCCCGACGAGATCAACTGCAGGCCTGCCAGAAAAAGTGCCACAGCAAAAATCATCAGCGGTCCGTGCTTGTCAAACAGATCGGTGCGATATATCGCCTTCTGCGCCACCAGCCAAAAGGCAATCACCAATCCTGCCGACATACTCAGCAGCCCGATGGGACCAAAAAAATGAAGCGGGCGGGTGACGTACTTGAGCAAGAAACGAATAGTCAACAGATCGAACAAAACACGGATCGTTCGTGACAGACCGTAGTGAGAGCGCCCTCCGGGCCGAATCACGTTGCGAATGGGCACTTCAACTATCGTGGCGCCGTTCCAGGAAGCAAGCGCCGGGATGAACCGGTGCATCTCCCCATAAAGCCGGATTTGCTTGATCGTGTCCCTGCGGTAAACCTTGAAAGTCGTGCCGAAGTCATGAATGTTTATCCCGGACAGTTTCGACATCAACCAGTTGGCGATGCGTGAAGGGAGCCGCCGCAGCAGATAATTGTCCACCCTGTTCTTGCGCCAGCCGCTGACAATGTCGCAACCTGTATCTTCGAACGTTGTCAGCAACATGGGGATCTCTCCCGGGTCGTGTTGCAAATCCCCGTCCATGGAAATAATCACGTCTCCGGAAGCGTAATCGAAGCCGGCGGCCAGAGCGGCCGTCTGCCCGTAATTCCGCTTCAGACGGATCACCGTCACTCTTGGATCCGCTTGCGCCAACTCGGACAAAATGTGCCGCGTTCCATCCGTGCTGTGATCGTCAATGAAGATGAACTCGACAGGCTCGAATCTCTTAGTCATTACCCGTGACAGCATGTCATACAGTTCCCGTACGCTTTCCTGTTCGTTATGCAGCGGCACAACTACCGAGTACTTAGGCTGCTCAGTTTCGTCTTCAAACATGGCTTCACCCTACTGTCTTC
>DASXTB010000288.1:0-15762 GCA_036505615.1 Acidobacteriota bacterium
TTGGAGTGCGGGGGAGCTGGTTTGGAACAAATTTCCAGTTCACTTACCGGATCACTTTCCCGGATGGCACCACCGGCATGGTCGTCTTTAACGGTACCAGCGCGGGGCCAGAGTCGACTCGCGCGACGCCGACAGGTGACAGCCAGCCGATTACCGGAAAAGCGACCACTATCGGAGCGAATGGCCAGGTAGTTTCGGTCAACGATTTCACGGCCGCGCACAAGTACTAATCGACTGAGGGAGTTAGAAGGTCAAAAGAACACTCGTTGTGTCCGCTGTGTCCTTTGTCGTTCGAAAAAAAGGCGCATCACCACCAAGGACACGGCGGACACAACGGGAGATAAAGGGACAGACCCCCTAATTTCGGTGTCTGTTCCGATTAATATCATCCCACCTCCCGAGATTAGGTCTGTCCCTCTATCTCTGAACAGCCGACCACGTTCATTACCACGTCAACGGCCATGACTACGGCCAATCGAATCGTGAGCGATCGTATATTTTTCGTCTGCGTAGGCGTTGACGTGGGCGTGAACGTGGTCGTGGTCGGCTTTTGTTGGGTTGCCGCTTTGCGTCTTTGCGCCTTCGCGCCTTTGCGTTAGGTCTCTTACCGAAGTTTACTTTATCGTGGGAATGGGGGGGCTGGTTGAATTTGGAGGGGAGCCGTCGGCGCTAAAGCGGATGACCGCGGTTGCGTCGGTGTAAAATCCCCGGTACCCGGTCTTTCCCACCGTTACGGGAACGGCAATCGCGTTGAAGTCGATGTCGTTGTTCACCGTCGCAAGAGTGAAATTGTAGCCATCCTTCGTTCCGCTGCAGATAACCGGATCGAGAATGCCGGCGTTTTGAAGCGCGTTGAGCGAAGCCGCAAATTTTCCAGAACCCAGAGTATTCGCGTAAACCAGCTCCGCGGTGCAAATGCTGCGCATGGAGGCGATGGCGCTGGCCTCATTAGTGGCTTTTTTGCCCTCTACGAGGTTCGGCACCGCAATGGCTACGATCACCGCGATGACCACTAATACAATCAACAACTCGATGAGCGAAAACCCCGATTGGCTGCGTCGAGCAAAACCTGTCTGGAAGCCCATGAGATCACTCCTGTTCGGGGGAAAGCAAGTCGTGTGCCTATTTTCCCCAGCGTCTTCCTCCGACGAAAACAGGTCTCTAAATGGTGAGAAAGACCATAGTTAGTTGCCAGATTGTGTCAGATATCGACGGTTTTTGTCACTCAGAGAATAAATGGAAGCGCCCCGACCCAAAAGAGCACAACCGCACAGCAGGCGACAATTCCCAGGTCGTCAATGGTGTGACGTCTGTGTGATCGAAAACACAAATCTGCAACTATGACCGCGGGGATGCTGCCAGGTGAGTATAATGTTTAGGACGCGAGATCATCATGACTGGAACAGCGGAACGAGCGGTGAAAGGCTACGTTGAATTGGCCCAGGGTTTTCCTTTTGAGATCCCCTTCTTGAAAATGAAACAGCAAGTACTGGCTAACTATGGACTGCTTGCCTACATCGAAAACGAATTTGTCGCCGCTATTTATCAGGCGCCACGGGCCCGGCTGATGGTTCATGCTGCCGATGAGTGGCACGCCCGCGAGCTGATGCAGGCCTTTTTCGGCCCCGGTTTTCTGATCCGGTCATCGGATCTTTATAACGAATAAAGCTTCGCAAGTCGCAGGTCGCAAGTCGCAGGTCGCAAGTCGCAGGTCAAAAGTCCAAAGTCGAACGTCGAAAGTCCAAAGTCGAGGCTTAGATGACATTGGCAGGTTGGCAGGTTTGCAGGTTCACAGGTTAGCAGGTTCTCAGGTCAATGGGCCTGCAGGTCACGATCTGCGGAGGTCTACAATTTCCGACACCTTGGCTGGGACCTGCCAACCTGCTCACCTGCTAACCTGCCAACCGTAGTTCGACTTTCGACTTTCGACTTTCGACTTGCGACCTTCGGCCTGCGACTATAGTTTCCGGCATACCACACCCGCTTCTTTCAGTAACCGGAAAGCAGTGTCGTTCAGAGGATAGTCTTCGTTGTACACCACCTCGGAGATGCCGCTGTTGATGATCATCTTGGTGCACAGCAGGCAAGGGGCGAAAGTGGTGTAAAGCGTTGCGCCCTTGACGCTGACGCCATGATAGGCCGCTTGAGTGATGGCGTTTTCTTCTCCGTGACTACACAAACATTCGTCCAGCGACGTGCCGCTGGCGGCGGTTCCGTTGCAGCGCGGACAACCCCCTTCATAACAATTTTTGGTCCCGCGGGGCGTCCCGTTGTATCCGCTGGAAATAACGCGCCGGTCCTTTACTATGACTGCCGCCACCTTGCGCTTGATGCAATTGCTGCGCAGGGCGGTGACCTGCGCGATTTTCATAAAGTAAGAATCCCAGTCCGGACGGCTCTGGCCGCGAGCGATTGTCTGAATCATTTCTTGAATTCCGCGGTGGAGGTCGCCCAGCGAGCCGTTGTTCTTGATGGTGTAGTCCGCCATCTTTGCCACTTCGTGCAGCTGCTGCGCGCTTTCGTCGGCGCTCAGCTCTCGCTCCTCCATCCTGCGGAATTCGTTCAAGGTCACGGGATCCTGCTCGCGACGCCGCTGCTGCAAGCGGCGGAAGCGCTCGTCTTCGTCGGCTTCGACATTGACCAGCACGAAGCGCGGGCTGCGGCGAAACACGCGAACTTCACTGGGATTTCGGATCGAATCCACTACGTAGTTCTTGTCTTCGTGGAGGCGAGCGGATATTTCCTCGGCCAGGTAGCCCCGACCAAACTTCTGGCGCAATTCATTCCCCGTTTCGATCAGACCCTCGCGAGTCACTTGCCCGCCACTCTGCTGAATCGCCTCCCGAATCACATCCGACAGTGAAAAATAATGAAAACCGCGGCCCTTCAGGTATTCGGCCACAACTCCTTTGCCGGCGGCATTGCGGCCGGTCAATCCGATGATCATGTCTTTACTTTTCTCCCAGAACCTATGAAAAAATCAATTGGATTGTAGGGGCGGCCCTTATTGGAGAACGGGCGACCACGCAGGGTCGCCCGTACAGATGTGCAGCCGGAGCTGTCGAGAAAATCATTTTATCAATCGCCGCTTCATCAAATTGACCGCCAGCAACGCAGTCGCGAGGGTGAGGCAAACCAGCCACGACAGCGGGCCGAGCATCCATGCAGCCATCACTCCTCTGTTCAGTGCCCGGGAGATGCTCACTAGAGGAGTCATCGGCAAAAGATAAGCAACGTACTGGAGCCATGCGGGAAATCTGTCAATTGGGAAAAAAATCCCCGACAGGTAAAATGCAGGAGCGATAAACAGGGCATAGTAGTAATTAACGTACTCATACGTGGACGCGAACGAGGTCACAATCAAACTGATGGAGGCCAGCAGAATTCCTTCCAGTATCACCAGCGGAAGGATCAGGATGATCAGGAAGGAATGAAATAATTGAAGAGACAGCACCACCAAGAAGACAATCGACGACGTGAGCATTCCTTTGCTGGTTCCCCACAGAATCTCTCCCAAGATCACGTCGTCGATGTTCAGCGGGGTGGCAATGATGGCTTCAAAGGTCTTCTGGATTTCCATGCGGGTAAATGATCCGTAAGTGCATTCCATGCAAACAGTCAGCATCGCCGTGCCGAAGATGATTCCCGGAGCGATGAATTCCAGATAACTTTCACCCTGCATGCTTCGGATGTAGCCACCCAGCCCCATACCGAAGATGATCAAATAGAAGATTGGATCGGCAAAGTAAACCAGTATCGCTCCCGGCCAGTATTTGGCAAACACTCTGAAGTTACGCTCCCAGACGCGCCAGGCCAGCAAGCTCGCCGACGGGAGCGCGATGCACGCCTTCCAGACTTCGCTTAATTTAGCTATGTTCATTCCTTACGCCCTGAACTAGACGCGGAGACAAGGGGACACGGGGACAAGGGGACAAGGAGACATGGAGACAAGGAGCGAAGGAGGCAGGGGGAATCTCCTTATCGCCGTGTCTCCGTGTCCCCCGTGTCTCCGTGTCCCCGCGTCTCTTTGTCCCCGTGTCTCCGTCTCCTTGTCCCCGCGTCCCCGCGTCCCCGTGTCTCCGTTTCTCCGCGTCCCCGCGTCCCCATGTCCCCGCATCTCATTCACTCTCTCAGCTCGCGCCCAGTCAGCTTCAGGAACAAGTCCTCCAGAGTCGCCCGACGGTGCAACAGACGCCGATGTGGAATATCTTCCACTTTCAATCGAGGAGCCGCCGAGCCGGGAAAGATGTAATAGGTTTCGCCCAGTTTATGAAATGCGATGTGTTCGCCGATCAGTCTTCGATCCAAAGAGCCGTCAGTTCCAGGCGTTGGGTCCAGCTCATAGCATTCCGTCCCGACCATTTCCCTTACCAAGCGTGTAGGGTTCCCTTCCAGTATAATTTTCCCGATGTCCATGATAGCTACCCGGTCGCAGACTTGCTCGGCTTCTTCCATGTAATGGGTGGTGAGTATCATCGTCGTTCCACTTTGCTTCAAACTCCGCAGCTTCTGCCAAACCATGTGCCGCGCCTGCGGGTCCAGGCCCGTGGTGGGTTCGTCAAGGACCAGCAGCTCGGGCTGGTTGACCAGGCCTCGAGCCAAGATCAGGCGGCGCTTCATGCCGCCCGACAGCATGGGAATCCGGTCATTGCGTCGGTCCTGAAGCTGGACAAACTCCAGCAGCATCTGGACGCGACGCAATGCCTCAGCCCTTGGAATACTGAAGTATCTGGTGTAAACGAGCAGGTTCTCAATCACGGTGAGGTCGTCGTCGAGGTTGTTATCCTGCGGCACCACCCCCAGGCGCGCTTTGATTTTTCGGGCATGACGGCGCACATCCAGGTCAAACACGGTGAGAGTTCCGGAAGTCAAGGGCGAGGCGCAATGGATCATCCGGATGGTGGTAGTCTTGCCGGCGCCGTTCGGTCCCAGGATGCCGAAACACTCGCCTGGCTGGACGGAAAAGTTCACCTGGCGTACAACTTCGAGCTGTTCGAATTTCTTGCTAAGGTTCTCAGCGCGGACGATCATCGTTTTGAGAATACTGTATTATGGTGAAATTATGAAAGTCGGCTTATTTGTGACGTGCTTGGTCGACCAGTTCTATCCTCAGGTGGCTTGGGCTGCCGTCAGGCTCTTGGAGAAGGCAGGTGTCGAAGTCTGTTTTGACTCCAGCCAGACATGTTGCGGCCAACCGGCCTATAATTCCGGCTTTTGGTCGGAGGCGCGGCAGGTGAGCGAATCGCTTTTTGATCTCTATGCCGATGTCGATTACATCGTCACGCCGTCCGGATCGTGCGGCGCTATGATGCGCAACCATCTGCTGGAAATTCATCCGGACAAAAAACCGGAAGATGTCGCCTCTTTTTCCAACCGCGTTGTGGAATTGACCGATTTCCTCACGCGGATCTGTGGGAAAGAGGACTTCGATGCCTCCTTTTGCGCACGCGCAACCTACCATGATTCCTGCCACGCGCTGCGTGAACTTCGCATTCATGAAGCGCCGCGACGGCTGCTTAGAAAAGTCCGAGGCCTCGAGCTCGTCGAGCTCCCCCGGGCAGATCAGTGTTGCGGATTCGGTGGACTGTTTTCGGTGAAATATCCGGACATTTCTGCGTCCATGGGAAAAGACAAGTTGTGCCATTTGAAAGAGACCGGCGCGCAGGTTCTCATTTCCAGCGATGTCAGCTGCTTGATGCACTTAGACGGAATGATGAGGAGACAGCAGATTCCCGTGCGCACCATGCACATTGCAGAGGTGCTTGCCAAAAGCTAGGTTTTGGATGTCAGGTGTCAGGTTTTGGGTTTTGGGTTCTGGGTCTTGGGTCTTAGGTTTCGAATGAGAGGATGAAACTCGAAAAACGAAACCCGAAACTCGAAGCACAAAACTCGACACTCGAGACACGGAACTCAATGCCCGAGGGCCAACACCCGACACCGGTCTTTAATTTATGGAGATTGAAACAGAGAACTTCCCGGACGCGGCGAAGGCGGCGGTAAATGACGAGCAGTTGCAGAGGGCGGTAAAGCTTGCCACGGACGGTTTGCTGCTGAAACGATCCAGGGCGGTACAGGAATTTCCCGCATGGGAAGAGCTTCGCGAGCTGGCCCGAGCCATCAAGAGACATACCATCGCCAATCTGAACGCTTATCTGGAGCGTTTTTCAGAAAATGCGCAGCGCAGCAATGCGCGAGTGTTCTTCGCCAAGGATACGAGCGCCGCCAACAGGTACATTGTGGCTCTGGCACTCGGAAATGGAATTACGCGCGTCGTCAAAAGCAAGTCGATGGTCACCGAGGAGATCGGCTTGAACGTAGCGCTGGAAAAGGCGGGAGTGGAAGTCACCGAAACCGATTTGGGAGAATTCATCATTCAACTGGCTGGAGAACGACCTTCGCACATTGTCGCGCCAGTGATCCACAAGACACGCGATGACATTGCTGCTCTGTTCGCCGAAAAACTGGGCGCGCCGCCCAACGCGCCCATTCCGGAAATGACCCAGCTGGCCCGCCGGATCTTACGCGGGAAATTCCTTCAAGCGCAGATGGGAATCTCCGGTGGGAATTTTGCGGTAGCCGAAACAGGGAGCATCGTCATCGTCGAGAATGAGGGAAACGCCCGCCTGACCACATCTCTTCCGCGCCTACACGTTGCCGTCATCGGTATGGAAAAGCTGCTGCCCCGCTGGGCCGACCTCCAGGTGTTTCTGCAACTACTGGCGCGCAGCGGGACAGGGCAGAAATTGACAAGTTACGTCTCCATATTGACCGGCCCAAAGCGCCTGAACGAAAGCGACGGGGCGCAGGAACTCCACATCGTCATTTTGGACAACGGGCGATCCTCGATCGCAAAGGATCCATACATGCGCGAGAGCCTTCATTGCATTCGCTGCGGGGCATGCCTGAATACCTGCCCCGTTTACCGGCAAACGGGAGGGCACGCCTACGGCTGGACCTATGGCGGGCCGATCGGGGCAGTTTTTACGCCGCTGATGGTTGGCTTGCAACGAGCCTCGGCTTTGCCTTTCGCATCGTCGCTTTGTGGCGCCTGCGAAAGCATTTGTCCGGTCAAGATTCCTATTCCAGCCATGCTTCTCCGCCTCCGCCAGCGTCTGATGGAAACGACAGGCGCGGCGCCTCTGGCACAGAAGATAGGCATAAATCTGTGGAGGTTTTTCATGGGAGGGCCCCTCCGGTACCGCGTGGCAAACCGCTTGATGCGCCTGGGTTACCCGTTAGTGGCGCGCCGGTCGGGAGAAGGTTTAGCCGCTGCGTGGACGAAATTTCGTGAATTGCCTGAACCGGCCGCTGAGACCTTTCGCCGGCAATGGAAGAAGAGGTTTAAGATGTAGTCAGTGGCCAGTGGTCCGTTGTCGGTTGTAAAGTTAGCTTCGAATTTCTTGGCCTCGACTCCAGACCACGAACCACGGACTACCGACAACGGACTACTGACCGAGTTATGAATCACGATTTCGAAGCCGCTCCTCTTCCCGCCATCGATCTGATTTCAAACGCCGAATCAGCAAACCCGGATCGCTTCATGCGAGAAGCGCTGCTTGCGGGTGCACAGGTCTATCGCTGCACGCACGCGCAAATTCGAGCTACACTGCTGAAGGCGCTGGAGCGAGAATCAGATGATGCGGCCGTTTTGTTTGAAAGCCGGGAGCTAATGCAGTTCACCGGATGGGAAGTGGGAACTCAAAAGATGAGTGGCTGCTGGATGCGTGAGCTGCGCCAGGGGACTGCTGTGACTACCAGGGACTTTGAAGTTTCAACGGTTGCGGTGGGAGTGACCGGGGTCGATTTTGGCCTCTGTGACACGGGCACACTGGTACTGAGAACTTCTGAGCGGCGCGGGCGATTGCTCTCGCTTCTGCCGCCGGTGCACGTGGCGCTTCTGGAGCGAGAGCGCCTTTTGCCCGACTTGGCTGCTTTTCTGGCGCAGCCGTTGTCCAATGCCAGCGCTATTACCTTCATCACGGGGCCCAGTAAAACGGCGGACATCGAGCAGAAGCTAACCACCGGAGTTCATGGGCCGGGCCGGATTCATATTTTGCTGGTTGAGAATTGATTTGGGATCCTATAATCCGGATGACAATTCGTGAGCGCCGGGCAATCCGGTTCAGCCTTTACTTGATTCTCTCTCTATCCTTGTGCGTTGTGCCAGCGGGTTGTCGGAAGCGTCCCCAGAACACGAGACTCATTGGTGAACTGGAGAGTTACCAATCAATCGATCAAGTACGCAGCAGGCTTCTCACCACTCCGAAAGATTGGAAGATCATCCAGGACTCAAGGCCAGACCCGGCAAAGGAGGACCCTCGGGTTGGGGTGATCACCATTTCGCTTCAGAACTATAAACACCTGGGTGTACCTGGGGAATTAATTCTGCACTTTTTTAACAACCGGCTTGTCAGTACTGTTTTCTTTCCCACGGACTTTCCGGCGTACAAAGCAGGCCTGGAGGAGCGGGAGAGAATTAAGTTTGACCAGGTCGAAATCTTTCGCCGGCCTCGAACCCGCATCTGGATCGGCAAAGATTCCAGGAAGCGCGACTGCATAGGCTGGGAAGACACCGCTCTTAGAAATGAGATTGATCAGTGGCTGGCTCAGAATAAGTAGGCGGGCATAGCGTAAGTCGAGATTATTCACAACCGTTCAACGCAGAGACGCGGAGAGCGCAGAGATAGCACGGAGGGCAGGGCTGAAGCTTGAAGTACGAAGACCCATGAGGAGATGTTTTGGGCCTTCATACTTCAAGCTTCAGCCCTGCCCTCTATAATGCTAACCATTAAATTCCTTACGGGCGGCAAAGATTTGGTTTGCTTTAGACCCCGCCCAGCGGGGTCGAAGAGTATAGCCGGGGGCAGAGCGCGTTTTTTGCGCGGCGCCCCCGATCGACTCCCCAATATCGACCTGCGCACCCTGTAAGGGTGCAACAAAATTTTCCCGATAATTGACCGGAGCCGGTCTTCCCCCCAAAAAATACCGCGCTTCGTGTCGCACCCCTTCAGGGTGCATACCCTTGGTGGGTGTCGCAGACCGGGGGCGCCGCGCAAAAAGCGCGCTCTGCCCCCGGCTATACTCTGTGACGCCTTCGCCGTCTCCGTCTGCGGCTTGCCATCCTCGCTGCCCAGATTGAGTTGCGGTCCGGCTGCGCTAGGCTATCTCTGCGCTCTCCGCGTCTCTGCGGTGAACGTTTAGTGAATAATCCGGGCAAGCACGGGGACACTCTTACGTCCTGAGAAATCTAGCCCCGATCCAATATAATGGTCCCCATGCCGCTGAAGTCTCTGGTAGATGAATACCGCAGGAGCCACCGCCATCCCATCAATAACGCGCTTCACTTTATCGGTATTCCGCTGATTGTGATTTCGCTGCTACTGGTTTTTTGGAGCTGGAAATTGGCGCTAACACTATTTATTGCTGGTTGGGCGCTCCAGTTTGCCGGCCACGCGGTGGAAGGCAATCACCCGGCGTTTTTCAGGAATCCGCTGTTTCTCATTATTGGACCGCTTTCTTTTCTTCAGAAACTGGTTCAGAAAATAACGCGCAAGCACGCCCCCTCAAAATGATGCTGCCTCAAGAGTGAGTCACAATGGTCTTTTCAGTTTGACCAAACTCGAATACAATCCCTTGGGGCACGGAACCTTGAAAGACCAATCTTCCCTTTCCATTTCTGCTTTTTTCCCTGCGTACAACGATGGGCGGACTATTGGCCCGCTGGTTCGCGCAGCTGCGAAAATCCTGCGCAGCCTCAATGCGGACTTTGAAGTCGTTGTGGTTGATGACGGAAGCCGCGACGACACAGCAGCAGTCCTCCGCAAGTTAAAACGAGAAATCCCTGAGCTGGTATCTATCCACCATGTTTCCAACCGCGGTTACGGCGGAGCGTTGATCAGCGGTTTTCACTCCTGCACCAAGGAATGGATCTTCTACACCGACGGCGACGGCCAGTATGGAGTCGACGAGATCCTCGCGCTGTTGAGAGAGGCGGGGGCGGAAGTCGATGTCGTCAACGGATACAAGATCTCGAGATCCGATCCCTTCTACCGAGTGTGGTTGGGCAAGATCTACCGGCTTGGAATGCGCTGCGCGTTCGGCCTGAAGATCACCGACGTGGACTGCGACTACCGTCTGATGCGCCGCGGGATCTTTGACCAAATACGGCTGCAGTGCAGTAGTGGCGTGATTTGCGTCGAGTTAATGAAAAAGATTGAACATGCCGGTTACAAGGTCGTCGAAGTGCCCGTCCACCATTATCCACGCCCTCACGGAGACAGCGAATTCTTTCGCGTCCGTCATCTGAGCCGCGTATTTCTGCAATTGATTTCCCTTTGGGTTCGCCTCGTGCTGCTGCGGCGCTACCATGACAAGGCCTGGCTGGCTGCCAAAGAAGCGCCCACCGAGTAAAGAGAGACCTGGCGCAGAAACCCGATTTACTACCAATTTCGAAAGCCCTTGTGGTCCCCGTGTTCCCAGTGTCCCCCGTGATTTCACAATTTGGAGACAGCCTCCAAGCATAGCTGTAAAGAAAAGTTTTGCACCGGCTGTGGAAAAATCTGTGGAAAAGTCTAACCGGCACGCGAGACAGGTTGCAGTTTCCTCGGACCTGCTGCGACACCTGCTGACCCCTCCGTATATTCAAGCCAGGTGCACCGGTTTTGTGCATGCAAAAAAGTCCTCGCCTTTCTCCTTGACCACTCCTTTTGCTCAATTAGAATTCCATAGTCCCAAGAGGTTTAGGGGAAGCGGGGCTGATGCTCCAAGGCTGCTTCGGAAACTTCTCTGAAGTGAAACAAGCGGCGGAGGGCGGCATCGGTAGGCTTGAACCCTTAGATCACTTGGGACTCTTCGTTAATGGCGAGTGCGAATTTTGAATTTAAATACAAGCTGACGGCCGGCGCTGATGGTTTTTGAATAATTAAAATGGAATTTAAGGAAATGAACCACGGGGAACACTGGGAACACGGGGATTAATAAGGTCCCATTAAGTTGTTACCTGCTGTGGTTGTTAGACAGACGGAATTTTTTCTCCCCGTGTTCCCTGTGGTTCAGGTCTTTTCATAGAGTAATTCTCAGAGATCCCCCTCGCTGCCACTCTTTCCGTAAACCACCCCCAGAATCCGAATGTCTAATTTTTCGAGATTTAACAATCAGGAGTAGAAACATATGAACCTACGGCACGTACTAGCGATTGTGGGGATAGTACTTCTGCTGGCTATTCCCGCCATTGGCCAGGGAAAAAGGGGAGGGAAGTTTCAGCGGCTGGACAAGAATCACGACGGAGTTATCAGCCGCGATGAATTCCCAGAAAAGGACAAGGCTTTCGCACGACTGGACCGCAACAATGACGGCGTCATTTCGATGGACGAGCTGAAAGCCGCTCGCGCTGAGCGCCGCCAGGAGGGACATGCAAGGATAGGCAAGAAGCTGATGGCAATGGACACTAATGGCGACGGTAAAATCTCGCGCGATGAGTGGAAGGGGAAAGCGGAGAAATTTCAGGAGTTGGATACCAATGGAGATGGATTCCTGACACCGGACGAATTGCGGGCGGCTCGCCATCATCGACACTAGCCAGACCGTTCCGTGCCCTGAAGGGTCTGGTCTGGTAAAAGGGCTCCGCTATTTTGCGGCGCCCTTTTTTATTTGCAAATTCCCACCACTGAAATTTCGTTCAGAGACGATCTGAGCTGGGCCTTTTGGCCTAGCCGCTTCGATTGGCATTCCACGTTGGTTATTCGAAATCCCCGGTGTCAGGTCGGCCGCAGCGTTGCGCCGCCATGAGAGTGTAAATCATGGCAGTGAATACGTAAAAAACCAGTGGGATAGGCGCCGGCACTGTCGTTGGTTTAAAGATCATATCCACGAGGACGGCCGGCGTCAGAGCGTAGATTGCGATGTTGAACCAATGGCGCCATGCCAGTTGGGGTCTCCCGGATCTCCACAGGAGCAAACCGCAGGCCACTAGAAAGAAAACGGTAAATCCCATGGTCAACCAGTTGTAGAGCCAGGAGACAATCACCAGGCTCAGCGGAAGCAAAAGCACTTTCAACAACCTGCGCGCCGATTCGAGACTCTGTCTGTCAATCTGAAAATTATCTTGTTTCCGGAACAGGTAGGCGTCCTGAAAGATGGGCGCATTGGATTGGCCTTGAAACTGATAATAGATCCGATCCGAATTAAAGATCACATCCATTCCTTCTTTCCTTTCGGCCTTGCGCACCCTGTCAGAGGGATCTATTACGATCCGGACATCCGGGTTCTTTCGCTCCAGGGTGAAAGGAGTAGGGGCTTTGGTGTAGAGCTTCCCCTGCTTGATCTCCATGGGAGGCAGATTCTGAATCAGCCAGTCTCCTACTTCCTGCAGTTTGGGGTAAACGAAGCGCACGGAATAGACGGCCGCCATAAATGTAGCGGCCAACGTTACCCAAAACACGAAGTAGAGAATTGATTTCCACAGCGGCTGGCGGACTACCGTACGGTAGAACTCAAAATCAGTGATGCTCTGATACGACTGTCGAAATACGTTCATTCAGGAAATATTCGCAGGATAGTAAAGAATGCGATTGCAGCTTTCGCATGTGATGATTTGATCATTCTTCTTAATTTCGTTGAACATCTGCGGTCGCAGGCGCACGTGGCAGACCTGGCAGGAATGGTCGCGGGCCTCTGCCAACGCGACTCCTTTCCGTGCGCCGGCGATGCGGCTGTACAGATTCAACAGAGAAGCTGAGATAGACGCCTGAAGCCGGCTTCGATCCCCATGTAAATCACTAAGCTGAGCATCCACTGCTTCCATCTGCTTTCGCAGTTCAGCCTGATTCTTTCGGACAGTTTCGCTGCGTGCGGCCAGAGCCTGCTGCCCTCCGTGAACAGCCTTTTCGTGCGCGTCCATTTTCTCCATAATGTCCAGCACTTCGTCTTCCCTGGAAACAATTTCCTTGTTGCACGCATCAATTTCGTTGAGCACGGCGGTGTATTCCTTGTTGGTTTTTACCGACATCAGTTGGTCCTTGTACTTGCCAAGCTTGGCGCGCAACACATCCACTTCTCCTTCCAGGCTTCGCCGTTCCTTGCGGAGCTGTTCCATCAACGCTTGAGCGTCCTGGAATTTTTTTTCCGCGTTTTTGATTTCAAGTTCGAGGGATTCGATTTGGCGGGGGAAGTCGCTTCGTTGACGGGTCAGGGTCTGGATCCGAAGATCAAGTCCCTGGAGTTGGATGAGCTGCACCAGTTCCGCGTTCACGGACGCAGCCCTTCCCCCGGGGATCGCCTTGCGGGCGATTCCCCTCTTCCGAGAAATTTCGATTTGCGTCTTCGTGCCATCTACTTTCCAAAACTAGCACAAAGACCGGCGTTCAGTCCAGTTTGGCGGCCCCGCAGTGCTCCTGATGAAGCATACGTCTGAATCTCTCGCTATGGAGTAAGAGCGACCTCATGCCGCCATGATGGACTGGGTGATGGAAATTTGCGAGATGGACGCCGCCTGGCCACCGCCATTGTGTGCCGCCCACGGAGCCGTGGCCGGAAGGGCGCGGCACGCCAGCATGGGCGTCTTCTGCAATCCCGCTGCGTCAACCTGGCGAGATATCACAGTTATGATGTTGCCCAGATAATTTAGGTTGGCGCGCCGCGCCCTTCCGGTCGCGGTTCTGTGGGCGCACACAGTTGGCGTGTGCCCGCAACGCAGTGAGCTTTTTTTGGTTTCAGTGTTGCCGCTATGACGCCTTCGCCTGTAACCGCGAGTCGGCCGATTCGGACCAGCTGTAGCTCAGCCAACCATCTAGCAAAACCACTCCGGCGAAATTACATCCGTCATAGGAGCAACGAAACGACGACGTTACGGCTCCGTGGTCCCGAGAAATGCCGCCCTCCATCGTCTGCCAGCGGCGGCAGTTTGGACATTCCACAAGTACAAGTCTTTGACCACCTTGATTCTTAAACTGCCAGTGCCCATATCCAACGGCGACCATTCTCTTTCCCACCTCCGCAGGATCTCACCTAAACTGCAATTCAACAACCGCAACTTTAATGGTTGGTCGGATTTGGCTCTTTTGCAATCCAGTTAAGGATGGAATTCAGGCCGGGGGAAATTGTAAACAACCCTAAGTAGTTTCCCAAAGGTGGGGGAAATATTGGAAATCTACTGTTATGAAGGCGATGATATGTCGTCGCCCGGCGGAGGATTATAGTGATTCGCCTCAAGAGATGCCGTGAATGTAAGGATATCGTCAGCCGTTTAATTTGTTGGAATCTTCAGGAGGAGCAATGGTGGAAGAATCCCTCAATTCCTTTGAAATTGTTCAGTCGCAGTTCGACCAAGCGGCCGACATCCTGTGTCTGTCCCACGACCTGCGAACCATCCTCAAAAGCTGCAAACGGCAGTTGACCGTCTCGGTTCCGGTGAAGATGGACAACGGCAGCGTACAGGTTTTTGAGGGTTACCGGGTGCAACACAATCTGGCGCGCGGGCCGGCAAAGGGGGGAATCCGCTATCATCCGGATACCAACCTGGATGAAGTCAAGGCTCTGGCTTCTTGGATGACCTGGAAATGCGCCACTATTGACATCCCCTATGGAGGCGGGAAAGGCGGTGTACGCTGCAATCCCAAGAGCATGTCCCAAGGTGAACTGGAGCGCCTGACTCGCAGGTACACGGCAGAGATCCTTCCTGTCATCGGACCGGACCAGGATATCCCCGCACCCGACGTTTATACTGATTCCCAAACCATGGCCTGGATCATGGATACCTACAGCATGATGAAGGGATACTCGGTGCTGGGCGTGGTCACGGGAAAACCCATCTCGCTGGGAGGCTCCGAGGGGAGAAATTCAGCTACCGCCCGCGGGTGCCAGTTTGTGATTCGGGAAGCATGTAAGAAAAGGAAAATGGGTTTGAAGGATGCAACGATTGTTGTCCAGGGTTATGGCAACGCTGGGAGTTTCGCAGCCCAGCTCTTGCACCGTGATGGCGCCCGAGTCATCGCCTTGAGTGACTCTCAGGGAGGTGTCATCAACAAGAAGGGAATCGATCCCGGCCAGGCTTTGGAGCACAAGAGCAAGACGGGAGCCCTGAGCGGTCTAAAGGGCACCGACTCGATCACCAACGCTGAGCTGCTGGAACTGAAGTGTGACATTCTCGTCCCGGCGGCTCTGGAAAATCAAATCACTTCGAAGAACGCCGGCCGTATCAAGGCCAGGATCGTTGCCGAAGCCGCCAATGGTCCTACCACTCCGGCAGCAGACGAGATTCTTTTTAAGAAAAACGTAACAGTACTTCCCGACATTCTGGCTAACGCGGGTGGAGTAACGGTCAGTTATTTCGAGTGGGTGCAGGACCTGCAGGGCTTTTTCTGGGATGAAAAAGTGGTGGACCAGGTTCTGGAGAAGAAGATGGGGGTGGCCTTCGATAAAGTCTTCCAAGTGGCTGCCAAGCACAAGGTACATCTGCGGACTGCGGCTTACGTTTTGGCCGTAAAGCGCGTCGCCGACGCCACTCTGACGCGGGGTTTATTCCCGTGAAGGGCGCCGCTCCAGACGACGCACGCCAACCCGTTCAATCTGTACGGGCGACCCTGTGTGGTCGCCCGTTGCAGAATCGCGGATTTTCTCGGCTCCGTCCCAAAGTGCATCCGCGGCAACTGTGCAATTTGTTTGGATAATCGGTCAGGTGTTGCGGCGGGCGGCCACATAGGTGAAAAGTGCCAGGACATTCTTTACAGTTTGTGCCAGGACATCCTTTACACTTTTAGTTAATGG
>DASXTB010000289.1:0-20819 GCA_036505615.1 Acidobacteriota bacterium
AATGAACGACGCAAAGTTGGGAAGATAAAGGCTGACATCGACCAGGTTGAATAAAAGCGTCGCCCCTCCAACTCCCAAAGTTGCTCCCACGGCCGACAACAGGATCGCCTCGGCTACGAACATCCAAGCGATTGCGCCGCGCTGGAAACCAAGCGCCTTTAAAGTTCCGACTTCCTTGGTCCTTTCCCTCACGTTCATCGCCATAGTATTGGCCATCACCAGAAGGATAGAGAAAGTAATTGCCAGCATGATCCCGTAGAGAAACTGTTTGACTCCGCCCATCATGGTTTCAAAGCTCATGGCGAATTCACGTTCGTTTTCCGTCTTGGTGGGAGCATCGGTATTAAGGAACATCGAATCCACGTCCTTGGAAATTCGAGGAACGTCTTCGGCAGTATTAGCCATAATGCCGATGGTTCCGACCCTGTCTTTATGCCAGGGGGGCGCCATCTCATTGAAGTACTGATAGTGAAACATGAGAGTTTTTTCATCTGTGCCAGGCGGTCCTGAATAGACTCCCCGTATGATCATTTCGGGTTCAATTCGATAAATCACGCTCTTCAGCGTGATCCTCTGGCCCACCTGGAATCCGAACCGCTCTACCAGCTTCCTCCCCACTATTGCCCCCTGACGATCCCGGATGAACGCGTCCCATTGATCGTCGGGCATGCTTATTTCCGAGAGGTAAGGCCGAAGCTTCTTTGCGTCAACGGCGAAATTGGCGAAGAAATTGCGCTGGTCCTTGTAAATTCCACCAAACCAGTCATAAGGGAGCGCGAATTTTACTCCCGGAACAGACTCAATTCGCTGGCTGTAGGCGATCGGCAAACTGTAAACCAGCGAAACGGCATGGCGCGAGATCAGCCTCAGAGGATTGGCATGGCTACTGCCCCGAGTCAGCTCGGTGAAGATCGTCGCCAGCGTCACGATCAAGAAGAGCGAGACTGCCATGCTGGAAGCGGTGAGCAGAGCCCGTCTCTTGTTGCGAAAGATGTTCTTCAAGATCAATTTGCCATATTTCATAGCAATTTCTCCAGCGGATTCATCTGGGCGCAAGGATCGCGAAAAATATTACGCGAACCTTAGCAAAAATGTTTCTTCTTCGCGTACCAAATTACAGGAGGAAAAGGAATAGGCAAACAGATTTTTGGCGAATGGGCCGAAATGGAGGGCGAACGGCCAGGAATCCACGCCCGCTCAACCTGGATTATTCACAAACATTCGGCAGGAAGACGCAGCACGGCAAAGCCCGCGACCCCAATAAAGCCGCTCACGTTCACGATCACGTCCACGTCCACGTCCACGCCTACGCAGACCAAAATACACAATCTCTCACGATTCGATTGGCCGTAGTCGTGGACGTGAACGTGAACGGTCTTTTTTTGGTTGCGGCTCTGCCGCGCTGTCTTTGTGCTGAATATTTCTGAATTGGAAAGTCTCAATGGCGGATGTCTGCCCGCGTGATTTCGGCATCCATGTCGGTATCAAGCAGATCAAACTCTTCAGCCTTCCCGCCGAATTCACTGCGGGTCACCTTGCCGTCGTGGTTTCGATCATAGGTGCGAAGGGCCTCTTCGATCTTGCGGTTCGTCTCTTCCCAGTCTCGCCGCTTCCATTCGTCCAAGGACAGATAACCGTCGTGATTGAGGTCCAATCGCTGAAAATCGGATCCATTGTATTCGCTGCGCGAAAGGCGGCCATCTAGGTCTCTGTCCGCGATGAAAAACTCCCGGTAGCGGCGCAGGCCCTGGAAACGCCCCCCGCCACCCTTGGCATCCAGCCATTCTTCCTTGTCAATCTTGCCGTCGCCATTAGTGTCCAAACGCCGAAAGAAATATTTCGGCACCATGGCGCGGAACTCATCAACGTCAATGAAACCGTCCCGGTTTGTATCCAGCATGTTAAACGTCTGGATTGCAATGCGCTCCCGCATTTTTTCCCGCTGCGGGGACAACTCGCGGGCTGCAGGTTTCTTCTGAGCCTGAGCGTCAGGCTTGGTTTCAAGAGGGGCCTGTCCGAAGGCTGACAGGCCGAAACCGAGAAGGACAATCGAGAAAATTATATTCGTTTTCATAGAATTGATTCTGCCAACTTGCTACACAGAGTCGCTAACTACCCCTAAATAAATCTCAAAGTCGGAAAATCCTGCCCCAGCACCTGCCGCGGATCGCTCTGCAGCCAGTTTCGCACAATCGTCGCGTACACTGAGCGGAAGTCAATCTGGAATTTCAGGTCCCCGCTGTCCAGGTTCCCTAAATCCGGGATACCGCCGTAAATTCCCGGGCGCACTTTGCCGCCAGCTACGAACATTGGGGCTGCAGTGCCATGGTCGGTGCCGCGGCTGCCATTCTCAGCAACGCGGCGCCCGAATTCAGAGAATGTCATCACCAGCGTGTTATCCCACATCCCCATCTGTTTCATGTCTTGAGCAAAAGCACCCAGGGCCTCACTCATGCCGCGCAGCAAATTTGCATGCTGGTTGTCCTGATTCCGATGCGTGTCGAAACTTCCAAAAGACAAGTAGTAGATGCGCGTTCCCAAATCCGAGGCGATCATCTGCGCCACCAGTTTCAAGCCTGCGGCTAGTGCTCCCTGAGGATAAGTGACACCCGACTGGTAACTCTTCAAGGCTTTCTGCAGGTCCAGTGAACTGTGATAGGCGTTGACTGCAGTCTCCTGAATAAAGTCGAGAGTCGATTGCGACGTTGCCGAAGCCTCCATCATGCCGGCGTTGCCTTCAACCAGCCGGTACTGAGAAGGATTGTTGATCGACGGGATTGCTGATCCATTGCCGACCAGCGAGAGCGGCGATTCTTGTCCGATGTTAACTGCCGCCAGCGGATTCTTCAGGCTCTGCAGATAGCGGTCGTAATAGCGGCCGATCCAACCGGTGCGCTCGATTTTTTCAGGAGCAGCCGTGTGCCAGATTTCCATGGACCGAAAATGGGACCGGTTTGGATTCGGGTATCCTACGTTTTGGAGGACGGCAAGGTTTCCCGCCTGGAAGAGATCTTTCATCCCTGACATCGAAGGGTGGAGTCCTAAATCATCGGTAAGCGAAAGGGCGGCCGACCGTTGAATTCCCAGGGTAGGACGCACCTGATAGTAGCGATCATCGCGGTAGGGGATTACGGTGTTCAGCCCATCATTGCCGCCGGTCATCTGCAATACGACCAGAATGGGAAAGCGCCGCTCTCCCGCAGGCAGTTTTTGTTCAGCGAGAGCCGTTCGTATCAGGAAATTGGGCAGGAACGATGCTGCGGTTGCCAGAAAAATTCCATTCTTCAGAAAGTCCCTTCGATTCGTCATTTGTGTTACTCCTGTCACAGGTCACCAAGTCCACAGGTCACAAGTCATCTGACCTGTCGACCTGCGACTTGCGACCTGCGACCTAATTCAGCTGATACTGCGGCAGCGACAAGATTTGATATGTCAACTCTCGCCACGCGCCCGGATCAAGATTGGCGTCGATTTTCTCCATGTAAGGCATCAACGAAGCTCGGTCCTTATCAGCCAACGGGCGCTGCAATATCGCCTGGGCATACAGATCGAGCGCCTGGTCGCGCTCCTTTCCGGAGATGTTGAGTCTCTTGCCCAGCTCGACCAATTGCCTGGCGCGATTTTGCGTCAGTTGTTGGGTAAAATTCTGCCGGTTCAAGAGCGTTGCCGTGTTGATCCAGGCACGGCCACCGTCCCACCCCTTCACACTGGGAGGTTCGAATAGACTCTGGCCCATCTGCGCAGCCGCCCGCGCCAGCATCTTGGCGCCGCGCGCGTCCAATTCCAAGTCCAGCGCCTTGGCAGTGCCTACGACGAACTCCACCGGACTCTTAATCTGAGCTTGCATGGACTTTTCAGAGAAGAACGCGCGCGACCGCAGAATCTTCTCGACTACGGGGCGGACTTCATAGCGGTTGGCGACCAGAATCGACGCCAGCTCCTTGACCGTGGCCTGATCAGGATTGTCGTAAGCAAAAAGCTGAAACAGTTTCCTGGAAATGAACTCCGGGGCGGACGGCTGCTGCATGATGATGCGGATAATATCGCCTCCGTTAAACGGGCCGGTTTGCCCCATGAATGTCTTTTGGTCAAAGTCATGCTG
The DNA here is from genome assembly GCA_036505615.1 of Acidobacteriota bacterium. Classification (GTDB taxonomy): domain Bacteria; phylum Acidobacteriota; class UBA6911; order JACQSX01; family JACQSX01; genus DASXTB01. The sequence goes on from DASXTB010000289.1 coordinate 4,103, forward strand.
CTGGGGATTGAAATAGAAGCCCGTGAAATCCATTTGCCAGCCGGTAAAGGCGCGGGCCGCTTCTTTGATGTCCTGCTCTGTGTAATGTCCAATCCCTATGGTAAAAAGCTCCATCAGTTCCCGCGCATAGTTCTCATTCGGTTTCCCTTTCAGGTTGTCGCTGTTGTCCAGCCATTGAATCATCGCCGGATCCTTGGACACCTCCAGCACCAGGCGCTGGAAATTTCCCAGAGCGAACTTTCGGAACAGCTCATTTTGCTGAATCATCAGCTCGGGCGCGCGCACCTTGCGCATCGAAGTCGCAAAGTGATTGTGCCAAAACAGCGCCAATTTTTCCTGCAGAGGCGCCGGCGAGTAGTACATGCGGTAGATCCACCAGGCCTTGATGTCCTCGCGCTCGCCCAAGTCGGCCTTCAAGTCAGCGACCTGTTGTTCAAAGCTAGCCAGAGCCTCCGCGTCAGGAGCCACCAACCGGTCAACTGCCTTCTCCGGTCCGAGCCTCACGAACTGCTGGACCTGCGCATAATCTCCCCCAAATCCGGCGCGCCGCAGCAGGTGCGCGGCCCGCTCGTAATTCCACGGCTCGCCTGCGGACGGTTTGTAGGGCTTCAGCGACTCAGCCAGCGCAGACCGGCGCCCCGTTTCGGCAGGCGCCGCCAGGAGCGAGACTGTTAAGAACTGGGAAATCAGCAAGAAAAATAAGTAATTTCTTCGCATTTCAAATTCTTAGATTCTTTGACGAATCAGGGGTTTACATAAGATTTCTTACAACCCGGCCCGGGGAGCCTTCGCAAAAAACCCAATTGACCAGTTATGTCTATTGAAGGAGCGTTATGGGAGCACATTTCAAGCACGGTCAGATTACTGAGCTAATCCTGAAAGCGTTCTTTGAAGTTTATGGAGCGCTGGGTTATGGGTTCCTGGAGAAGGTGTATGAAAACTCAACTGCCATCGCTGGTCGAAGACTCGGCCTGACCGTTGCACAACAAGCTCCCATCACCGTGTATTTCGGGGAAACGGTAGTGGGTGAATACTTTGCAGATTTGCTTGTGAACGACTTGGTGATCGTGGAACTCAAGGCAGTAAAGTCGCTGGCAGAAGAGCATGAAGCGCAACTTTTGAATTATCTGAAGGCGACACGTTACGAAGTGGGCCTCTTATTGAATTTCGGGCCAAAGCCGCAATGCAAGCGAAAGATCTATGACAACAGATTCAAAGGTGACCTTTCGTGGTGCAGGTCTTCTTTTTTGGACACGGATTACAGTCGCAACACGGAAGAGTTCTCGCCACGTTGACCCCCTAATAGAGTCCGTGTACACCGCGTCATCCGTGTCCCATTTGTGCGATCTTTCCTGGTGTCGGCCATCATTTTTGGGACACGGATTACACTGACAACACGGAAAAGTTCTCGCCATATGAACTCGCTGGTGGAGTCCGTGTACACCGCGTCATCCGTGTCCCATTATTTGTTCAACACGTGAATCGCCTCGCCCAGCGAGACCTTGGCAGCCTCCATCACCGATTCCGCCAGCGTAGGATGTGCATGAATGGTTAGCGCGATGTCTTCGGCGTAGGCGCCCATCTCAATCGCCAACACCGCCTCCGCAATCAAATCCGAAGCGTCCGGTCCGACGATATGCACGCCCAGTATCTCCTTGGTCTTTTCATCGGTCACTATTTTGACGAAACCTTCCGGTTCGTTAACCGAGAGCGCCCGACCACTGGCTGCAAAGGGAAACTTGCCCACCGCGGTTTCGTGACCTTTTTCCTTGGCTTCCTTTTCACTCATCCCCACAGTGGCCACCTCCGGGTCGGTAAACACCACGGCCGGAATACCCCGGTAATCCAACTGGGCCGATTTTCCCGCAATCACCTCAGCAACGACTTCGGCTTCCTTGCTGGCTTTGTGAGCCAGCATTGGATTTCCCACCACGTCTCCAATAGCGTAAATATTGCTGACGCTGGTTCGCAGGCTTTTATCCACTGGAATGAAACCTCGCGAATCTACCTTGACTCCGGCAGCGTCGAGACCCAGGTTTTCGCTGTTTGGTCGGCGGCCGACCGTAACCAACAGATAATCCGCCTCCACTGCCTCACTTTTATCTCCCATCTGGATGGTGAGCTTGATTCCATCTTTACGTTGGTCCACTTTTGTAGCTTTCGCGTTCACGTAAGCAGTCACCCCTTGTTTCTTCAGCTTCTGGGCCAGCACGCGGACAATTTCAGGATCAAAACCGGGCAACAATTGATCCATCATTTCTACGACCACGACCTGAGAGCCCAGCTTGGCGTACATAGTTCCCAGTTCCAGCCCAATGTAACCGCCGCCCAGCACCGCCAAACGTTTAGGAATTTCACTGAGCGCGAGGGCTTCCGTGGACCCCAGGATTCTCCCTCCAAATTCAAACCCCTTCAGCTCGACAGAACTCGAACCAGTAGCTATGACAAAACTCTTGGCGCGAACCGTGGTGTTGACATCACCGGTAATTTCAACTTCTTCTCGGTTCTTGAATCGGGCCGTCCCTTGAATTACTTCCACGCCATTCCCTTTGCACAGTTGTGCAACCCCACCGGTCAGTTTGTCCACAATTCCGGTCTTCCACTGCTGCATCTTCTTCAAGTCCACTTTAACCGGACCGGCGCTGATTCCCATGATCTCGGCAGTGCGAATCTTCTCAACCAGCTTGGAGGCGGAGATGAGCGCCTTGGAGGGGATGCAGCCGACGTTCAGACAGACTCCGCCCAGGCGGGTTCGCTCAACCAGGGAGGTTTTCATGCCCAACTGCGCCAGGCGGATCGCAGCGGCATAGCCGCCAGGTCCTCCGCCGACGACCAACGCATCTACCTGCTTCGTGCTCATGAATGATCTCCACTATCAATTGCGGATTGACGATTTCGGATTGCGGATTGGGAACAGCGCCCCATCATCTCAATCCGCGATTTCGAAATCCGAAATCCCCAATCCGAAACCCGCAATGGAATAATCCGCAATCCGAAATCCGCAATCCGCAATGGGTAGTCCGCTAGTCGCCCTCCTGCTCTTTCAGGTGCCACGGTTTTTGTGCATAAACATCTTCAAACAGCGTTTGCTTTTCGGGAGGACCAGCGGCTTCCGCCTTTCTGACAGCGTCGTTGACTTCACTTTGGACGGCTTCCACTAGATCCTGCTCGTGTTTCGCGCTCCACAAATTGCTCTTTTCTAAATATGCACGATATCGAAGCAGGGGATCTTTTTTCTTCCACTGTTCAGTAACGCTCTCGTCCCGGTACCGGCTGGGATCGTCCGAGGATGAGTGAGCCCCCATGCGGTAGGTCAATGCTTCGATAAATACCGGGCCCTCACCTTTCCGAATCGAATCAGCGGCGCGCCGGGTTTCACGATAGACAGCCAAAACGTCATTTCCATCCACCCGCAGTCCTCGAATCCCATAAGCGACGGCCTTGATGGCAATCGTTTCGGAAGCAGTCTGCTGTTTGACGGAGACAGAAATGGCCCACTGATTGTTTTGGCAAAAAAACAAAACAGGGGCGCGCATCACTCCCGCAAAATTCATGGCCACATGAAAGTCTCCTTCGGAGGTGGCGCCATCTCCTAGGTAGGCCATGGCAAGCGACGTTTGCTTTCTTAACCTCATCGCCATGCCCGCGCCCACAGCCTGAGGTAGTTGAGTGGCAATGCAGCTGGACCAGCTCACATAGTTGACAGACCGATCGCAGTAGTGGCAAGGCATCTGGCGCCCTTTGGTCAGGTCGTTCCTGTCGCCCATCACCTGGGAAACATAATGATCCAGCGCATAGCCGCGCATCAACGCAGCGCCTCCTTCGCGTATCGCCGGAAAAATCCAGTCATCCGGCTCCAAGGCAAACGCGCTTCCAATAATGGCCGCCTCCTGACCGGTGCAGGTGCCGTAAAATCCCACCCGTCCCTGCCGCTGCAGGATCAGTATGCGCTCGTCGATTACGCGGATTCGAAGCATGTGCCGATACAACTGGACCAAGGCTTCGGAGGACAGGTCAGGACGGTCAGAGAGAATTCGACCTTGTTCGTCAAGCACTTGCTGCATTTTCGGTGAAGCAACGTCACGAGCAGTTGGAGTCATGGGCGAGGACCGCAAATATAGTTTTGTCTGATCGTTCAGGCTCGAAGAGCCGTCAGTGAGTAGCCCCGTCCGTAACCCGGATTATTCATGAACTGAACGAACCGGCCACAGATTACACGGATTTACACGGATAAGATCGGGGTCGGGGGCTGGGCGCCAACTTGCAATGTGATATACGAAGTCGTTCGTCGTGCCCATCCCCCGACCCCGAACTTATCCGTGTAATCAGCGTAAATCCGTGGCTCGTTCTTTTAATTCATGAATAATCCCTGGTAAGGGCGGGGTTTACGTGACAAAAATAAAAGAATCTTCGAGCTCCGAAGGACCGGCACATCTGTGTCGCTCCTTCGGAGCTCAGAACGGTTTTTGCTTTCTCATCCCCGCCCTCACGGACGGGGCTACTCACTGACGCCTCTTCGAGGCTGAAAACCTTGGTGGCTGCTCCACCGACTAAAGGAACAATAGTGCGGGAGATTCCAAGAGGCGCTTTACTTCCGCTGCAAAGTGAGCGCCGATGACGCCGTCGACAACCCGGTGGTCCAGCGAGAGACTGATGTACATCATGTGACGCGGCTGCAGCGCGTCGTCGATGTACCGGGGAATAAGTCGGATTTTATGCACTCCCAGAATGGCCACTTCCGGATAATTGATAATCGGAGTCGCTAAAATTCCGCCCAGAGGGCCAAGGCTGGTGATGGTGAACGTGGAGCCCTGCAGGTCTTCCAGCTTTGATTTTCCGCGCCGCGCGTCTTCAGCGAGTCGCTGGATTTCGGCAGCAATCTCCCAGATCGTTTTGGCGTCCGCACCCTTGACTACAGGAACGACCAGTCCCTGATCGGTCGCCGCAGCAACTCCGATGTGGTACTGCTTTCTCAGCACAATCTCCTGCGCCTGCTCATCGAGGATCGCATTCATCGGCGGATATTTCTTCAAACCGGCTACAACCGCCTTGATAATGAATGGAAGGTAAGTAATCTTGACGTGCTTCTCTTTCGCCAATGTTTCTGCTTCATTGCGCAACTGCACAAGGGAAGTGACGTCCACTTCTTCAACGAAGCTGTAATGGGGCGCAGTTTGTTTAGAACGGACCATTTTGTCGGCAATTCTCTTGCGCAGGCCTTTGAGGGGAATGCGCTCGTCAGCAGCCGCCGGCGCAGAAATCCTTTTGTCCTCAGTGGCGGCAGCTTCCAGATCTTCCCTGGTAATACGCCCCTGCGGGCCGGTTCCAGTGACGATAGAAAGGTCGACTCCCATTTCACGAGCACGCCGCCGAGTCGCTGGGGTGGCGAGCTTACGCTCCGAGCCGTCGCCGGAAGCCTCCGCAGCAACGGTCTGAACGGAGGCCTCTTTGCTTTCACCTTGTGGTTGGGCGCGGCTTTCGGACCTGGGGGAGGTCGAATCCGCAGCCTGTGGGGTGGGTGTCTCCCTGGAGTGTGCCACCGGGGAAGTCTCGCCGTCCTTTTCGCCTATGACGACGAGGGTCGCTCCGACCTTGACCAGGTCTCCCTCGTTCCCGATACGCCGCATGATCACGCCGGCGCGCGGCGAAGGAATTTCGACGGTGGCCTTATCGGTCATGATTTCCAGAAGAGGCTGATCCTCGTGAACAGCATCTCCTTCCTTCACCAGCCAGTTGATGATCTCGCCTTCAACCACTCCTTCGCCGATATCAGGAAGCTTGAATTCAAATGGCATGTTCACTCCGCAAGTCCGCTGTCCGTGGTCAGTTGTCTGTTGTCACGCCTAGAGGAGCCCACCAAACATAACTGTCCCGCTAGCCCAGAAATTCAACGATCTCGGGATGCTGTTTCCTAATTCAGCGGCACAGCCGCGATTCCTGATGTCATCCCCTAATAAACTAGGGACAACGAACCACGGACAACTGACTACTGGCAACGGACAACGGGTGATCCCTAAAACTTCACCGTTTTCCTTATCCCCGACAGCACCCTTTGTGCATCCGGAAGGTAGTCGTGCTCCAGGGTGTACGGAAAGGGTGTATCAAATCCGGTGATTCGAAGCACGGGCGCTTCCAAATGGAGCAAAGCTCGTTCATGGATGGTGGCAGAAAGCTCGGCGCCAAAACCACAGGTCCTGGGAGCTTCGTGAACCACTACCGCGCGGCCGGTTTTCTTTACCGACTCGAGAATAGCCTCCACGTCAAAGGGCAGCAGCGTGCGAAGGTCCAATAGATCACAGCGTATTCCCTCTTCAGCGGCCAGAGCGACCGCCTCGCGGGCAGTGTGCAACATGGCTCCGTACGCTATGACCGTGCAATGCTCCCCCTCGCACACCAAAGCCGCCTTCTCCAGCGGAGTTGCGTAGTCTCCTTCCGGAACTTCCCCTTTTGAAGCTCGGTAGATCCGCTTCGGCTCAAAAAACAAAACCGGATCCTCATCGCGGATTGCTGATATCAGCAATCCCTTGGCATCATAAGGATTCGATGGAATTACTACCTTCAAGCCGGGTGTGTGGATAAAGTAGGCCTCCGGACTCTGCGAATGATAGTGGCCGCCTTTGATCCCGCCGCCGTAAGGGGCGCGAATGACCAGGGGACACGAATATTGTCCGCCAGAGCGATAACGATACTTGGCCAACTCGCTCACAATCTGATCAAATGCAGGATAGATGAAATCGGCAAATTGAATCTCCGGTACGGGCCGCAGGCCATAAAGCGCCATACCGATCGCCGTTCCTACGATCCCGGCTTCGGACAGCGGCGTATCAAAGACACGATCTTCGCCAAACTTCTCGTACAAACCCTGGGTGGCGCGAAACACGCCTCCAAACTTCCCCACATCTTCGCCCATCACAACGACCCGATCATCGCGCTCCATTTCGATGCGCAGCGCGTCGTTGACGGCCTGAATGATGTTCATTACCGGCATGGAGATCTCCCCGCGCGGTAGCTGCCGCCAGGCTCTTGTCGCAGGTCGCAAGTCGAAGGTCGCAAGTTCCAAGTCGAAAGTCCAAAGTCAAAAGTCGAAAGTCGAAGGTCGAAAGTCGAAAGGCCAGCCGAGCTCGGAAGTTTCAGGCTAAGACATGTGCGACCTTGGGGTTTTCGACCCTGAACAATCGACCTTGGACTTTCAACTTTCGACCTTCGACCTTCGACTTTCGACCTTCGACTTTCGACTTGCCACCTGCGATTCTTAATTATTTTCAAGCTTATCTCCCTTCTCTTTCAGCCATTGGAGAAGTTCGTCCCGTTGCTCGCGAAGATGCCAGGGCATAGTGCCGAAGACGTCCTCAAAAAGGCTTTGGTCAGGGGGTGGACCTATTTTCTCGACTTCCTTCAGCGTCGCCAGGATATCGTGGTTTAAGTCGTGCGTCAGCTTTTCGTCGCGTTCTTTGTCCCACAACTTCTTTTTCTCCAGATACTGGCGAAAACGCACCAGAGGGTCTCTTTTCATCCAATCCAGAACTTCGTTTTCGGAGCGATAAACGCGCGGATCGTCACTGGTGCTGTGAGCGCCCAATCTGTAAGAAAAGGCTTCGATGAAGGTTGGGCCGCCGCCACGCCGAGCCTTCTGGAACGCTTCTTTCGTTGTGGCGTAAACGGCCAGCACATCGTTACCATCCACCTGGACACCCTCGAAACCGTAGGCTCTGGCCTTGATGGCGATCGACTCGGAAGCGGTCTGCTTGTCGCGCGGTACTGAGATGGCCCACTGATTATTTCGGCAAACAAATACGCATGGCGTTTTGAATACCCCGGCAAAATTCATACTGGTGTGAAAATCGCCCTCAGATGTGGCTCCCTCGCCAAGAAATACCAGCACCACTTCCCTGGTTTTACGAATCCTGGCGGCCATGGCAATCCCGACCGCATGTGGAATTTGAGTGCCTACGGGACTGGAAATGGAAAGCACGCGAAACCGTGAGGACGCGTAATGGATGGGCATCTGGCGCCCTTTGATCAAATCCTCCGCGTTTCCGAACAACTGGCAGATAAATTCACGCAGGGAGAATCCGCGCAGGAATGCGGCGCCCAATTCTCGGTAGGAGGGGACCAGCCAGTCTTCCCGGCCCATGGCGAAAGCGGCTCCCACGATGGCCGCTTCTTCCCCTGTCGATCCAATGTAGAAGCCGATGCGGCCCTGCCGCTGGAACTTCACCATGCGCTCGTCCAGCAGGCGAGTCAGCAGCATGGTGCGGTACAAAGTCAGAAGGTCGTCGTCAGAAAGACCTGGATCTTTGTCCTTTTCGACCCGGCCGCCGTCCCCCAGCACGCGCACGAGGTTTTCTTCGACTACCGTTGCTGCTTTCATGGGTGCCTATCTCCAATCCTTCAACGGTTTCAAGGATTTCAAACGAGCGCCGGACTTGGTACCAACGCTTATGATTCTAAAGCGGGACAGCCCGCCAGACAAGTGGCTGTGAAGCCAGATGCCAGTTGCTAGTTCCCAGTTGCCAGTTCCTGGTTCCCAGTTCCGGGTTGTCTACCGGCACCTGGGAACCAGAAACCGGGAACTGGCCACTGGGAACTGGCAACTGGGAACTGGCAACTGGGAACTGGCCACCGATTACTGCCGTTTATCGATTTCCATTTTCATGAACAATAATCCACTCAGCATCTTTGGAAAGAAATCGGTCGATTTCTGAGGCATCACCTGATGTCGCCGCGCACAACCTTCCACCTGCTCGATTCGTGTCGGATTTAGAAAGAATGCCAGTTGTCCGTTGCCGAGCTTTACGTCTCGCGCCGCTTCATCCGCTTCGCGGAAATACCGTACGTGGGATTCATCAGCGACTTGTTGTTCGGTAATTCCCAGAGTCCTGCCCAAAATATCGTGGTGAAGAATGGCAACGTCCAGTTCCCCTTCGGTGGGCGGCTGACTCCGGGTCCAAACGGCCCAGCGATTGGCAGCCAGCACGCCAAAACTGCCTGCTCCCGCCGCCCGCAGCCTTGGCAGAAGATCGGCCAAATCCTGAGCCTGCTGTTTTTCAAATCGCGCCGACATCTTCTTCTCCCAGGAAGCAAGATTGAATCCTCCGATCCCAAATAACACCCGATGAGTGGGAAGAATTAACAGCCCAGGATCGGACATCTCTACCAGAGCTACCATGCGCTTATCGAAGCTTTCGGTGGCAACAGGCACCCAGTTCTTTGCCAGGCATTCTTTCATAAACTGAAGAGCCACCACAAAACGATGGTGACCATCAGCAATAACGTAGTCGCTATTGTTCAGAACCGACTGGACACGCTGCCAGCAGGAAGGAGGGAGCCGAAAAATCTCATTTCGTGTCCGGTATTCATCAACCACTGATTCCAGTGGCGATTGCCCAACCACGATCTCTGCCAGCTCCAGCAGACTGCCGCTGGAATCGCGGTATAGCAGAAAAATCAGGCCATCGTTGCTTTCCGTCTGTCGGATCAGTTTGAGCCGATCCATTCTTGGGCCGGAAAGCGTACTTTCGTGTGCCAGAACTCTGTCCGACCGGCTTAGGTCCAACAGTCCAACCAACGCATGGCGAACATATTGCTTCTGATCCAGGGAAAAGTTTTGTCGATACAAAAAGTAAGCCGGATCCGTCTCCTGAACTAAAATTCCCTCCTGCAGCCATTGACTCCATAGCCGGCCTGTTACTACATAGCCTTCATCTCCCCGCACTCCAACTTCACGCGACTTGATGATTCGAACAACGTTATAGGGGCTTTTCCGATAGTAGGCCGCCTGCATCGCGGCATCGATTTTGTCGTAGGGCTGAGTAACTACGTCACCCAATCGGCCGACGCGGGACGGATTGAAGCGAAATGCGCGGAAAGGGAGGATGGTCATTGTGCCGGCACCAGAGGGAGGGACTGAACACTTGCCCCGCACCCGGATATTTTCAGTTCCACTCGCGTCCCCGGTTTCAAGAACAGCTTCTGAATATAGGCAAGGGCTATCGGGCGCCTCAGCCGCAGAGAACGTGCGGCGCTGGTAACGCGCCCGATTTGCCGGCCGTCGACAAGTACTTCTTCGCCCGCTTTTGGAACAGTGTCTCCTTCCACCACCAGGCCCGCCAGTTTTTTGCTTACGCTCCCCAGATAAGTGACGCGCGCGATCACTTCCTGGCCGGTGTAACACCCCTTTTGAAAATTAAGCGCATTATCCAAGTTAGCTTCAAGCGGGATGTTGGTTTCGTCAAAGTCGGTCCCGTATACGGGAACGCCCGCCTCAATCCTGAGGGTCTCGAATGCTTCCGGATCGGCACGCGCAACTTCACATTTCTTTTCTATCTGCTGCGTGAGCTGCATCGCGCCATCCTGGGAAAACCAGATCTGGTAGCCGTCGACGCCGTAACGCGTGTCCCTTGTCAGCAACGCGATGTGGCCGTCCAAGAGCATCTCGCGATGTTCGTAGGGTCGTTGCGGCCGCGACCCGGCCAAGCGCTCCAACCGCTCACCGGAGCGAGGGCCAATGATTCCAATTGCGCTCTTTGCGGGCAGATCCTTTACGTCGACCTGGTCGGATACAATAAAACGCTTCAATGCGTCCATTGTCTTCCCTTTTAGTTCGGAACGACATACCAGCCAGAATTTCTCCTTCGAAAACTTTAAGACCGTCAGGTCCGCGATCAATTTTCCGATTGGAGTGAGGATAACCGCAAGGCAGCCCTGTCCAGCCGCAATCTGCATGACGTCATTGGAGATCATCCCCTGCAGGAAATCGGTGGCATCGGGCCCAAGAACTTCAAAGGCAGAGAGGAAGCCAAGCTGTACCAGGGCCGCGTCGGAGCGAAGGGCTTCGTAGGATCGTTCGACCGACTCGAAGGATCCGGACGGTCCGGTGCCGGCCAAGTTGCTCGGCGCCTTCTCGCGCGCCCGGGACAAATGGTGCAAAGGATCGGTCACAGGTACCAATATATAAGGACCAGCGATCCCTTTGCAAAGTTGTGAAAATCAGCTCGCGAGGTTAAAGTTTAGCTGCAGTGGATCTTCCGATGACAGCCGACAAAGCGCTAGAGCAGCGGATGCGAAAGATGTACCTTTCGGAGTCTCCTCAAAAGGTAGAGAACCTGCGCGCCCTTTTGGCCGACTGGGCTGGCAAGCCGGATGATGTGGAAGTATTTCAGGCGTTCGAGCGCGCCATCCATAACCTGGTCGGCAGCGGCGCTTCCTTTGGAATTCCCCGCATCACGGAAGCCGCGACTGCGTTTGAGAAGTTCTTGGATTGGTTTAAGGCGAAGCGATTGACTTTGAACCCACAACGGTTGGCAGTGATGCAGGAAGCTATACAGGAAATAGATTCTATTTTCATCGGTGAACGAACCGGCCTGCCCGTCGAGCTTTCTTCGTGCCGCATTCTTACGCTGTTTAAGAAGAGTACCCAATGACGGGAGACTGAGGATGGCCTGGCGCATCTGCCTGGTGGACGACGATTCGGACATCCTGACGCTGGTCTCTGCCACGCTGGCAGGTGAGGAGTTTGAGCTAATAACCCTTAGCGACCCGACAACAGCGCTGGAAGGAATCCAGCGGGCGCAACCCGACCTGGTAATTCTTGATATAGAAATGCCTCGCAAATCGGGTTTGGAGCTTTGCTCTGAAATTCGGGAAAAACCAGAATTCAGGCAAATGCCCATTGTTTTCCTCACTTCCAGATCTGAACCAAAACTCAAAGTTAAGGGAATGGAAAAAGGGGCGATCGAATACATCATGAAGCCCTTCAGGATCAGCGACCTTCTGTTGCGGATCCGCGCTGTCCTGGCAGTGGCAGGCAACTGGAAGGGCGGAGCCGGCTAGATCCTTCGCGTTTTGGCGGGCCCCTGAAACACAATAGGGCAATCAGGCATAATAGTAAGGCCCTTACCGCTTTTGCGGCTCCTCGTGCTTGCCGGTAGCGGGTTAGATAGGCGGCGCAATTTGAGTTCATTTTTGGGCGATAATTTTCTATCCTGATTGGAAATACCTGGAGATTAAATGAAGCATTACGACGTAATCATTATCGGCGCGGGGCCGGCGGGGTTGATAGCAGCCCTTTACACGGCTCGCGCAAAACTTTCTACACTGCTTCTGGACAAGCTGGCGCCTGGAGGCCAGCTTTTGAATACGGAAAAGGTTGAAGATTATCCCGGTTTTGAAATCATCACCGGCCTGGAGCTTTCGGAGAGATTCGAGAAACAAGCTCGCACTTTTGGAACCGAGATTCGGATTGAAGAAGTGATTGAAATGCACCCTAGCGAGAAGATTGTGCGCACGCACGAGGGACAGTACCAGGCCAAAGCATTGATCATTACCAGCGGGGGGTATCCCCGGAAGCTGGGAATCCCGGGCGAGAAAGGGCTTGCCGGCAAGGGTGTCAGCTACTGCGCGATCTGCGATGGCCCGTTCTTCAAAAATCAGGTAATCGCCGTTGTGGGCGGCGGGAATTCCGCAGTTGAAGAATCCATATACCTCACAAAATACGTCAAGAAACTTTACCTGGTGCACCGCCGAGACGAATTTCGGGCTCAGAAGATTTTCATCGAGCGCGCGATGAAAAACGAAAAGATTGAGTTCGTTCTCGATTCGGTAATGGAGGAAATCGGGGGAGACAAAGAGGTGGAAAGGGCCACTGTCCGCAACTTAAAGACTAACGAACGACGCCAGCTCGACCTGCAGGGAGTTTTTATCTTCATCGGCTATATCCCCAACCGGAGTTACTTCCGCGGGCATCTGGACCACGACACTGAGGGCTATCTGCTCACGGACCGTAACATGCAAACCTCCGTTCCAGGCGTTTACGCAGCAGGTGACATCAGGGCGCAGCTGGTGCGGCAAATTACCACTGCCGCCGGCGACGCAACAACCGCGGCTGTGGCTGCGGAAAAGTACATTGAAGATCTCGAACAAAGCCAGCACCTTCCGGTCGAAGCCGTTCCCGCCAAAGAGCAGGCAGGCAAGTAGCGGGGAGCGACCAAGAGCCACTTGCAACCTTCCTTATTCCGGTTACTCTTATTAGTGGCAGGGAAGACGGCTATTTTGGCCTGGCGAAGATTTGACCTGCCAGAAGACAATCGGCATCTGTATAAAAATGAAGGTAAATGGAAAGCGGAGTAAAACACGCATGAGAAAGTGGTGGTTCTTGATTCTAGCCGGCTTGGTGGCAGCCGGGTGTCTATACCTGACCGAGGGTCAAATAGCGTCCTCTATGGCGCAGGACGCCTTCCCCCCGCCTCCCGTAAAAAGGCGGGAAATTCGCGATCGCGAGGCCCGCAAAGTGGAGAGAATCCTGGACAGCATTGAGACCCGCAATAAGAGTGAGTCTGGCCCCGGGCCGCGCTATAAGATTACGGAACCGGAGTTGAATTCGTATCTCTCCTATCTGGTGGAAAAGGAGAACGTCCAGGGCGTGGAGGCGCTTTTTGTCAAACTTCGCGACGGTTCTCTCAGCACCTACGCCGTTGTGAACGTAGACAGCGTTCCTCAGAAAGACAAAGACAAGGTCACTCGAATCCTGATGCAGACGATTCTCGCGGGAAAACAGTTCCTGTCTGCGGATGGTTCACTGGTTACGCATGGCGGCCTCGGTCAATACACGATTACCGGCGCCCGGATAAATGAAGTGGATATTCCGCCATCTATCGTTAACTCGCTGATCAACACTGTGACAAAAAGACAGAATCCACCGTTCGATCTCACCAAGCCTTTTAAACTTCCCTACAACATCCGGGAAGCTGTCGTAAAGCCGGGGTATCTCGAAGTGTCCTGAGAGGCGGAAGGCGGAAGCAGGAGGCAGGAAGCAGACGGCAGGAGGCAGGAAAAGCGTCAATCGTCATTGGTCATTCATCACTATTCGTCATTCGTTTGTCATTAGTTATCAGTCCATAATTATCTTTCACATTAACAATCTGCTATCAATTCGTCGCCTGATCGGCGTTGATGACCGGAATGGAACTCAAAATACAGACCTGAGATCCAGAATAGTAATGACGAATGACCAGTGACGAATGACGCCTTTCCTGCCTCCTGCCTCCTGCCCCCTGCTTCCTGACCTGCTAGCGTCTCTCTATTAAAATTGTCCGCTGCACCAGCTGTCCCTGCACTTCGCTCCAATGATAGCCCAGACATCGCCACTCGCTGATTCTCAGCGCCTGAAGCACCGAGAGAAGCGGCACAGCCAAAGCAGCATCCCGCTGTCTCACCAAGTCTGCCAGACTCATGTAGAAGAGCGCGCCTTCCGAACTGCTGACAGCCCGCTCCATCTTCTGAAAGTCACTTTGCCCCGCCAGCGCCGGATGTCCCTTGTAACGAATTTCCAGCAACCGAGTAATCAGATCGGGAGAATTTGAGACGGCGTAGGTCGGACAATCTTCATAGACATAGAGCCGTCGTGGAGGCTCCCCGATGAAAACTCCCAGTCGCGGAGTCTTCTGCATCTCGATATAGCGAGCAGGCGGAATGGCCCGGCCAATCCATCGACCCGCCAAATCAGACAACTCCGGAAATCTGTCTCTCGATGTTTGGGCGCAGAACAGAAAATCGAAATGGATTCGATCCGGAGTGTGGCGATTGAAGTTGTAGGCCGCAACCGCCAGGTTAGTTTCAGGATCGGCCAGCAGCTCCTCCACCAACTGGCGTTCCCGCTCTGCAAGTTTACCGATCGCTGCTGTGATTCGCTCCGGCTCTTCTCCCAACTGGCCAAGCACCTTTTCCCTGGAGCTCTCAAAATGCAGCGAGCGCGGATGCATCTCGAAGTAAAACAGCGGCTCCGATGGCGTCAATTCGGCTAGAGTAGTGCTCCGTTTGGGTATCAGTTGCAACAACAGCAGACTGAGCAGCGCAAGGAATGCGATTAAGAAGAGTCGCCCGGAATGCATGCACTCGATTATAGCGGGTAGTTGCGGATTATCGAGAGGTAGAGGTCAGGAGCGTATGTAGAGGATGTCAACGGGCGAGGCAAGGAGGCGGGCTCAAGACTCTGAGCCACTGGGGACACTGGGAACACGGGGACCACAAGGGCTTTCGAAATTGGCGGCAAAGATTTTTTGATAAAGGAATCATTAACTTCCCCGTGTTCCCAGTGTCCCCCGTGGTTTGTAGTCATGAGACACTCTCAAACCCTCACCTGCCGGGCGCAACTTCAATCCTGTTGACTTGACTGGTCTAATAAAGCTTCATATAGCGCAGAATGGAAAATTTTCTGGCTGGCTTTCCTTCTTCCTACGCCCCCCAGGCCTTTGAAATCGCCCAAAAGATCCGCCAGGCTGGATATCGCGTGCTGATTTGCGGCGGGACAGTGCGCGATTATTTGCTGGGCCGGCGAACCGGCGCCGATATCGACCTTGCCACAAGCGCTACGCCGGAGGAGATCCAGAAAATATTCCCGCACTCCGTCATGGTCGGGGCTCAGTTCGGCGTGGTAATGATTCCCGTCGAAGAAAAAAACATTGAAGTCGCCACCTTTCGCAAGGACGCCGAATATTTAAACGGCCGCCATCCCACTTCAGTTCATTACGCGGGCGAAGTGGAAGACGCGCGCCGCCGCGATTTCACAATCAATGCAATGTTTCTCGACCCGTTCAGTGGAGAATTGTTGGATTACGTCGGGGGACGCGAGGATCTGGACCGGAAAGTGCTCCGCACTGTTGGAGACCCGGACCTTCGCTTCACCGAGGATCGCCTGCGAATACTTAGGGCGGTTCGTTTCGCCGCCGAGCTTGATTTCAACGTCGAGTCATTGACTTGGGGCGCAGTTTGCAAACGAGCCAGGCAAGCAGTCGCGGTAAGTCACGAGCGCACGCGCGTGGAGCTGGAGAAGATACTTACCAGCGGCCGGGGCGCCCACGGGCTGGATTTGCTGCGCGATTCGCGCCTGCTTGAGGTGTTGCTCCCTGAAGTTCAAGCCATGGTCGGAGTAGAACAGCCTCGCGAATTCCATCCCGAAGGAGACGTTTACACCCACACGCGCCTGATGTTTGAAAAAGCCGGCGGTCCGCTGACGGCTTCGCTGGCTTGGGGAATCCTTCTGCACGATGTTGGCAAGCCGCCTACCTTTCAAATCAAGGAACGCATTCGCTTCGATGGACACGTGGACATCGGCATGATCATGGCCAGAGAAATCGGCCGGCGGCTGCGCATGGAGAATCAACTGGTCGAGAATATCGTTGATTTGGTGGAGCATCACCTGCGTTTCATGCACGTGCAAGAGATGCGCGAATCGAAGCTGAAAAGATTTCTGCGCAAGCCAAATTTCTCAGAACATCTGGAATTGCATCGGCTGGACTGCTTGGCGAGCCATGGAATGCTCGACAATTATGAGTTCTGCAAACGCAAGCTGGCCGAGTTCGGTGCTGAGAAAATAAGCCCGCTGCCGCTGATCAACGGTCATGATTTGATTGCTCTCGGCTTCAAACCCGGCCCGCAGTTCAAAGAAATCCTGGGCGAAGTGGAAGACAAGCAGCTGGAAGGAGAATTGCAGGACCGCGATCAGGCACTGGCTTATGTGAGGGGAAAGTGGGAACCTTGAAAACTGAAGAAGGCAGAAAGCGGAAGGCGGAAAGCAGGAAGCAGGAGGCAGACGGCAGGAAGCAGGAGGCAGGAGGCAGGAGGCAGGAGGCAGGAGACAGGAAGCAGGAAAGGCGTCATTTGTCATTGGTCATTGATACAAAAACAAATGACCTGCAGATCCTTGCTGATAACAGGAAGC
>DASXTB010000290.1:0-4907 GCA_036505615.1 Acidobacteriota bacterium
CTGACTGTCAACGCGCCCTCCCTATCGAGGTTGAGGTTTATCTCGCGCTTTCGACAAAATTTGGCGTTAGGACAGCCGACCACGTTCACGTTCACGAGCCTACACTGCCAGGGCCACAACCGAAACAAAAGGCGATCACGGCTAGATGAACCGGTGAACCCGCAGCCAAGAATGTGAGGGCCGGCGGTAAAACCCGAAGGGTTTACAGAGTATAGCCGGCGGCAAAGCCCGCGCTTTTTGCGGGGCGTCGCCGCCGGTTAACCGTTCCCATAAACGGTGCGACGCTGAAGGCGTCGCAGAGCCTGAGCGCCACAGATATAGCGGGTCGAAGAACTAAACGGGCTGCACGATTCGGTCTATTCAGGCAGCTATACAAAGTTCAAATTGGGCGCCTGGCCAAATTTGCGAAGAATTCTAAGGCCCCTTCAGGGCGGATCGTTTTGGGGGGATTGCCAACCGGCGGCGTCGCCCGCCAAAGACGCGGGCTTTGCCGCCGGCTATACTCTGTAAACCCTTGGGTTTCGAAGGAGGTGCGGGGCGATCTCCCGGGAAAATGTGGTTAAAAAAACGAAATTTCACGGTCCGGTAACACGTTCACGACCACTTCCACGCCTACGCGGACGAAAACTACACAAATGCTCACGATTCGATTGGTCGTAATCGTGGACGTGGACGTGTTACCGGACCCTGAAATCTGGTTTTTTGAACCAGATTTTAAGTGAGGGGAGGGGCCGTGGCCGCTTCAGCGGCCATTCCCGGAGGGTTTAAGGCCCGCCGTCGTTACGGCGGGTTGACAGCGCATCCAATGAATCATCGAAAGCCGCTTCCAGCGGCTTTCTCGATACCGGCTTTAGCCGCTCGCCCTTAACGGCTTCCAATCTGGCAATGGTCGTCCCCCTTGCGTGATTCTCCTTTTGTCTTTGAATATACCAAAGCTGACCACGCCATAGCCGTCGTGCCAGGACATCCGTCCACGGCCAGAAAACCACTGGTTCCAGTTAAATCTCCCAGTAACAATTCCGAGACATTAATCGGGCCCCCTTCTCTGTACATAACGAGGCAAGGGATAAATTTGGGAAAGAAAAATGAGGGCTAAAGCCGGAACGAGAAGGCCGCTGGAAGCGGCCTCCGATGGGATTAAAAGGTTGGCAATAAACCCGCCGTAATGAACGGCAGGCCTTAAACCCTTCGGGAAAGGCCGCTGAAGCGGCCAGCCTTCGGGCTCTAATACATTGCCCCTTTAGCAGCCTGTTGGGTTGTGGCCTTACGGCCACTGTGGGCTCGTGGCCGTGGTCGCGATCGGCTTTTATTGGATTTCGGCTTTGCCACGCTGCGACTTTGTGTCGAATGAGAAGACACACAACGCAAAACACGCCGGTAGGGTATGCAGCAGCACCCTTGCCAGCGAAGTCGTCATATGCCACTCCAGAGGCAGGGGCGTAAGAAGGTAAACGACAAGATAGAGCGCCAGATGAACCAGGAGCAGAAACTTCAAATGAAAGCGATCTCGCCCCGCCCATAGCATTCCCCCTGCTGCAAACCATGTCAGGTTCCATCTTTGAATTTGCAGCATCTCCGCGAGCGTTGTCTTCAGGACGAAAACTGTGCGGTGCATCCACTCCCTCGGGCCGAAAATCGGAATTCCCGAAGCAAAGATAGTCGAGGCGCCGAATATGCTCTTTGAAATCCAAAAGGCAAGGAATCCTGCCGCCAGGCCTGCAGCGGCTCCTGCGAAAAGTCTCGTGTTCTCGGCGCGGTTGGGACTCGATAGAAGTGCCAAGAAAAGATAAGGAAGAAACACCAATGCCGAGAAGGCGACTCCTTCGATTTTCGTCCAGCAACAGAGAAACACCAGTACAGCCACAAGTGCGATGGCTCCCCTCTCCGGCAAAATCTGACGTCGCAGCGCCAGGAAGATGATAGCCGCGATCAGCGTTTCCAGAACAATGTCCGCTTCGCGGAACCCGGCCGCTTCGACGGCCACAGGAATGGACAGATAAGCTGCCACAAAAATCAAAGACCCGGTCCGTTGCCATTTCAGCCGAGCTATCGAGTAAAGAATTAATAATAAGCTTGTGAAGAACAAAGCGTACATCCACTTGGACAAGGTTTCAGAGAATCCCCCGGCGATACCTGAAAGCCAAACCTGCATCATCGGCACATTCCAGGGGTAGGCTGGATGGCGCCCCTGGGCGGCAAGCCAGTTCACGAAGGCCGATGTTATTCTGCCGTCCGTCGCAATCGCCCTTGCCTTGAAGACCCACATGGCCAGGGCATCCCATTCCCTGATGGGTGTTACCAGTAGATGGATCCACACCTGGGTGAAGGCCAACAGGGCGAATACCAGAGCGAAAGCGTCGAGGGGCTTGAGATGGAACCTGACTGGAAAATCCGGCTTCACATTTGCTTTCAGAGTTGATGCCAGGAATGGAGAAAGGATTATGATGCTCCACCAGATCGAAGAGCCACGGCTCTGGACAAGAACGTAATAGATAGCCCCATGCAGACCGCAAGAGATGGGAAATGCAAGGCCCGCTTTTTCAGTCAGCCTGGCCCGTGGCAGAGCCAGGTGCACCATCCCCAGGCCCGTCATGACCAGCCAGAACAACCCCATTGCCGCCACCGCTATTCTCTTTTCCAGAGAATAAAGCGCGGGCTTTCATAGATCTTCCTGTAACCCTCGCAGCACTCTCTTTGCGGGAGACGCAGATAGACAAGCAGAAATTCAGGACTCGAACTGCCACCATAGGCGGACCGGTTGAGATGGCGGAGAGGATAAAGCTCGTAATCCAAAGCAATGCTCAGATAACCGTACTGAGCCTCATCCACGTCGCTGAGCAAAATCAACTCGGCTCCCGGCGGTACATACTTGCGAATCAACTGCGTGCACTCAAGCAGACCCGGTATCAGAACGTCACGTTTCTTCAATTCGCTGTCCAGTGGTGAATAAGTTTTCCATTCCCACCGCATCTGCGGTATGCCGCGATAGAGAAAATACGCTCCACCGATACCAAACCACACACAGGCCAGGACTATCAGCAGCATCTTCTCTATCTTCTCTCGGTACTGCGCCTTCATTGATATCCTCGAAGACCTCTTGTACACCACCAAGGCCTAGAGCGGCACGGCCACAACCGAAGGAAAAGCCGTCTACGGCCACGTGCACGACCACGTCAACGACCACGGCTACGTCTACGGTAATGAAAGACAATTCCGAAAGAGCCGTCAATAGCGAGCGTTGTCGTGGACGTTGACGTGGTCGTGAACGTGCACGTGAACGGTGGTTTCCGTTCGGCCAAAACTTGGTCGGGCCAGTTTCCAGCACCGTCAGCTCCAAGTCAAGATGGGCAACCTAAGCAACCGAAGCGATTCGACTTTGAGCGCAAGGTTCGGATAGAAATCCTGATGCAGTACGCCTATGATCGAACCTGTGCAAAAGAGAGGTTGATTGAAATGAATGCCATCAGAAATAGCAACGAAGAAGCTCGCTGGAAAGCCGTGCTGGATCGTAACAGTGACTTTGACGGTGCTTTTGTATACGCAGTACGGAGCACAGGGATTTATTGCCGTCCTTCCTGTCCCAGCCGGAAGCCGGGGCGAGGACAAGTGATTTTTTTCCCCTTGTCCGAGGCGGCCGAGAAAGCCGGGTTCCGCCCATGCCGGCGTTGCCACCCGCGCGATCTGAAGCCTCGGAACACGGAGGCCGAAAAGGTGCTGCGAGCTTGTCGGTACATGGACAGCCATCCAGAAGAACTGCCAACATTAGCCGTACTTGCCGCCAAGGTCGGCGGCAGTCCTTATTATCTGCACCGGGTTTTCAAGCGTGTTACCGGCATCACGCCCCGCCACTACTTTGAAGCGGGTCGCTTGAGGCGACTCAAGGCACAGCTCAAGGCTGGCGGCAATATCCTCAGTGCCATGTACGAAGCTGGTTTTGGTTCCACCAGCCGTCTCTACGAAAGGGGCGTTTCACAACTGGGAATGACACCCCGCGCCTACCGGAAAGGGGGCGCAGGAGCCCGGATTGCATTCGCGACGGTAGGCTCTCCTTTGGGCCGGTTGCTGGCGGCTGTGACCGAGAGAGGAGTGTGTGGCGTCAGCCTGGGGGACTCGGACGACGCGCTGGAGAACGCGCTTCGCAAAGAGTTCCCGGAGGCCGAGATCCGCCGGGATGACAAATTGCTGAAATCCTATATTGAGGTTTTACTGGAGCACATCAACGGCCGAAAACCGCATATCGATTTGCCTATTGACGTGCAGGCGACCGCCTTTCAGTGGCAGGTGTGGAACCATCTGCTTTCGATCCCCTACGGTCGCACGCGTTCTTATGGCGAAATTGCCGGGGCCCTGGGCCAACCCCTGGCGGCAAGGGCGGTGGCGCAGGCTTGCGCCAGAAACCGTGTTGCTCTGTTGATTCCGTGTCATCGAGTGGTCAGCAGTGACGGCAAATCGGGAGGATATCGCTGGGGTGTAGCGCGGAAACGCCTGCTGCTGGAGCGCGAAAAACTTTTTGCCCACCCCAAACCAGAACGCAGTTTGTCTGCCTCCGGTTCGGCAAATCCAAAATCCATCAGGTCAGCCGGTGGTCATGGGTGATCAGTCATCGGTCACCGTTCATCAGTCATCGGTCATCGGTCATCGGTCATCGGTCATCGGTCATCAGTCATCGGTCAGATTGATCATCGGTCAGCAGGTCAGCAGGTCGCTTTCGATACCGGAACTACCGACCTGAGGACTTGGTGACCTGTTGAGTTGAGGGCTTGTCGACCGGTTGACTTGAGGACCTGTCGACTTGAGGACCTGTTGACTTGAGGACCTGTTGGCCTGAGGACCTGTTGGCTTGAGGACCTGTTGACTTGAGGACCTGTTGACTTGAGGACCTGTTGACTTGAGGACCTGTTGACCTG
>DASXTB010000291.1:0-12799 GCA_036505615.1 Acidobacteriota bacterium
CCGCTTTGCGGGCTCATGAACATGCCATCAAAGGCTGGTGTCAGGTCTTCAGAATTTAGTTTCCACTGCTTCGAAATCTGAATCTTGAGGACCTGACCTCCCTTACCGTCTGGCTTAGAGCACAAATCTGAATCTTGAAGACCTGACCCCAGTCTTAGCCCGTGGATGTGATGCTTGCGCCTTGGATTTCTCAAACTGCTGCTGTCACGCACCACTTCCGAGCTCGCGAGGATCTACTCGCTTGACTTCTTTGATTCGGTCAAAATCCCGGTCTACGGAAAGAATGAAATCCGCTCCGCAACGCTTCGCCGTGGCCACGTGAACGAGGTCTCTGGGCGGAATTCTTGGGTAAAATCTGGAGAACTCCAGCATTTCCGCAACATCCGCCAATTCGACCGGGCAAACCCTTGAGACCAGAGTCGCAAAATCGCTGATTAGCTGACGTGCTTGTTTGAATCGACCGATAAAGTAATAGCGATACGCTATCTCCTGCAGTACCTCCGCATCAGTTATTCCTTCGAGTTTCTGCTCACTGAGATCCTCCAGGATTCGGCGACAGGATCTCGATATTGGCTCGGCCGACCGGCTGCATACATCGGGACATTTGTATCAATAAAATAAACAGTCACCGCTTCATCATCCCTTGTGCAATTTCTCGTTCCATTTTTGCCCAGTCCGCAACCGGGAGCTTCAGGCGCAGCAAGCGTTGCAAAGCAGCTCTTTTTGATTCCGGCGAGGCTCCGCCGTATTTTTCCCTTATCGCTTCCCGAACAAGCTCACCTACTGATTGCTCTTGGTCCAGAGCCTTTTGGCGGAGTAGCTCGTAATCGTTCGGACTCAAGAGAATTTCAAGGCGTCTATTTTTGTTCATGATATCCGGATTATGTCCGGATGTCCTAAGTCAAATCAAGGCGGGGGGAGTGGAAGTTCCCGCAAAACCAATGTTGGCTATAGCCTGACTGTCGTCGGATAATAGATAAACTCCTGCGAGGTCTGAGATGCCTGCCAACCTTACGCCTCAGTATCTTCAAGCCGAAAAGCAGTTCAAAGGCGCCAAAACCACCGACGAAAAGGTCGCCGCGCTGGAACACATGCTGGCGACAATCCCCCGCCACAAGGGCACAGAAAAGCTTCAAGCCGATCTGAAACGGCGCCTTTCGAAACTCCGCACCTCACACGATAAGAAACCTGCAAGCCGTGCCGGTCTCATCTACCAGATCGAGAAGGAAGGCGCCGGGCAGGCGGCGCTGGTCGGCCCTCCTAATAGCGGCAAGTCGCTTCTTCTACGGCGCCTCAGCCGCGCCACGCCCGAAGTGGCCGACTATCCGTTCACCACTCGCGTGCCGCTGCCTGGAATGATGGACTTCGAGGACATCCGGATCCAGCTTGTCGACCTGCCGCCTACACATCCGGATTTTCCCGAGTCGTGGATCTATCAGATAATCCGCAACGCGGACGCTGCGCTGCTGGTTGTCGATTTGAGCGATCCGGACTTGCTTGAAGATCTCGAAACCACTTTCGAGGAGCTGGCTAAGGCTAAAATTCATCTCGGTCATGACGCTCTGCCAAACGCCCCGGGATGGCTGGCGAAACCGACGCTGTTGTGCGCCAACAAAATAGATCTGAATGAGGCGGCAGAAAACTTTGGGGTCCTGGAAGAACTCTACGGCGGCAAGTTTCGAGTCCTGCCCGTTTCGGCGCAGACCGACGAAGGACTTGAGGAACTGCGGCGAGCCCTGTTCGATTTGCTTGAGTTGATCCGCGTCTATACCAAGGCGCCGGGGAAGAAACCCGACCTGGCGGCTCCCTATGTGGTCAAGCGCGGCTCGAGGCTAATCGACTTGGCCCGATTGGTGCACAAGGATTTCCTGACCCAACTGAAGTTTGCGCGGGTGTGGGGCCACGGCAAATTCGAGGGGCAAATGGTGAATCGTGAATACTTGCTGGCAGATAGGGACATTGTCGAACTGCATCGTTAGACCGAATTCTTTACATGTTCTGGCTTATAGAAATTATTTCTGCGTCACGCGCGACGGCCAACGGTTCCTGATTTATTCTCCAGTTCAGGAGGCGATCCCGCTGCCCATCACGGTCGTCGTCAACTGGATGGCGGATTTGAAGCGCTAGGTTTATTTGCTTCAAGTTGTAGAGACGGTCCAGTGGGCCGGTCTCCCGCGCAATTTTCATCGTGCAGGAGACGCCCCAGCGGGGCGTCTCTCTGTCCGCGAAGTGGACCGCGGCCGCTGGAAGCGACCTGGAGACGGCCCTCAGGCCGTCTCTCCGCTCCCAAAATGTAGAAACCCAATGTCCGCAAAGCGGACCCTGGAGTTTGGACATTTTGGAGAGAGGGCCGGTGGGCCGTCTCCCGCACAATCTTTCATCGTGCAGGAGACGCCCCACGGGGCGTCTCTCCAAATAGCGCCGCTTCGCGGCGCTAGGTCCGCTTCGCGGACAGGCGCCGATCCGAAGGAGCGGCTGAGGCCGCGACGTGTCCCGGCCTAGAATATGCAAAGTCGGCCCCGAACCGACGGTTATTGGGCCGCCACCCGCCGCGATAAAACCGGAAACGACTTCCCTCTATTTTTCGGCTCTCCAGTATTCAACTCCATCGCGGATTTCTAAGGCGGCTCTTTCCAGCGAAAGCGCATAGTCAAGGTGAGATGTGATTTCTGACAGGGCTAGAAATGTATGGACGTCGCGAGTGTCCGGAAAAACTTGTTGAGAAAGACGCCACGGAGTCCATTCTGCAGTCCGAAGCAAGGAAAGGATCTTGTTCTGCCGGGCAGCTATGAATGTTTCCATGTCCCGGCGATAAGACGACAGGTCATGTACCGGTTCGCCATGACTGGTCCAACAAATAGTGGGGGCCATCTCCGCCAGCCGCTTCAACGAATCCAAATAGGCGGCGAGGGCAGGGAAGCGGCGCGGGTTTCTGCGTTCGGGTGTCAGGTGTCCGGTGTCGGGCGTCGGGTGTCGGGTGCCGGGTGTCGGGTGTTGGGTGTCGGGTTTCAGGTCTCGGGCGTCTGAGTTAGCTTCGGCTTTGGAGTCTGGAGTCCTACGAATTATATCTTTACCTTCGTGAGGAACAGTGGAGATCCCCGGCACCTGATACCCGGCACCCGGCACCTGATACCCGGCACCCGGCACCCGATACCCGGCACCCGACACCCGATACCCGGCACCCGGCACCTGATACCCGGCACCCTTCCGCGGGTCCGGATTCAACAAAGGATTGGGTGAGATTTTGTCAAGTACTGTGTCTCCGGCAATCAAGGTCCGCTTTGCAGGATCCAACAGGCAAATGCTTCCCGGTGTATGTCCCGGTGTGTGGATCACCCTCAATCCGCACCGATCAAAATCCAGAAAGTCGCCTTCTTGCAGCCGGCGAGCCTGTTTTACCTGACCGCAGAACCGCTCCAATCCAAGGTAAGCCTGTTGGAAGTGTTCGATGGTTTTCCCGGGAACGCCGCAGGCAGCCAGCAGCACGCTGTACAATCCGTAGTCGGTGCGCGCCAGAACATTCTCCAGCTCCCAGCCGTGTATAAAGATTTCGCAACCACTCTCCTCCTGAAGCATGCAGGCCTGCCCAAAGTGATCTTCGTGGGAGTGGGTCAGCACCAGCCGTTGAATTTGCTGGACCTTGACCGCGTGCTGTTGCAAACCGGCCTGCAGAGCCTTCCAGCTCTCCGGGTGTTTGGGCCCGGCGTCAATCAGTGTCAGTGGATTGTGGCGTACCAGGTAAAGGTGGACCGGGCCGATGTCAAGAGGTGTGGGAACGGTGATTTGTCGGAGATCCATCAGTCTAGAATTATGGCTTTCGGAGTTTCGGGTGAAGGCCCGACCCCAACCGACTTGAAAGGACCGATCACGTTCACGATCACGCGCACGACCACGTCAACGACAACGTTCACTAAACACCGGCTTTTCCCCGCAATTTGTCGTCACCGTGGATGTAGTCGTGGACGTCCACGTGCACGTGGACGTAGACGGCCCTTCGTTTGGTTGTGGCCTTAAGGCCACTGTAGGCTCGTGAACGTGAGCGTGGTCGGTGGTTCCCACTCGAACCAAAATTGTCAATACTAAGATTCCAGGTTGCGTTGCGCAATCCGGCGGCGCAGCTCGATCTGGTTGATCGGGTCATGGCGGAAAAATCTTTTCAGCACGGATTGATAAGTTCGCAGCATGTCGCCATCCGCCAGTGCCGGTAATGCGTCGCGCGCCTTCATTTCAGCCAACGCCGCCGCTTCATACAGGTAACTGCGGGCCATGTCGGCAAAAGCGCCCGCCGTTTTTTGGGCAGCTCCGGACCGCTGCGCCTCAGGTCCGGCCTTTTTCTGCGCCTGCTGCGCACGCACTATGGCGCTCTCGGCTGCGTAGGCTTCCATCACGACATCTGAAAAGAGCATCAACAGTTCCTGCTGGTCGTTCAGTTGATCGCCGAATTTCTGCGCGGCCAGGCCGCCGATAAGGAGCGCGCACTTTTTCATTCCCGCAATCAACGCGTGTTCCGCACCGAACGGCCCGGCAGGTGCGATGGCCCTGTCCAGAGAAAGAATCTCGTCCTGCAATTTTTTTGCCGCGGCCAGAAAGGGGAGTTCTCCCCTCAGAGCCCGGCGCAAAATCATGGCCGGAATCAGGAGTCGATTGATTTCGTTCGTCCCTTCAAAAATGCGGTTGATTCTCGAATCGCGGTAATAGCGCTCCACCGGATACTCCTGGCTGTATCCGTTTCCGCCGAAGATCTGCACTGCCTCGTCCACAACGTAGTCCAGGTATTCACTGCAGCGAACTTTCAATATTGAGCACTCAACCGCATATTCTTCGATGCTTCTGAGTTTTTCCTCGGAATGAGCGGCTCTCTCGCCCTCGCGGTTTTGTTTTAACTGCGCATCCCGGCCTTGGCCCTTCAAAAAGAGAGCTCGGTCGATTAATCCCACGGTTCGATACACCATGCTTTCGCCCACCCAGGTGTAGGTGGCCATTCGGGCGAGCTTGTCCTGAATGGCGCCAAAACTGGCGATCGGTTTGCCAAACTGGTGACGCTCCAGCGCATAACGCACCGCCTCTTGAATCACGGCCTTGGCTCCTCCAATGCAACTGGCTGCTAATTTGAAGCGGCCCATGTTCAAAATATTGAGCGCGATCTTGTGCCCCTTCCCGATTTCGCCCAGAAGGTTTTCTACGGGAACACGCGCATTTTCCAGATGGACTTGGCGTGTGGACGAACCCTTGATGCCCATTTTCTTTTCTTCCGCTCCTACCGAGACACCAGGGAATTTTTTCTCCACTATGAAGGCGGAAAATTCTTTGCCTTCTATCTTCGCAAAGACCACAAAGACGTCGGCGAAGCCGGCATTGGTGATCCACATCTTGGTGCCATTGAGGACGTACTCTTTTCCATCGGGTGAAAGGACGGCGGTGGTCTTTGCCGCCAGCGCGTCAGAACCGGATTCGGCTTCGGTGAGAGCATAGGCCGCGATCAGTTTTGCGGAGACAATTTGCGGCAGGTAATTTTGTTTCTGGGATTCACTTCCGAAGTAAGCAATGGGCAAAGTCCCGATGCCGCTGTGACTGCCGAAGGTTGTGGCGAACGAAGCGGTAGTGCCAATGCGCTCGGCCACAATCGTGGAGCTTGCTTTGTCCAGGGCGAGACCCCCATATTCCTCATCGATCTCGACGCCGAGAAGGCCGATCTCGGCGGCCTTTCGCAGAAGCTCGACATTGATCTCCTGATGCCCGTGTTCCATTTCTTCCAGGCGCGGCAGAACGTCACGGCGGATAAACTCCTCAGTGGTCTGCGCGATCATCTTGTGTTCTTCGGTGAAATCTTCAGGTGTAAAGACGGAATCGACTTCTGGGGCTTCCAGCAGGAAGCCGGCGCCTGATGTTAGTTTTTTCGTTTCAGTTAGCGTTGTCATCGGAAATTTACCTCGTTTGTTTTACCAGCGTATGTCCGGATCAATCAAAAACGTTCACCGCGGAGACCTAACGCAGCAGGGCCGCAACCAAAACGAAGGGACACGGGGACGCGGCGAACGTATGAATCTTTGCAGCCCGGTAGATTGGAGACGCCGAAGGCGTCACATAGAATAGCCGGGGGCAGAGCGCGCCTTTTGCGCGGCGCCCCCGGTCAGCAGCCCCATTATTTGCCTGCGCACCCTGAAGGGGTGCAACAGAAAAGTTACCCAGCATCGACTCAACCCTTCATCTTTTCCGTAACAACGTCTCCGGCCCTATCGCACCCCTTCAGGGTGCACGGTGCTGGTGGCCATCGACAACCGGGGGCGCCGCGCAAAAAGCGCGCTCTGCCCCCGGCTATACTCTATGACGCCTTCAGCGTCTCCAATCTACGGGGCTGCAAAGATTCATACGCTCGCCGCGTCCCCGTGTCGCCGCGTCCCCGTGTCCCTTTGTTTTGGTTGCGGCACCTACCGCGCTAGACCGCCCCGGCGAACGTTTTGGAATTCGTCATTCGCCATTCGGAATTCGTCATTCGAAATTCCTCATCCCACATTCTCAATTATTCCGGCAGCGCCCATTCCTCCGCCGACGCACATGGTCACCATTCCATATTTGCCTTTGCGGCGCCTCAATTCGCGTATCAGTGTGGCCACCAATTTAGCGCCGGTACATCCCAGCGGATGTCCGAGCGCGATTGCGCCCCCATTGACGTTTACGCGCTCGGCAGGAAGCCCTGCCTGGCGGATAACGGCCAGCGCCTGCGCGGCGAAGGCCTCATTCAACTCAATCACGTCGATATCCTGCAGCGAAAGATTTGCAGCCTTCAGTGCCTTGGGGATTGCCGCCACCGGTCCGATGCCCATCATCTCGGGCGCAACTCCGGCCGTTGCAAACGCGATCAGTCGCGCCGCGGGCTGTAGATTCCACTGGCGCATGGCGCGTTCGGAGACAACCAGAGCCGCAGCCGCGCCGTCGGACATCTGGGAGGAGTTACCGGCCGTTACCGTTCCCTTGTTCTTGAAGACGGGCTTCAAGCCCGCCAGAGCCGCCAATGAGGTGTCGCGGCGCGGACCTTCGTCTTCAGCAAACGTGCAGCCCGCCGGGTGCAGCGAATCGTCATGCCGCATCTCCAGATGCAAGGGCACCAGTTCTTCCGAAAACTTGCCTTCACTCTGGGCACGCAGCGCCTTTTGGTGGCTCTGATAAGCGAACTGATCCTGTTCTTCACGGCAAACGGAGAAATGCTGGGCCAGGTTCTCGGCCGTGAGCCCCATATTCAAGTAGATATCAGGATGCGAGTCGACCAGCGCCGGATTGGGCGAGACTTTATGCCCGCCCATAGGAACCAGACTCATGCTCTCAGTGCCGCCGGCGACAGAGCAGTCAATGGCGCCGGTGCTGATCCGGTCGCAGGCCAGGGCAATCGACTGCAGGCCGCTAGAGCAGAAGCGGTTGATGGTCATTGCCGATGAAGATTCCGGCAATTTCGCGCGAAGGCTGGCGATACGAGCGATGTTCATCCCCTGTTCGGCCTCGGGCATGGCGCACCCGAGGATCACATCGTCCACCGCTTCCCTGGGAATCGAAGGGTGGCGGCGGAACAGTTCTTCAATTACGGCCGCCGCCATGTCGTCAGGCCTCGTGTGGCTGAGCTGGCCGCGCGGCGCCTTGCCGACGGGCGTTCGCAAGCAGTCGATGATGTAAGGTGTATTCTTATTTGTGCTCATAGGTCCTCAATAAAAGTCGAAAGTCCAAAGTCGAAAGTCCAAAATCCTAGTCGAAAGTCGAAAGTCCAGAGTCGAAAGTCGAAAAGCTTTGAGCATTGGATATTCGACTTTCGACCTCCGACGACCTTTGACTTTGGACTTTCGACATTCGACTTTGGACCTTGGACTTTCAATTCCTAAGCGGCTTTCCTGTCTTCAACATGTGCTGGATCCGTTCTTGAGTTTTTCGCTCGCCGCACAGCGAAAGGAAAGCTTCCCGTTCCAGATCCAGCATGTCCTGCTCACTCATGGTAGTGCCGGCCCTGCGATTTCCGCCGCATAAGACCCAGGCTAGCTTGCGCCCGATGTGAGCATCGTAATCGGAGATAAAATTAGCGCGCTGCATCAGATGCACCCCTAGATCGAGCGCCGCTCGGCTGTCGGCGCCGGCAACGGGCAAATCCTTTCGCTCAACGGGCGGGCGATATGCCTGAGACGCCAGGTAAAGCGCTTGTCGCTTGGCATCTTCGGCCAGCCGCGCGCGCTGCATAGTGACCGGCGAATTTCCCTGGATGAAGTTCATAGACTTAGCCTCGCGCGCGCTCTGCGATACCTTGGCCAGCGCGATAGTTTCGAAAGTGCGGCGGGCCGTCTTGTCCAGCGGAATGTCGGGACTGAGATCCAGATTTCTTAAGAACAGCTCTTTGGTTCCGCCTCCGGCTGGAATCAGCCCTACGCCGACTTCGACCAGCCCCATGTACAGCTCTGCAAACGGTTGGCAAAAAGGGCTGGCCAGGCAAATCTCCGCGCCGCCGCCAAGAGTCAGCGAGAACGGAGCCGCAACCACAGGCTTGTAAGCGAATTTGATCGCGCTGGTCATGCGCTGGAACATGCGCACCATGTGATCTATATCGTCCCAGTTCTCATCCTGGATCTCCAAAAGCAGCAGCATCAGGTTGGCGCCGGCTGAGAAATGCTCGCCCTCATTGCTGATAACCAGCGCGTCAAACTGAGTATTCAGAGAATTGACAGCATCGTTCGCCATTTCGACCGCGTCCGGGCCAAGAGCGTTCAACTTGGAATGCAATTCAAGGCAGGTGATGCCGTCACCCAAGTCCCGAAGCGTTGCTCCCGCGTTGGTCTTAACCACTGCGCTGCGCTTGAGGAGGGTGGGAAGACGCTCCAACCTTTTATATCGGGATTCCGCAAAATCCCAAAATTCGCCGTTTCTGTAAAAGTGAGTGGCCCCTGAATCCAGCATGGAGCGCACGCCGCTGGGAAGCGCGTGTCCCTCGGCCTTCCACTTTTCAGCAGACCAGGCCACCCCGATCCGGTCCCACAGTTCGAAGGGTCCCAGGTCCCAGTTGAACCCCCAGCGCATGGCATCGTCGACGGCCACCGGCGTGTCACTGATTTCCGGGACTTTTTCCGCTGCGTAGCAGAGCGAGGCCATCACCGATTCCCAAACGAAGCGCGAGTAGCGGTCTTCGGGCCCGCGAAAGAGCTTTTGGAGCCTCTCCCCTATAGATTCCACCGAGCTCAGCAGTTCCACAGCGGGAATTTTGGGTTTCTGCCTCGGCCGGTATTGCAGCGTCTTCCAATCCAGAGTCAGTATCTCGCTGGAATTCCTGTCTTTGCGGTAGAAACCGCCGCCCGTTTTATCCCCGAGCAGATTTGCTTCCAGCATTCGCGTGAGAAAATCGGGAAGCTGGAAAGTCCCTCTTTCTTCGGGCAGGAGCTGCTGCAGATTGTTCCCGACGTAGGCCAACACATCCACGCCCACCAGGTCGGCCAGTCGAAAGACGGCCGATTTCGGCCGGCCCAAAAAACTGCCGGCCAGCAAGTCGACTTCCTCGGGAGTCAATCCCAACTGGCAGGCGGCGCGCAGCGAAACGGCGGCGACGAAAGATCCGATGCGGTTGGCGATGAAATTGGGTGTGTCTTTGGCCAGGACTGTCTGCTTTCCCAAAAAGCGCTCGCAGAACTGCTGGAGCGAAACGACTACTTCCGAATCGGTCTCCTGGGTGGGAATGATCTCAACCAGCCGCATATAACGGGGCGGATTGAAAAAGTGGGTGCCCGCCCATCGCCGTTTCCAGGCAGTCGGAAATCCGGCAGCGATCGAGTGCAGCGGTATGCCGGAAGTATTGGAACTTACAATTGCGGCCGGCTTGGCAAGCGGCAGAACTCGTGCCCACAGAGCTTGCTTAGCGGCAAGGTTTTCGATAACCGCCTCCAGAACCCAATCACATTGCGCCAGCTTCTGCAGGTCGTCCTCAAAGTTGCCCACCTCGATAAAGGCTTGCAAGTCAGGAGTAAAAAAAGCTGCAGGTTTTGTCTTCAGGGCAAATTGCAGACCGCCACGGGCGAAACGATTTCGCACTTCCGGATGAGAAAGGCTCAAGTTTCTCTTCTTTTCCTCTTCTGACAACTCCTCGGGAACACGGTCCAGCAGCAGGCAGGGAACAGACGCATTGGCCAAATGGGCGGCAATCTGCGATCCCATCGTACCTGCTCCCAAAACTGCGACGCGGCGTATCGATCGAATCATGGGTGTTTAAGTGCTTTATTATCCTGTTGATCAACAATTGCGGAATGCGGATTTCGGATTGCGGATTGAGCACGGTCACTAGTACTTGTAGCTTCGTTCATTAGTGCCATTCGGCAATCCCCCTGTGCAATCCGCTATCTGTACCCGGCAAGTGGAAATCGAATCTATAGTCAGCAATGTGCAAAGTTCGCAATCCGCAATCCCCAATCCGCAATTGGCAATCCGCACTCCGCACTCCGCATTCCAAATTCCGCAATCCGCAATCCGCAATCCGCATTCAGTGAACTCGCCTTGTCTGATCCGACCAGAAGGGCTCGCGGAGTTCGCGTTTGAGGATCTTTCCGGTCCCCCCTTTGGGCAGAGACTCTCGAAAATGGAAGGCGCGTGGAATCTTGTAGCCCGCTAAATTGTCCCGGCAAAAATGCTGCAATTCCTGCATCTCAATCGGCTTTCCGGATCGGGTGACAATTAACGCGCAGGGGACTTCTCCCCATTTTTCATCCGGGATGGCGATCACGGCGCACTCCAGGACATCCGGATGCCGGTACAGCGCCGACTCGATCTCCAGAGTAGAAATGTTCTCCCCACCGCTGATGATGATGTCTTTCTTCCGGTCCACGATCTGGATATAGTTTTCGGAATTCACCACAGCCATATCCCCGGTGTACAACCAACCATCGCGGATCGCCTCACGGGTTTCCCGCGCGCGCTTCCAATAACCTTTCATTACGCCGTCGCCGCGGATGATTACTTCTCCGATTTCACGCCCGTCCGGCTTTACGTCTTTGCCGTGGACATCGACGACGCGCACTTCGGTGCCGATCATTTCCAGTCCCGGCATGGAAAGCAGTTGCAGGCGCTCTGGTTCGGGCACATCGGCCAGCGTGTCTTTCAGCCGGGAAACGGTGACACAGGGGGACGTTTCTGTCAGGCCGTAGCCGGCGTGGACAAAAGCCCCGGGAAATGCCTCTTCCATGTACTTGATCAGCGTGGGATTGGAAGCCGCCCCGCCGATGTTGATCTCTTGCACCGAACTGACGTCTCGTTTTGCACTTTGCTGCGCTTGCGCCAGTGCAATGGCCATTGTCGGAACCAGGCTGAAGTGCGTTGCCCTTTCGCGTTCGATTAGTCCCAGCACTTCAACGGGATCGAAACGGCGAACCATTACGTGAACTCCCCCAGCGCCCGTCACGCAGTGCGGCGCGCCCCATCCGTTGACGTGAAACATGGGAATGGTGTGCAGGTTTACTCCGCTGTCCCAGGTGCGCAGCGTCCACATGGTGGAAAGGGCATGGAGGTACAAATTGCGGTGCGTAAGCATCACACCTTTGTTGTTCCCGGTGGTGCCGCTGGTGTAAAAGAGCTCGGCTACATCGTTTTCATCAAGAGTCATGTCAAACTGATACTGATCGTCTGCTGCAGCAAGCAAGGCTTCGTACGAGGTTTCCCCTTTGGAAGCAGTGAAAGGGATCGCCACCAGAGAGGCTTCGGATAATTGCCTCTTCACCGGCTCAGCGAATTCAGGATCGTAGAAAAGGAACTGCGCTTCAGCGTCCTGAAGGATCCCGCATAGCTCCTGTGGCCGAAGCCGTACATTGAGGGGAAGCAGAATTCCGTCTGCCTGCACCACACCGTAGTAAGCCTCCAACAGCCGGTGGCAGTTGAAGCTCAAAAAAGCAACACGGCCGCCCGGGACGAGGCCGATGGAGCGAAGAGCGTTGCCGAAGCGGTTGCAGCGCAAAGCAAACTCCCGGTACGTGAAGCGATCATTTCCGCAAACCACCCCGATATTATTGCCGTAAAGTTTGGCGGCGCGTTCCTTGAATCGGATGGGTGTCAGAGGGACATTCATGGTCGCATTCGGCAACAGGTTGCAAGCTCCAGGAAAGTCGCAGCTGGCGGGTCGCAAGTCGCATCTCTTCTCCCGCTCTCCCACCCCCCCACTCTTCCGCTCCCCCGATGTTTCATCAGGCCTCCATCTCCTTGTTACTGATGCCACTGAGAAAGATTTCGAAAATCGGTTCAGCAGTAGAGGCCAGAGAGTATTTTCTTTTGCTTAACATCCAGTTAGTGGTCATCTCGTCGAGAGCACCGAACAACACTTTGCTGGCGACGCGAGCATCGATCTCCTTGCGGACCTTCCCCAGCTTTTGGGCGTCTTCAATCAGTGTCCGGATCAGCTCCAGATACTCAGCTACCTTGGTGGCCGAGAATTGCTCCATGAACTTAGTGGAGTGGCGCAGCTCGACCTGAAATACCACCGCCAAATCGCGGTCATTGCCCAGCCCTTCAAGATGCCTGGCCACGATCCTGCGCAGTTTAGCGATCGGATCGCCCAGAGGAGCAATCTCGCGGTGGATCGACTGCAGGACTTCATCCATGATGTGATTGAAGATGGAAACCAGGATGTCGTCCTTATTCTTGAAGTAAAGGTAGACGGTCCCATCGGCGACTCCTGCGTGCCGCGCAATGTCTGCCACGGTGGAGCTAAAAAACCCGCGGCGCGCAAATACCTTGATGGCCGCTCTCAGGATGGCCTCGTACTTGTTGTTGGGGCTGGTGCGTAGTTGCCTGACCACTG
>DASXTB010000292.1:0-4225 GCA_036505615.1 Acidobacteriota bacterium
AGACGAACAAGTTGTTTCAATTCACCAATCTGTCGATGATCAGCTTTCGCTAACAAACATAAGAGTGATTGTGGGGCATGAGACGAGCTGGAGGTAATGGATGGAGCAAGACTTGGACTGTGCAATGACTCCCTTTTCCTGGAGGAACCCCTACGCCTGGCCGCGCAAGCCGTTGCTTGCGCAAAATGTCGTCGCCACCTCCCAGCCGCTCGCCGCGCAGGCGGGGCTGCAGATGCTCGCCGCCGGCGGCAACGCGGTGGACGCGATCCTTGCCACTGCGATCACGCTGTCGCTGGTCGAGCCGGTGTCGAACGGCATCGGCTCGGATGCCTACGCACTCGTGTGGGACGGGCGCAAGCTGCACGGCCTGAACGCCTCGGGGCGTTCGCCTGCCGCGTGGACGGCCGACTACTTCCGCGGCAAGACGGCGATGCCGCAGCGTGGCTGGGATGCGGTCACTGTCCCGGGCGCCGTATCGGCGTGGGTCGAGCTGCACGGCAAGTTCGGCAAGCTGTCATTCCGTAAACTCTTCGAGCCGGCGATCCGCTACGGCCGCGAGGGCTTCCTGGTCTCGCCGACCATCGCGGGGCAGTGGCAGGCCCAGGTCGACAAACTGAAGGACCAGCCCGGCTTTGCCCAGGCGTTCCTGCCGGGAGGACGCGCGCCGCGCGCCGGAGAAAGGTTCGTTTTCAAGAAACATTCTTTGGCCCTTGAAAAGATCGCCACCACGAAGGGAAAGGCGTTCTATCGCGGCGAGCTTGCTGGAAAGCTCGAGGCGGCGGCGAAGAAGCAGGGCGGCGCGCTGCGCGCGTCCGACCTGGCGGCGCACCGACCCGACTGGGTGAAGCCGCTCGAGATGGATTATCGCGGTTACACCTTGCACGAGATCCCGCCCAACGGCCAGGGCATCGTGGCGCTGATCGCGCTCGGCATCCTCGACAACTTCGACCTGCGCTCGCGCCCGGTAGACGGTACCGACAGCCTGCACCTGCAGATCGAGGCAGTGAAGCTCGCCTTCGCAGATGGATGGCGTTACGTGGCCGATGTCGACTACATGGACGTCCGCCCGCAGGCGCTACTCGACAAGGAATACCTCAAGTCGAGGTCGAAGCTCATCGATCCGAAGCGCGCGCAGGATTTTGGCCACGGCAACCCGCCGAAAGGCGGTACGGTGTACCTCACCGCCGCCGACGCCTCCGGGATGATGGTGTCCTTCATCCAGTCGAACTACGCGGGCTTCGGCTCGGGCGTGGTGGTGGACGGCATCTCGCTGCAGAACCGCGGCTCCGGCTTCGTGCTCGAGCCCGGTCACCCCAACTGCGTCGGGCCCGGCAAGCGGCCGTACCAGACCATCATTCCCGGCTTCGTCACGAAAGACGGCCGGCCGGTGATGAGCTTCGGCGTAATGGGCGGCACCATGCAGCCGCAGGGCCACACGCAGGTGATGGTGCGCATCGCCGACTACGACCAGAGCCCGCAGGCGGCCTGCGACGGTCCGCGCTTCCGCGTCGTGCAGGGCATGGACGTGAGCGTCGAGGACGGCTTCCCTGCGGCCTCACTCGAGGAGCTGAAGCGCCGCGGGCACCGCATCGTGACGGTGGATGACTACAACCAGTTCGGCTGCGGCCAGATGATCTGGAAGCTCGACGACGGCTACTTCACCGCCAGCGATCCGCGCCGCGATGGGCAGGCAGTAGGTTTCTAGCCAAGTCAAATTAGCGAGTGCGTTT
The DNA here is from genome assembly GCA_036505615.1 of Acidobacteriota bacterium. Taxonomy (GTDB): domain Bacteria; phylum Acidobacteriota; class UBA6911; order JACQSX01; family JACQSX01; genus DASXTB01. The sequence goes on from DASXTB010000292.1 coordinate 1,731, forward strand.
GCTCTCGTTCCATTCGTTCCATCGCTTCACGCCGTTCCAGTTGTTCAACCGAACTATCGATGCAACGAGTTCCAATCGTTCCAGTGGTTCCAGTCGTTGCAAAAGTTTAAACGATCGGGACCGGGAAAAGTGTCAGGTTGACTGACAGGAAAGCTGCTGGTTCTCGCGTGAGTCGGAAAAATGGCTGCAGTGCAAATTATTCTGGATGGCTCCTCAGCCAGTCGATGTACTCTTCTACACCCCGCTTGATATCGTACTTCGGTCGATAGCCCACTTCTTCCTTGATCCGGCTGATATCCATGTAAGCATTCGGTCGGTATCCCGGGTTGCGCCCGGGTTGCAGACTGATCTGGGCATCGGGGACAGCCGTTTTCACCGCCTCGACAAACTCGCGGTATATCATCGGCCTCTCGCTGCCGATGTTGTATATTCGGTGCGACAGTTTGTCAGCCATCTGGAGGAGTTGGATAGCCGCGGCGCAGTCCTTGACATAAAAAGCGCCGGTATCGTCCTCATCATACGGCGCTCCGCGCCGCGCGCCAGTAAAATCGGTAGGCACCCCTTTCGCCGCCGCATGACAGATTCGACTAGTGGGGGCGGCTAAGCTGTGGTAGAGCGGCCCGAACGGGCTACCGATGCGCAACGCCACCACCTCGAGATTCGTCCGGGAGGCGTAGTGCAGCCCGAGGATCTCCAGCGCCTTCTTGAATGTCTCGGTGGGATAGCCGGAGTGTACGGGCAAGAGAGCTTCTTCGCGGAAAGGACCTTCGGGGAGGCTGGCATAAACGGCTATGGAGCTGGCCAAGCTTACGCGCCTGACATCGAATAGCCTGGCGGCCTCGAGGATATTCAAAAATCCCATCATGTTGACTCGGTAATCCTCTGCCGCGGATAAAGCCCCCAGGCCGGGCACGGCGAGGTGGACGATGCCGGTGACCTTGTGCCTTCGCACTAGATCGATCACGTCGTGACCGGCTGTGACATCCAGCGTCTCGATAAATACGCGTTTGCCGATCTCGCTTTTGATGAAATCAGGCTCCCGCCGCACCCGATACTGCGTGAGCACCACCTGCTCGCCCACATCCAGGAAGCGCCTGGCGGTGTGGAGGCCGATAAATCCCAGGCCACCGGTGATCAGAATCATGACACGCCTCCTCGACCGGCATTTCAACCTCTTCGCCGGTTTTTTGTCGTTCGTTCAGCGTTGCACACGACTGTCGATAAAATCAATTCACATGTTTGCTCAATTGCGCAAGTCCGCAACTGTCACTGAAAAGCTGAAGCCAATGATAGAGGGGCCAAATTTACCGCTAGAAGTGATAGAGCCGCTGCGGATTGGCACAAAGAATTTTCTCAATGCTTTGGTCGCTTAGATTAGAATTTTTCGCCCAAAGAGACAGTATTTCCTGGCCTTAACGCATCATTTTCGCCGCTAAAATCAACTCTGTAAATGTCTCTGTGATCCGGCAGTGTGTACATTCCGCCCACTCCCTAACTGTGATCGCTCTCTTACAGCGCTGCTTCACCTTTAAAAAGACGCCGCTAATCGCCCGCAGCCGCTCCTACTCCGATCACTCAATCCGTTCGATCAATATATTGCGCGGATCCGACCCGGTTCTTGCCGTTGCTAAAGATCGTCGGCCCGCCGGCTATAATCGCAGGCCGATGAAAGGAATCATCCACCCCATCGTCGCGCCCGGGGGATCACCTCCAATAGAGCGAATCCGTTCCCCAGGATTGCTGGCGATGGGAAAGGGCAACGGCTCATAGTTGTTGGGGGAACTAATCGCTTGTCAATTTCCCCCAACAGGCAACCCTAAGAACTTCCGCATCTCCCGAACGAGTTCGGTCTCATTATTGATATACACATAGTGTGGAGCTCCGGGCAGGATAAGAGGCTGAATGGGGTTGTTGTCAGCGAACTTCCTGATGGTCTCTTGGTGCCAGGCAACAATGGGTGGCCACGCCTCATCGAATGCTGCTTGTTCGGCGGAAGTCAAGTACCAGTACCAGGCCTGCCTCGCCTCAATTGTGAATAGAGCGAAAATGCTGAGCCGCGGCGCATCGATGTTTGCCCAGTTCACTGGCGGATTGACTGCTCCCGCTATACCCTCAAGAAGCATAGTGCTGACCCAGTCCGGCGTCGTGGAACCTGTAAGTGCTCCGTTGGCGTCAAACTGCACACCAATGCAGACCGTTGGGTCCAGTTTGCGGAGTGCGACAAACCGCGCCGAAGCTGCTTGATAGGTCCACAAAGATTTTAAGGTGGCGCTCGTAAACAGAGACTCGGCTCCAGGCGGCTCGGGTCGCGAGGGGAAGAAACGCTCCGCCAGGTCAGCGGCATCCAGATAGACCAATGTATCAACGCGATTGTTGTACACCTCTCCGATCTTACTCAGCTCCGAACCGGCGAGGGAATGTCCGACAAAGGTGGCCTTGCTGATGCCTAAGGCATCGAGGACCCCGATATCGTCGCGTGCCCTGGTATCGACGTC
>DASXTB010000293.1:0-19562 GCA_036505615.1 Acidobacteriota bacterium
GGAACTGGCAACTGGAATCGGGGCTCTCTTAGCCCTTTTTAATCCGTATCCACCTCCGCGATCCGAAATCAAATTGACTGAGCCGGGCAGGCTGCTCTACACTTGAGTTTCAAGAACCGAGGTTGACTTACTATGTTTGGCTCATTGGGCTTCAGCGAAATTGTCGTCATCTTTCTGATTGCGTTGATTATTTTCGGCCCACGCAAGCTGCCGGAATTGGGGAAATCCTTGGGGCGTGGCCTATCTGAGTTCAAGAAAGCCACAAATGATCTGAAACGGACTTGGGAAGACGAAGTCCGAGCCGAAGATGAGAAGCTTCGCCAGTTGACCAGTTCCACGCCCGACTCATATCACTCTCACCCGTCCACCACGGACGCGCATAACTCCTCTGCCCCGGAGACGCAGTCCTATTCTTCGCCCGACACGCACCACTCAGACACGGATCTGAATTCCTGAGCAGTCGATGATGGTAAACGAACGAAAAGGTCCGGAAGCCGATCTTCCTGGCGAGGAAGAACTTTCCGACAAAATGACATTTCTGGAGCACCTGGAGGAACTCCGCACCCGAATTATCTATTCAATGATCGCGGTGGCCGTAGGATTCGTGCTTTGTTTCTTCTTCAATGCTCAGATTTTCCGGTTCATTGCCGCTCCCATCAAGCAGGTGCTTCCGGAGGGCAGAAAAGACCTTTTTTACACTACGCCGACGGAAGGCTTCGGAATCTCGATGAAAGTTTCCCTGCTGGTGGGGATTTTCCTCACTTCTCCTTTCATCCTGTGGCAACTGTGGCTGTTCATTTCACCGGGTCTCTATCGCAAAGAAAAGTCGTATGCCTTGCCGTTTCTGTTCGCATCTACGATCCTCTTCATTTTGGGCGGCCTCTTTGCCTATTACATTGCGCTGCCCCGCACGCTCTATTTTCTGATCAACTTCAATCCCGAGTTGCGCCCCCTGATTACCGCCACCGATTTCTTTGATTTCACCATGATTGTGATTCTCGGACTGGGGGCGGTGTTTCAGTTGCCCGTTCTGATCGGCTTTCTATCGATGTTCGGCATTACCACGCCGGGCTTTCTGTGGCACAATTTCAAATACGCCATCCTAATCATCTTCATCGTAGCGGCGGTGGTATCGCCCACTGGCGACGCAGTCAACTTGTTTGTGTTTGCAGTGCCCATGGTGGCGCTGTACATCGTCAGCATCGGCATCTCCTTCCTGTTCTACCGGGCGCGCAAGAAAAAGGCGCGTGACGCCGCCTTAAGCACCTCGTAACCAAATGCTGGGATCCCAAATCCGGCTGGTGGCGCTCGATCTGGACGGGACGCTTCTTGACAGCCAGCATCAAGTCTCTCCCGCAAATGCGCGGGCCGTGGAAACCCTGCGAAGACACGGCGTAAAGATTGTGCTGGTGACTGGCCGCCGCTTCCGCAATGTTGCCCGCATTGCTCAGCAATACGGCCTGGGAGATGTGGCCATCGTCCACAACGGGGCGCTGATTCGGAACTGCCACCACGGCGAAGTGCTCTACTTTCAGGGGCTGGACGCGGCGCTGTTTCGCGAACTGGTTCATTTCAGCCGGAAAATGGAGCAGTTTCCTTTTGTTCACGTCGATCCGCAGCAAACACGGATTTTTTTCCAAAAGGATGACAGCCAGAATCCTGCCCGCTCCGAATACGTCGCCCGCAACCAAGCCGACATGATCGCCGTTGACGACCTGATAAAAGCTCTTTCGGGACCTCCCGTGATCCAGATGATGTTCACGCACGCCATTGCTCCTCTGGAGAAATTTAAAAGGCGTCTCAAAGAGCAATTTTCATCACGGGCCAAAATCCTTGAAACCAGCTACCCGGACCGCGATTATGTTTTTCTGGACGTGATCCACGCCAACTGCTCCAAGGGAAAGGCGCTCGCCTGGCTGCTGCAAATCGGGAATCTGTTGCCTTCTCAAGTAATGGCATTCGGCGACAACCACAATGATCTGGAAATGCTGCAGCTAGCCGGCCACGCCTTCCTGATGGAAAATGCGACCGACGAGCTGAAAAGCTATGGTTTCACGATTGCGCCAGCGAACGATGCCGACGGAGTGGCCCGAATCGTTGAGGAATACTGGAACTCGGGCAGGTAGCTCGGATTATTCACACCGACTGATCGTGGAGTCCCCGTGTCCTCTGCGCGGCTACGGCAAACCTAAGACCAACATGTTGGTAGTAACAGCAGCTGTGGGCCGCAGGCACACCTCTTTTTCCCAGCGCTAGTCTGGGAAAAAGCATGTAATGCTAACCGTTAAATTCTTTACGAGCCGCAAAGATTTGGTTTGCTTTAGACGCTGAAGGCGTCGAAGAGTATAGCCGGGGGCGCCGCGCAAAAAACGCGCTCTGCCCCCGGCTATACTCTATGACGCCTACGGCGTCCCCGTCTGCGGCTTGCGGCCGTTGCTGCAATATTTGGTTGCGGCTCTGCCGCGCTAGGGTGAATGTCTGTGAAGTAGGCCTCTGCCGATGAGGCCTCTGAATAATCTGGGTTAGTGAGGGGTGATTGACTGATCTCGCTCGTTCAGGGAAGGGCCTCAAGCTCACGCGCCCACTTTTTGCCTTCCTTCTCAATCCACTGCGAAGCCTGCTCGATCGCGCTGCGAATCGCGGAACTTTTCGTGGAGAACTGCCTGCAGCCGGGGTGCAGATGAGTAAGGATTCGGCGCGCGGTCCTGAACTCGGCGTCCCACGAATCAATCCATTTTCCTGTAAACGAGCGGCCGGTAAATTTGATGGTCCATCCATCGTAGGACGCCTCTCGAGAGAGGCCATCTTCCGTCAAGCGGGAAATTCCTTGCCGCGGAAGGCCGGCTGGCGCCGGAGGTGTTCGATTTTCTTCTAGTACTTTGGTTCTTTGGCTGGTCTTCATGGGAGCTGAATCAGGTTCTCACGCAGCGCATAGCGGGCCAGTTCGCCGGCGGAGTGGACTCCCAGCCTGCGCATAATGTTGGCTCGATGCGTCTCGGCCGTTTTTACCGAAATCCCCAGAGCTTTGGCAATTTCACTATTGCTTTTCCCATCCGCGAGCAATCTCGCCACTTCAACTTGGCGGGCTGTAAGCTGCCGCCGCGACCGCGACACTTGGAAATCTCCCGAGTGAGATTTTGCAAGCTTTGATCTGAGATAGGGTTTGTGTTGCGACAGCGACTGTATGGCTGCGACCAAGTCGCGCGCGGCGCGAGATTTCACCACATAACCATTGGCTCCGCGATCCACGGCTTCTTTTTCCAGAACATCCGAATCGTGCACGGTGAGTATCAAGATCTCGGCTTTGGGAAGGAACTGTAAAATGCGCGACGCAGCTTCCAGACCGTTCAGCTCCGGCATGCTGATGTCCAGCAATGCCAAATCTGGCAGGCATTCGCTGGCCTTCTCTACCGCCTCCCGGCCGTTTGTAGCTTCCGCGCAGACCTGCCAACCCGGCTGGGACTCGATAATTATCCTTAGACCCCGACGCACCACTTCGTGATCGTCGGCGATGAGAATGCGCAAAGGTCTGAGATAACTTGAGATGTTTTCCATTACAAGCACCAATCAACGCGGGGCTTCATGCGGCTGTCCTCCTGAGGCGGAAAGCCCAGCCCGCTGGTGGTCTCGGGATTCAATTCCAGACTTTCGATTGAGAGCAGATCCTGAAGCTGCCAGGTGCCTTTTTCACTACCGGCATTGCCAGAAATCTTCGGATCCGAAGTCATTTGACCACCCACGCTCTAATTCGATGGCGACACTTCTCGTTTGGAACTGGATGGTTCCACCGAGAGAATCGTCTTCAGATTCTAGCTTGATAATCACTTTAGAAACCTGGCAGCGATCTGTCAGTACTCCACCGTACGGTGAAACCAAAAGAGTGTAACCTGAAGCAAAATAATGAACTTAAGATCAATTTCTGAAGGGTATTCCTCGCTTCGGCGTGACACCCATGCTCTAATCTAACAAGGGGCCCGGCAAAAGAAAGTTGGTCATGGAACCGAACAACCTTCGTAGTGCCAGGATCCTCATCGTTGATGACCGTGAAGAGAACGTTAGGTTTCTCACCCACGTTCTCCAGAGCGTCGGTTACACGAATCTGTTAAGCGCTACCGATCCGCGCCTGGTATCCAAAATTTACAGCGAATTCTCTCCAGACCTGATCCTCTTGGATCTGCATATGCCGCATCTGGACGGCCTTGCGGTGATGAAAAGCCTCTGTGCCGACATTCCCGCCGGCACGTACCTCCCCATCCTCATGTTGACAGCCGACTGGACCTCTGAAGCCAAGCAGGCTGCTCTCTCCAGCGGCGCCAAGGACTTCCTTGCGAAGCCGTTTGACGTGGCCGAGGTTCTACTGCGAATAGAAAACTTGTTGGCGACGCGAGCCTTGCACATCCAGCTCCAACAACAGAACCAGATATTGGAAGAGAAGGTTCGAGAGCGCACCCGCGACCTGGAGGAGGCGAGGCTTGAAATCCTGCAACGCCTGGCGTTGGCCGCCGAATACCGCGACGACAACACCGGGCAGCATACAGAGCGCGTCAGCCGGCTTTCCGTCCTGGTAGCCCAAGCCCTGGGCCTTTCCACCGATCGAGTTGACTTGATTCGCAAGGCCGCCCCGTTGCATGACATCGGGAAGATCGGCATTCCGGATGTGATTCTGTTGAAACCTGGGAGGCTTACCGCCGTTGAGTTTGAGAGAATGAAGACTCATACAACCATCGGAGCCAATATACTCTCGGGAAGCCGCTCGCCGCTGCTGCAGCTGGCAAAAGAGATCGCTTTTTGTCACCATGAGCGCTGGGATGGCGGAGGTTACGCAGGTTTGCAAGCCGAGCACATCCCCCTGGAGGGTCGCATCGTGGCAATCGCGGACAGTTTCGATGCCATCACGCACGAACGACCTTATAAACTTGCCTGGCCGCCCGATATGGCTTTCGACGAAATCGAACACCAACGCGGCCGTCAATTCGATCCGGAACTGGTGGAAGCGTTTGTGCATGTGAGGTCGCAGGTCGAATTGCCGATGTGAGAATGGCGAGGAGTCAGCATCGGCGAGGCAATGAGGCTGTCTCAAGGCACTGGAACGCGGGGCGTCATTACGCGATGCTTGCTTGCACTTGGGTGGCGCGGCCAACGCCGGCGATCCGTTCCTGAAATTCCGCCAGCGCGCGCTCCACTTCCGTGAGGCCTTGCGATTCGAAGACGGCATCTCGCAGCCAAGCGACGTCTGACACCCCTTTACTGAACCTTCCCACTAGATTTTTCACCTTTGCCATAGCCACGGCAGGCGGTGTCTCCCGAATGATGGTTTCGAGCAGCTCCAACAGCACCTGGTAGGTCCGATACGACTCGGGGACTTCGTAGTGTTCCGTCAACTTCAGATCCCAGCACTGCCGAAAAATCCAGGGATTGGCGATGGCTGCACGACCGATCATGACTCCATCGCACCCGGTTTCTTCCAACATCCGCATCGCGTCTTCCGGCTTCTTTATGTCACCGCTTCCGATGACCGGAATATCCATTTCCTGCTTTAGTCGCGCAATCAGCGACCAGTCCGCCCTGCCGCTGTACTCGGCGACGCGTGTCCGCGGATGAATGGCAATTGCAGAAACACCGCACAGGCGCGCGATGCCGGCTATTTCCAGGAAATTCTTCGAATGATCGTCCCATCCGGCGCGAATCTTGATTGTGAGCGGAACCGTCAGTGACGCCTTTACCGCCTGGAGGATGTCACGCAGCAATTCCGGCTCGCGCATTAGTCCGCAACCGCCGCTCTTTACAATTTTTTTGGCCGGACAACCCACATTGATATCGATCATGTCGATGCCGGTTGCTTCTGCCACCCGCGCCGCCTGGGCCATGGTTTGCGGGTCCGCTCCGAAGAGCTGGATTCCGACTGGCCGCTCCTCGTCCGAATATCGCATCATCTCGGTAGTCTTCTCATTTTCTCGCACAATCGCTTCAACACTGATCAGTTGTGAGTAGACAAAGCCGCACCCACCGAGGCGTTTGATGGCCAAGCGAAAAAACCTGTCGGTCACTGCCGCCATTGGGGCAAGGACAAAGGGAGAGGAAACAGGAACAGCGCCGATATTAAACATAGGATCAGCTCTAGCCGGGATTATTTGCAAACGTTTGCCGCAGAGACAGCTGACCGCTGAACGCTGACAGCTTACAGCAGCGTGACGTCGTCTTCCTCGCTGGCCGCGGTCGTTCTTACGGGCAGCGACGGGTGTTTTTTCTTGACAGCAGTTGGTCCGCGATCCTGGCGGGTTGCAATGGTCTGTTCCTCGCCCGAAATGAACCGCCCCAACTCTTCGCGCGAGCCATGAAAAAAATCGGCGACAAAGTCATCTAGGGTACTGTCGAGCACCTGTTTTCGAGTGACGCGAGGGGTGTACAGGTAGGCTCTGCCTCTTTTGGCATGGGCAAGGATCCCCTTTTTGTACATGTGATCCATTTCCGTCATTACAGTCGTGTACGCCAATTCTTTGCGCCGGAACAACTCCTGGTGCACGTCTTTGACCAGCGCGCTCCCTCGCTTCCAGATAATTTCCATGATCTCAAACTCAACGGGTGTGAGCTTCATTCAAATGGTCAATCTCCGGCTAGCGCTTGAATTAGTCCAATGGATATTGTTCCTTGTATTTGGGCGAGATATAAACATAGCTCTGCAATCGCAGTTGTTCGGCAAACTTCTCCAGTTCAGGCTGCATTTTCTCGTAGTAGATCTGTCGCTGGATGTCTGCTCGCACCTGCTCCAAAGGCAGAGGCGCGGCATCTGCTTTACCGTTGAGTTTCAGGACCACCAAGCCGTAGTCGGTCTGGACGATTCCCGTGTGCTCGCCCGCTTTCAGCGGAAATACCGCTTTTTCCAGCGCAGGAGCCAGCATGCCGCTCTTGAACCCCCCGACACCCCCACCCTTGGCCGCAGTCGCCCCTTCCGAATACTTTCGCGCCACCGCCGCGAAATCCTTCGTCGCGTCAAGTTCCTTTAGAACTTGCTCCGCTTTGGCGCGCGCCTCCGCGGGCTGCTTGCCTTCAAACAGGATCACGATTTCGCTGATATCTACTTCGGCAGGTTTGGTGAATTTGCTCAGATTGTTCTTGTAGTACTGCGCCACTTCCGAATCCATCACCGTGATCTTGGACTGAACAAAGCGCCCGATCAGGCGGTCGGAGATCAGCCGCTTGCGGAGAGAATCGCGAAATTCGTAAAGAGTACTGCCCTGCTGGGCGAGAGCCTGCTCGAACGCTTTCATGTCGGGTATGCCGTTTTCCTTGCGGATGCTCTCGACCGCGGCCGCCACATCCACGTCGATATTGGCCGTCAAGCCGACCTCTTCCGCCTTCTGCAACATCAGCTTATTTTCCACCAGGTTCTTCAGGGCTAGTTTCGACGCGCGCGCATATTCCTTATCGGCTGTCGCCTTATCCTTGTGTTGGGAATCCAGCTGCTCCCGGATGAGACGCAGCTCCCGCTGCAAATCCGACAAGGTAATGACTTCACCGTTCACCTTGGCGACGATTTCCTCAATTACCCTGCTATCGGCCGCCGATTGAAACGGCGCCACAAATAAGAATGTTAGCGAAACGATCAAATAAAGCCCAAATCGCATTTTTTAAGACTCCTTACTTCAGCTCCAAATTCTCAGGATAAGTTCGAATGCTCAGATTCTTTTTCGTTTCCGCGAGGTAGGCGCTAATGGCCCGGCTTTCTTTCTGCGCCAGAAGATCCTCAAAGATCTGGTCTTTCACCTCGAAAAACTTCTGCTGGTGCGCGCGCACGCGCTCTTCCAACAGAAAGAGATGATATCCCAAATCGCTCTTTACGGGCCTGCTAATTTCGCCCGGCCGCAGTCGAAAGATGGCGTTTTCAAAAGCCTCCGGTAATTCTCCCTTCTGAAAAACTCCAAGGTCTCCATCGTCGGAAGCGCTGGCGGCTTGCGAGTACTTGCGCGCGGCGCGCAGGAAATCTGGCAACGGTTGTTTCCGCAACTGCCGGTGCAGTTTCTCTGCAGACACCTGGTCTTTCACCAGGATTTCACGAACATGCACGGTTTCCGGTTGCATGAATTCCAAAGAATTGCGCTGATAGTATTCTTCCGCTTCCTCGGCGGTGACGCGCACCGCCGAGGAAACGTTTGACTTGATCCACTTCTGCATCCGCAGCTCCTCTCTCAGTGACTGCAGAAAATCAGCGCTCTTGTCGCGGGGCGCCACCAGTCCCATCTTGGCGAGACTTTCCCGCACATCTTCATCGTCCACCTCCACTCCGTCGCGGGCCGCCAGATAGAGGAAGATCTGCTCGTCGACGAAAAGGTTGAAAAGCTGTTTTTCGTCCTGCGGCTCTTCGGGTTTGATTTTCATGGCGCGGTAGCGCAGCCATTCACTGACGGGAACCACGCGGCCCTCGATCTTCAGCGCCGGTTTCAGTTCAGGGCCGGATGCCGGCGCCGGCTTCGAACTGCAGCAGACCAACAGAAAAGCGGAGAGCAGGCGCGACAAGACGCGCGCAGACAAGAAGGCACCGAGACGCGGCGCCACCGTCCCCAGCAACTGGCCACGAAAAACGGACGACGCCCGGGTTCCAAATCCGCAATCGGAAATCCACAAACCGCAATTGATCATGCTTCAACTTCTCGCAACAGCGCCAGAATCTCTTCGCTGATTGACTCCAGATCCGGTTGGCGCGCGGGGAAACGCAATACCCCTCCGGGTGAAAGCGAAAATCTTCCATCCTGCGTCACCTTTTCAATCAGCCGGTCGGACCGAATTCTGGCATCATCGGCGAACTTGATGAGAATGTCAGAGCCTTTGCGGTCTATCGAGACGATGTGGGTCCTTTCAGCCGCCAGCCGAAGCTTTGCGTAGTGAAAAAGGTTTTCCACCGGGCGCGGGAACTGGCCGAAGCGATCCACTACTTCTTCCCGTATTCTGTCCAGATCCTGCAGATCGCGGGCACCTGAAATTCTCTTGTAGAGACGCAGGCGCTGGTTGGTTTCATAGATGTAATGCTCGGGGATTCGTATTTCGAACTGAAGATCGATGCTGGTGCGGAAGTCCTCTTCCACCGCCTGCCCGCGCAGCTCCTTGACGGTGCGTTCCAGCAGTTGGGTGTACATTTCAAAACCGATGGCGTTTATTTGCCCGTGCTGCTCGCCGCCAAGGAGGTTCCCGGCGCCGCGAATTTCCAGGTCCAGCGCAGCCACACGAAAGCCAGCACCCAAGTCGCTGAATTCCCGGATCGCGGCCAGCCGTTTGCGGGCCACCGGGGAGAGCAGGTCTGCGGGCGGGATGAGCAGATATGCGTAAGCTCGCCGGTTGGCGCGTCCTACGCGGCCTCTCAATTGATAAAGCTGGGAAAGGCCGTAGCGGTCCGCGCGATTGATCAAGATGGTATTGGCGCGCGGAATATCCAGCCCGTTTTCGATGATGGTGGTACAGACCAGCGCGTCATACTGATACTGGACGAAGCGAAGCATTACGTCTTCGAGGTCCCTTTCCGACATCTGTCCATGGGCCACGGCAATCCTGGCCTGCGGGTAGATACGCTGCAGCAGGTTGGCCATGGAATAAATGCTCTCCACGCGATTGTGCACGAAGAACACCTGGCCCTCGCGCTGCAATTCCAGCTCAATAGCAGAGCGGATAATTTCCTTGTTAAACCTGATCACCGTGGTCTGGATCGCCATGCGATCCTGGGGCGGCGTCTCAATGATGGAGAGATCACGAAGACCCAGTAGCGACATGTGCAGCGTGCGCGGTATCGGCGTCGCCGAGAGCGTAATCACGTCGACTCGGGTTCGGACCTTCTTCAGCCATTCCTTTTGCGCTACGCCAAAGCGCTGCTCCTCGTCCACAATCACTACGCCCAGATCGTAGAATGTCAAATCCTTCGACAAAATCCGGTGTGTGCCGATGAGAATGTCTATCTTTCCTTCTTCGGCCTTTTTCAGGATCTCTTTTTGTTCTGCCTTGGTACGGAAGCGGCTGATCATTTCAATATTGACCGGAAAGGCTTTGAAACGATCAAGGAAAGTGCGGTAGTGCTGGAATGCCAGGACTGTAGTGGGAGCAAGCACCGCCACCTGCTTTTTGTCCAGCACCGCTTTAAACGCCCCGCGCATGGCCACCTCGGTCTTTCCGTACCCTACGTCGCCGCAAATCAGACGATCCATGGGACGCGGCGACTCCATGTCCCGTTTCACCTCGCGAATGGCTGCTTCCTGATCAGGCGTCAGCTCAAATTCGAAGCTATCATCGAATTCCTGCTGCATCCCGTCGCCCCTGCTGAACGCGTAGCCTGCGACCATCTCGCGCTGCGCATACAGGCGGAGTAGCTCCTCGGCCATGTCGCGCATCGCCTTCCTGACGCGCTTTTTGGTTCTCTCCCAGGTGACGCCGCCCAGCTTGTCCAGGGAAGGCGACGCGCCCCCGGCTCCTGAATATTTCTGAAGCAAGTCGAGCCGCTCCACGGGAACATACAACCGGGCATCGTCGCGATAAGTGAGCAGAACGAACTCCTTCAGGCTGTCACTTACTCCAATCTGGGTCAGCCCGCGGAACTGACCTATCCCATGATCGACGTGCACCACAAAGTCCCCTTCTTTCAAGTCTCGAAAGTCCGAAAGGAAAACACCTTTGTGATCCCGCTGCGCGGCGCGATGGGGCTGTTTTTTCGCCTCGCCAAAAATATCTTGTTGGCGGTATATCGAAATCTGCGCGTCCGGCAGAATGAAACCGTGGCTCAACTCGCTGGTGCTGATGAAGAGCGCCGAATTCACCTCTTCTGCATTTTCACCGATTTGTGCCACCAAACCGTAATCGCGAAAAATGTCACGAAGCCTCTCGCCCGTTCCCAGAGTCTCCATGGCGAAAACGAATTGATGGCCGTTCTCCACTTCATGCCGAACATGCTCGATCAGGTCTCGCACCAGGCCGCCGAAAGTCCGCACCGGGGGCGCTGAGAAATGAATGGAACCTTCCGCGTCCGCTACTTCCAGCTCGGAAATCTCCAGCCTGCTCGCAAAATCTGAGGGCGGGCACTCAAAGAAGATCTGATCGGGAGGCAAGGCCAGATCTCGAGCCCGCCGCGCCTCAAACTGCTCCTGCAGATGCGTCCATATCTGCTCTCTTTGTTGTTCCAGCAGCTCGGGCTCCAGCAGAACAATGGTAGCGTCCTGAATGAACTGAGAGACGGAAGCCGGGCGCGGCATAGTCAGTGGCAGCAGGAATTCGATCCCTTGCAGAGATACTGTTGGGCGCCGCTCCAGGAAAGCCCGATTTTGCAGAGACACAGTGTGCTGCGTCTCTGCAGGGGATGCCGGCAACAACAGCCTCTCGTCGAGCGCATGACTGTATTCTCCCGTTCCCCAGCGGCGCAGCGCCGCTTCGCTCCACTGGCGGATTTCCTCAGCCGTGGGCGCATCTTCCCGAATCGGCAGGACGGTGACACCGGAAGCGTATTGAATGCTGCGCTGCGTGTTACAGTCGTAGTAGCGGAGCGACTCCAGAGAGTCTCCGGAAAACTCCAACCGCACAGGATTCGCCTCTTGCGGAGAAAACAGGTCGATAATCCCTCCGCGATGCGTAAACTCCCCGACGCTGCCTACCGGGTCCTCGCTGGTGTAACCCATTTCTACCACCTGGTCCATCAAATGCTGAGGAGAAATCTCCATCCCTGCTTCCAGACGAATCCAACGCATCCGAAAAGATTCTTCCGGGTTCAGTCTTTGCATCCAAGAGCGGAGCGGAACGATCAGCAGGTCGCATTGCTTTTCCAGCACTTCCCACAAAGTGACAACGCGTTGGCGGGCGATATCGGGGTGAGTAGAGAGTCCTCGATAGGGGTCTGCTTCCGACGCCGGAAGAACCGCGATTCGCATCTGCGCCTGCAGGAAGCGGCTGAAGAATTCGAGCTCTTTCTGCAGCTCCTCGGCGGTCCGATTGTTCTGGGAGATCCAGACCAGGCGTCGGCCCGTCTGTTTTCGAAATAGCGTGACAAACAGGGCCGCAGCGGTGGAATTCAAACCAGAGAGTCTCAGCGGCGGTGTCGCATCGTGCGCAGTCAATAGTTTCTGGAAGGCAGGATGCAACCGCAGGGATGAAATCAAAGAGCGCGGCAGGACTTCTTTCAAAAAATCAGCTCCCGGGAAATTTTTCGTCAGGACTATTTTATGGCCTTTGACCGGATTGTTTCTATAAGACGCGTAGTGGAATACCCCGGCTCGAATGGAATCTGCATCACCCGTCCCCCGGTCGATTCCACGACGTCACGCCCGATGATCTGGTCGGCCGCCCAGTCGGCTCCCTTTACCAGGACATCGGGAACCAGTTCCTGAATGATGCTGTGGGGATCGGATTCATCAAAGAAGGTAACCAGGTCTACGACGGCAAGCGCAGCTAGAAGTTCGGCTCGCTCCGTTGCGGGTTGTATCGGCCGGCCAGGACCTTTGATCTGGCGCACAGAGGCATCGCTGTTCACGGCTACTACCAGGCGGTCTCCCAGCGACCGCGCCTTTTCGAGATACTGAACGTGGCCTGGATGGAGCAGATCGAAGCAACCGTTGGTGAAAACGATCTTCTGCCCGTCGCGTTTCCACGACCCCGCCAGCTCGGTGGCCTGGCGGCGGCGGCAAATCTTGTCTTTCGCGCGACGTTTCATAGGAATGGAGAATGAAGAACTAAGAATTAAGAATGAAAAAAACGTTCATCCGTCATTTGTCATTAGTCACTGAGCGGCACGAATGGCTAATGAACGTCCCATTCTTAATTGTTCATTCTTAATTCTTAATTCTTAATTCTTAATTCGGTTCACCCGATCTCGTCTTGAATGGCCTGCGCGATTTCCCGGGCGATGTCCCGGATCATGTTTTCCTGCCTGCCCTCCACCATAACACGCGCGATCGGTTCGGTGCCCGAGTACCGAACTAACACGCGGCCTTCGTCCCCCAACCGGGTTTTAGCAGCGTCAATTCGATCACGGACAGCGGGAAACTTCGAGAGGTCAGGTTTTCGGCCCACCGATACATTCACCAAAATTTGCGGGAATTTTTTCAACTCTGAGGTCAGCTCTCCCAGAGTCCTTCCGCTTTCACTCAGCACATTCATCAGTTCTACAGTGGTCAGGATCCCGTCGCCCGCGACCGATCTGTCCAGCAACAGGATATGTCCGGACTGCTCGCCCCCCAGGTTCAAGCGCAATCCAACCATTTTCTCCAATACATAACGGTCTCCCACCTGAGTGCGCTCCAGTGCAATCCCGTATTTCCGCAGGGCCACTTCCAAACCCACGTTGGACATCACCGTGGCAACGACCCTATCTCCACGCAGTTCCCCGCGTTCTTTCAAATGCCGCGCAAATATATAGAGAATATGGTCGCCATCCACGACCTGTCCCGATCCGTCCGAAAAGATCGAGCGATCGGCGTCTCCATCAAACGCCACCCCGAAATGAGCCTGATGTCTTACAACAGTGCGGCACATTTCATCAGGATGAAGCGCCCCGCACTCAAGATTAATATTAGTGCCATCCGGTTGATTGTGAATGTCTATCACTTCGTGGCCCAGCGAACGGAGCAAGTCGGGCCCCGCTCGGAACGCTGCACCGTTGGCGCTATCCACGACAATTCTGTATTTCTGCCTCGTCTCGCCCGCTGCTTGGCGCAGAAAGCCCACATAGGGGCGCATGAATTCTTCTTTGACTACCAGAAGCCGCTCCAGGTACTGGGTCCCGCTGCGTAGCTGCGGTTTAGCACTGCTCTGGAATATGTTGTGCTCGAGCTGTTCTTCGACGGCATCGGACATCTTCATTCCATTTTCACCGAAGATCTTGACGCCGTTGTCGCGGTAGGGATTGTGAGAGGCTGAGACAACTACCCCGGCCTGATAACCCCCGCTGCGAACGAGAAAACTTATTCCCGGTGTGGTGAAAATTTCGGCCACGTCGGCCTCAACCCCGCTGGCGGCAAGGCCGTCGATGATCATTTGCTCCAGCCAGGCGCCCGACGCGCGCGTATCGCGACCGATCACCACACGCGAAACCCGGTCCCCGTGGCGCAAGAAATTCCCCAGCTCCGCGCCAAGACGAAATACCGTGTCCGCATCAAGAGGATATTCGCCGGCTACTCCCCGGACGCCGTCGGTACCGAATAACTTTCCCATTGTCAAAGCACCTTAGCCTTTACTCTTTCCGGAATCACTTTGTCGACGCGGATCAGCTGTGGCCTTTCCTGCATCGTCACTTGAGGAGCCAGTTCTATTTCCTGCCCCCGCTTCGCGTGCTCGGGCTTTTCCAGCCGCACGGAAAACATCGACGGCTTTAAAGTCCTGCGATAAGTCTTGGGATAGCTGACCTGCAGCTCCACGCTGCGGACAGCCGGGTGTAGTCCCTGGCCGGCTACCAGAGGCACGGTCAAAGTTTCAGAGGCTCGCTGTTCTTCGATCAATACTTCCACTCGCACTGGAGAAGCGCGATCGATGCGTAGTTTTGCGTCAGCAACATCTACATTGACCTCGCGGTGCACAGGGCCCTTGGCATCGGACACATCGATGGCCTCGGTAACTGCTTTAGTAGCACGC
The DNA here is from genome assembly GCA_036505615.1 of Acidobacteriota bacterium. Lineage (GTDB taxonomy): Bacteria > Acidobacteriota > UBA6911 > JACQSX01 > JACQSX01 > DASXTB01. The sequence continues at coordinate 14,590 of DASXTB010000293.1, forward strand.
TGCACTCTGGATTCGGGACCGGTAACCATAATCTCAGACGGAAACGCCGTGACCTGCGTGATCTGATACCCCGGCGCCGGTTTTCCCGTGAGCTGAGGCTCGACGCTTACCAGCTTGCTCTTGGTTTTTTCCAGAGTCAGGGTGATCCGGGACGGGCTGATGCTCTGGATGGAAACCCCGTCCGGCTTGCGGATGTCCGCTTCAGTAATGGGGATGATGCGCTCACCCTCACGCGCGTCGTGCAAGTTAACTACCGCGGACATGTTGACGTTGGTGGCCGATAGCGATCCGCGCCGCGTGTTGACCTGCACATCCAAAGTCTTCACATAATCGTTGGAAATCTCCAGATTACCCGGCATATTGAGAAATTCCACAGGGACAGATACGGTGCGGTCCACGACCTGCTCGCTGGAGACATTGAGCCAAAGCAAAAAAGCAAGGAACAAGCTGACCAGCTTTAGCCCCAGATTGTCAAAAAGGAACTTCCGAATCTCCATGGTTTGTCGATTGCCGCCGACGATGAACAACAAGAGCGGGGTAGTGGAGAGCGGCGGAGCGGGGGAGTGGGGAATGGGAGAGTGGGGGAGCGGGAGAGTGGGAGAGTGGGAGAGCGGGGGAGTTGGGGAGCGGGAGAGTGGGAGAGTGGGAGAATGGGAGAGCCGCTTCGTGGAAGACTAGGATTGTGACTCATAATCTGCTCAGCTGCTCCCCCGGTCCCCCACTCTCCCATTCTCCCATTCTCCCGCTCCCCCACTCTCCCACTCTCCCGCTCTTCCACTCCCCCGTTCTCCCACTCTCCGCTCCCCCACTCTCCCATTCCCCACTCGCCCGCTCTTCACCCGCAAGCGATCCCTCATACAGCCGGCTGTCGCTCCTGCGGTTGAAACGGGAGATGATGGCGACTCTCCACTGCGTTGCGCAGGAACTTTAACAGTGAAGGTCCGTCCAGACTTCGAGTGATCTTGCCTCCGATCACCGCCGAAATTTTCCCGGTCTCTTCGGAGATCACAATGGCGATGGCGTCAGTTTCTTCTGTGATGCCAATGGCGGCTCTGTGCCGCGTCCCCAGGTCTTTGGACAAGTAAGGATCCAGCGTCAGCGGCAGGAAGCATGCCGCTGCGGCAATTCGGTCCTGTTCGATGATTACGGCGCCATCATGCAGCGGTGTCTGCGGGCTGAAGATAGTGACCAGCAAATCGTAGGTCAGCGCCGCTTCCAGTTTGATGCCCGCGTCAACGTAATTTTTCAAGCCGATCTCGCCTTCCAGAACGATCAGCCCGCCGATCCGCCGGGTCGCAAGGGTGGTGGCAGCCAGCACAATTTCTTCGAAGGCCTCCTTTTTCACTTCTCGGGAAAAACGGCGCAGCAGCGGGCTGCGGCCGATATAAGCCAACCCGCGGCGGATTTCCGCCTGATAAATCACAATGATGGCAAAGACAAAGTAAGTGAGAAAATTGGCCAGAATCCACTGGATTGTTCTGAGCTGGAAGTGCCGGCTCACGTAGTAAACCAATGCCAGCGAAATCATTCCTACCGTCATCTGCATCCCGCGGGTTCCGCGGATCAGCAGCAGTACCCGATACATCAGGACAGCGACAACCAGGATATCAATTACATCGACAATCGAGATCTGTCCCGGCTGTAAAAGCTCCCATCTGTGCATTGTTTTCCCCGCCAGCCTTCGGGGATAGATTATCCGTTTCCCAATTTCGAAATGGGGAAATGAGTAGTCTGTCCCGAAATCTCCGAAATTTCGCTCTCGGCAAAGGCATCTCCCATTTTCGCGACCTCTTTCATCTCCGCTACGTCGTGCACGCGCACAATGTGAGCGCCTGCCAGAATGCTGCAGGTCACCGCTGCGGCTGTTCCCCAGAGACGCCCGTGGACATCCTGGTCCAAGATTTTACCGATAAAAGACTTCCTGGAGGGACCCACCAGTACGGGACAATCCAGTCCTTGGAAGTAATCCAGATTTCGGAGAATTCGCAGGTTATCCGCCAGTGATTTTCCGAAGCCGATGCCCGGATCAATGATGATCTTATCATGCGACAACCCCGCCCTTGACGCTTCAAGCAGGCTGCCGCGCAGGTGGGATTCCACTTCAGCGAAGATGTCTACGCTGGGCGTAAGGGATTGCATTGTTTTAGGCGTCCCGCGTGTGTGCATGACGATGGCTGCCGCATCTAATTGGGCGACTGTCGCCGCCATTTCAAGGTCCCAGTGAAATCCGCTGATGTCGTTAATCAAATCGGCGCCGGCCTGCAACGCAGCGCCGGCCACACGCGATTTGTAGGTGTCGACGGAGATGAAAACATCGGACAGCTTGCGAATGGCTGCAACGACCGGCAGCACCCGTTCCAGTTCTTCGTCCTGGGGCACTGGGTCGGAGCCAGGCCGGGTCGACTCACCGCCCACATCCAGCATGTCGGCGCCTTCTGAGATCATTCGTTGGGCCAACTCCAGCGCCGATTCCACGTCCGAGGCCCGCGACTTGGGATAAAAAGAGTCGGGCGTCGCATTGATGATCCCCATGATCCAGGTGCGCTTCCCCAATGTCATCACTCGACCTCGTGTGCGCACGAAATACGTTTTTCTCATAGAAATAAGAAACCTCCGCCGCAGCGGAGAGCCTTCGATTGCGGATTGTGGATTGGCGATTGCGGATTTCTACTGCGTAGTTCGACCTTGAAAGCTTACCTGCTTTCAATCCGAAATCCGCAATCCGAAATCCACAGTCGCCCTATGCCGGAGATGGTTTCTCTTTGGGCTTGATGAGCTGAGGGAGGGCAGACTTCTTCGTGTCCACTTTCTCCTTGACCTCTTCCTTTCCCTGCTGTGCAATCTCGCGCTTGGCCGCGATGCTTTCACCCCGCATGACCATTTTGATTTCCTGGGCATCCAAGGATTCAAACTCCATAAGCGCTTCCGCCAGGCGCACCAGTTCTTCGCGGTGCTGATTAAGAATTACCTTCGCCTGATCGTAGCCCTGCATCACTAGACGCTTTACTTCCTGGTCGATCTTTAATGCCGTGTCTTCGCTGTAATCCTGGTGTTGGGCGATTTCACGACCCAGAAAGATCTGCTCTTCCTTCTTTCCAAAAGTAAGCGGGCCCATCACTTCACTCATTCCCCATTCACAGACCATGGATCGCGCGCAGTCGGTGACTCGCTCCAGATCGTTGGCCGCTCCGGTGGTGCAGCTTCCCAGGAAAATCTCTTCGGCCGCCCGTCCTCCCAGAAGTATGGCGATGATATTTTCCATGTAGTCCTTGGTGTAGTTGTGCTTTTCGTCTTCCGGCAACTGCATCGTCACGCCCAGAGCGCGGCCGCGCGGGATGATGGTGACCTTGTGCAGGGGGTCTGCATTGGGGAGCGTGAATGCCACCAGCGCGTGTCCCGCTTCGTGGTACGCAATGACGCGCTTTTCCTTTTCAGTGAGGACCAGCGACTTACGTTCCTTCCCCATCAAGACTTTGTCCTTGGCCTCTTCAAAGTCGACCATGGTCACGGCTTTCTTGTTGTATCGAGCCGCATTTAGTGCGCCTTCGTTAACCAGGTTGGCCAACTGGGCGCCCGAAAAGCCGGGAGTGCCCCGAGCCAGAACCTCCAGTAGCACGTCTTCGCCAAGGGGGATCTTGCGAGTATGCACCTTGAGGATCCCCTCGCGTCCCTTGATGTCAGGCAGGTTCACCACCACTTGTCGATCGAATCGACCGGGCCGTAACAGCGCCGGATCCAAAACATCGGGGCGGTTGGTGGCTGCAATCAGGATCACTCCTTCGTTCGATTCGAACCCGTCCATCTCCACTAGCAACTGATTTAGTGTCTGCTCGCGCTCATCATGCCCGCCACCCAGACCGGCGCCGCGATGCCGGCCGACCGCGTCTATCTCGTCGATGAAGATGATGCAGGGAGCGTTCTTCTTTCCCTGCTCGAAAAGGTCGCGCACACGAGAAGCGCCTACGCCGACGAACATTTCAACAAAGTCCGATCCGGAAATAGAGAAGAAAGGAACGTTCGCTTCGCCCGCGATGGCTCGGGCCAGCAACGTCTTGCCTGTCCCGGGAGGTCCCATCAACAGGACGCCTTTGGGAATGCGCCCGCCCAACTTCTGAAATTTCTGCGGCTCCTTTAGAAATTCGACGATCTCCTGCAGTTCTTCCTTGGCTTCCTCAATTCCGGCGACATCTTTGAAGGTCACCCGCTTTTGCTGATTGGAAGAAAGCTTTGCCCGGCTTTTGCCGAAGGAGAGCGCTTTATTCCCCCCGCTTTGCATCTGTCGCATCAGGAAGATCCAGAAGCCTACAAATAGAATGATTGGAAACCAAGAGCTTAGAAGATAAATCCACGGGCCCTGCTCGGTGTCCCCTACGTCGACGGTGGCGCCGTTATTATTGAGGGCTTCCGCCACATCGGCGGGATTGCCGGGCAGCAGAGTCTTGAACTTTCGGGTCCCGTTGTTGTACTCGCCCTCTACCTTGTTTCCGGTGATGGTAACGCGCCCGATTTCCTTGTTCTGGACCTTTTTCATGAAGTCAGTATAGGAGAGGGACTCGACACCGCTGTTTCGGACACTGCTCAGAAAATTCCAGAGCACGACGACGGCGACGATGATGACGATCCAGAGAAAGATGTTTTTCGCTGTAGTATTCAACGCGAGACCTCCAAAAAGCTCCTTACCGGTCGGTTTCCATTATAGGTTAGCAAGGGCACATTCCCAACCGGAAATGCAAGTGGGTGCATGACTAATTAGATTCTCATGCCCGGTTAAAAGTTTCATCCGATTCGGGGGAAAGAGGAGGCCGAAAGTAGAAGGCGGAAGGCAGAAGGCGGAAGGCAGAAGGCGGAAAGCAGAAGGCGGAAAGCAGAAGGGGGAAAGCAGAAGGCGGAAAGCAGAAGGCGGAAAGCAGAAGGCAGAAAGCTGAAAGCAGAAGGCTGAAAGGCAGAAAGGGGAAAGCAGAAGGCGGAAAGCA
>DASXTB010000294.1:0-4485 GCA_036505615.1 Acidobacteriota bacterium
GCGCTCAAGGTCTGGAAAAAAATGTGGCCCCCCATCAAAAACAGCAGCCAATCAAAATCCTTAGCCAGCATGGCTCTTGTGGCGCGTTTGCGTGTTTGTGGTCCTCTTGTCATGATTGCATTGCCTTTCGCCGCTGTCGGCGGTATCTATCTCTTGCGTCCCGGGATCAGGACAGAGGTCATAAAGTCACCTTCTGTTCTTTGTTATTCATGCCACTGGAGAAAGACGGCACGCTGAGTTGGCGGACGACCGCAAGCGTTCGGCCTCGTAAGTCTTATGGAAACAGAGGCCAATCACCCTCGCATCGTCGTCCGATACTGCCTGACCACGATCCATCTCTTCAGACGCTGCACCGGATTGCGGTTGCCACCAAGAAGGCGTCCACGAACATACCGTCCTAGATAGGCGTCGAACTGCTGATAGTACGGCGCGGCCCATATCGATCCTCGCCCCAGGAGAATCTTGATGGCCTCGGCCGCCAGTACGCCGGAGGCGAGCTGGCATGCCAGGCTGCTCGAAGGACCCGTACGCGCCGCGAAGTTCACAGACTTTATTGACATATATCCACGCTGCACCGCCTTAGGGAAAAGCCCGACTGCGAAGGCCACGAGTTTGTCCACCAGCGGCATGCGGTCAGAAAAATCGAAGTACCGATCGAAGCTCATCCCTCCCGGCGCAAATACCAGCCATGCGGTTCCGAACGCGATCGGGCCGGCGGTAATCGCATAGCGTCCACGCTCAGCAGCCAACCGAAACAGCAACCGGCGGACCTCTATCTCAAAGAAGTCGATCCCGTCGACGAATAGATCTGCGTCCTTTAAAAACTCATCCGCATTTTCGGCGCTGATAGGATCGCGAAAGACGCGCACGTCTATTTCCGGATTGATGTCCCGTAAGATGTTGGCCATCACTTCAACCTTAGATTGACCCACGGTCGATTGCCGAGCGCCGTATTGGCGATTGGTATTGACGATTTCGAATATGTCGGGGTCCGCGAGCGTAAAGCCCCCCACTCCGAGACGCGCCAATGTGACCGCGTGCACACCCCCGACTCCGCCCATGCCCACAATCGCGATCCGAGACCGGCGTAATCGCTGCTGCTCGTCCGGGGTAATCAGCCCGGTATTGCGAGCAAAGGCTTCTTCATAACTCCAGGAAGTCGTGTGCGCCGTTGGTAATATCATGAATTGCCACCCAATGGTGATTCCTCCTTAAACTGGCACAACTCCTCCAGGGGGCGCCGGTAGGATCGCGCGCTGGGCCGGGAGGCATAGCCTACTCTGAAGACCATGAAGAGATGCTCCTGGGGCGATATTTTGAACTCCGCATCGAACTCGCGGCGGGCGTTCTCTATCCTCCGTGCGGCCGGCCCCGGAAAAAGCTTCTCCCCATAATGCTCATGCTGCCCGAAAAAGAGCGGCAGAGTTGCCATCGGATGACAGGAAAGTCTCTCGGTAGTGGCGGTCAACCAGAAGCGCTGCCAAAAGCGTCCGCTGTCGATGAAGTCTTCGCGGCACTGCGCGGTCCATGGACCGCTGCCGATCGCCAGGGCGATCAGCGGCGTACGCTTCAGAAGACCAATCGTCTGCCATCCAAAGGCTCGGTTGAAGCCAAGGCGGCACAGCCATGCCGCGAGTCGTTGATTGCTGAGCAGCCGGAGGAGGGCCTTTTGAACGGCATCCACCTCCAGACAGTTCACCCACAAGCCATCGCCACTAGCCGAGGCCTCCGCCGCCGTATAACGAAGGATCCGAGAAAAATCTCGATGCACATCGGGATAAGTGAAGTCGAACCGAATCAGCTCGACCCGCGCCGTCAGTGCGCCGATTTGACGGCAGAGCGCCGCTGCCTCGATCAGCACCAGGCGTTTTCCCGGCCAGCCCGCAACAGATCGCTGCAGGGTTTCTTGGACGCCGGGCAGGACACTATCGGCGCGATAGGGTTTCCGGTTGGTGGCGCGCGCCTGGATCGCGGGATACAACGGATGGCCAACCGGCGCGCCCGGCGTAAAAGTGATCTCGGCGACGGGTTCGTTATCAGACAGACCCGCAGGCAATAGATGAATCGCGGCGCCATAGCCGAAATTCGCCGACGCAATCGCAAGGTTCTCTATGACTGTGCCTATGCCGATGTAGGCCAGGGATCGGTCGCAATCAAAATGGGACTGAGCCCTGAGGGCGTCAAGGAAAATACGCAACCGGCCGTTGGCCCACAGAAACCTCCAAGGCTGACCGTTATCGGCGGATTCTCCCAGGCGTGCAGCGGCAAGGCAGGCGACGAGGATGTTTGGGGCCATGGTCTCCTTTGCAGCAGAATTGTATCCGAAACTGCTCCGATTTCAAAATCTTCGTCTCCGCCATCTAAGAAGAACCACCGACATGATTGAATTTGGCGCATAGTCGCGGTAAAGTCATTTAATGTTAACCAGCTGCACACATTGGCCAGCCTGGCAATTCGCCAAGCGGAGCCATTCAAGCTGATGCCAGCCGCATGGTAGTTTCCACGAATTAGTATGTTCCCAGTTGCCCAAGTGCTGTGGCACGAAGCGACCGCCTTCACGCGACTAGTACGAAAAACCGAGCCGCACGAGTTAATGGATAATCTGGCCCAGGTGAGATCCTATGTGCAGGCCTATGCCTGGGGCGGCGCAATGTGTGTCGTTCAGCTGCAACATATTTCTGAAGTCAGTTTGATGATTCGCCCTGGGGACACGATCCTGGACTTGGCCTGCGGACCGGGCCCGTTGCTACTGCTCAGGTCTGAGCGACTTCGATTCAAAGCAATGATCTCCCAGCCTCCCTGATCAAGCTCCTGAATGAGGTGGGTCCCCAAGAACCCGGTGCCGCCGGTGACAAATGCCTTCATGGGAATTTCACTCCGACGCCTTCAGCGGTAAGATCCAACTCCTTCAAGAGCTCAACCACTATTTTCCTGACGAAAAGCCCGGTTTTGGCCGCGTACTCGAGAAACTCAAACGTGTATTGCCACTCCTTCCTAGCCGCCTTCCCCTCGCGAATCATGCGGCAAAACTCCGCCTCAAAGCTGCTGTACCCGAAACGATGAACGTCCACGACTCCAACCAAAGGTATCAGCTGGTGGTTGGTCACAATAGGGCTATATGCTTTCGCGGTTAGCAGCTTCCATTCGGTCACTTTCCGTTTGATTTCAGACTCCTCGAGATCCCAGGCGTACAGAGGAAAGAGCAACCGGGCGACTTGCTCCGGCGGCCAAGATTCCCCGTGCCACCAGCGCTGGACATCGTTTTCATTCGAGAAAATGTCGGCAAGAAGAAGGCCCGCCGTGTCTTTGCGATTTGTCAGTTCTCCGGCTCGCGGCGATTCAAAATCATGCAGCTTGAGCCCGTTTTGCACCTGATACAGAGAGTATCCGCATAAAATGAGCGGGATTCTTTTTTCTGCCGCTACAGTTCGTGCAGTGTCGAGCATGAACTCGCCGTCGCTAAAATCAAGTGTCCCGTATCCTCCAGTTTCGTTTAAGTGCGTGATGCAGTATCGAAAGAGCTTCTTGTAGAATTCTTTATCCGGCCTCGCAAAGATGTGATCGATCTGCAGCTTCCCAATCAATTCATACACATTGTCTTTGGCCACCGGACTCATGAAGCCGTTGTCAATGGTATACGCCAGCATGCGGAGACGTGGAAACTCGGATCGAATCCGATGAATCATGTAAGTGCTGTCTTTTCCGCCGCTAAACAGGCAAATCGCATCGTATTGAAATGCCCCTTTGCCCTGGTATTGATGCAAAATCTCATTGAGCGCGCCCTCTTGTGAACGTCTTTCACTTGCCGGTTTCACCTGAACTGATGATGAACTAATCTTTCTACAGAGCTCACAAAGCCCGCTAGGATCCAGGGAAATCATCTTTTCAGATGCGGCGCAGAAGCGGCAACGCCTGGCGATGCGCCTTTTGATGAGCTTTCGATGAAGGGGCCAGATATAGCGCACGTAAAACTCAAAAAGACGCGCTGTTCGAATTGATTCAGCTTGGTTGACCAATGATTGCTCCCTGTACAATAAATCGTAACAGTCCTAGTGCTGGGATGCACCTAATTATTTGCACTGTCCCCATTATAAACACCTCCTCGCTGAACATCTCCGCACTACACCGACAGCCGAAAATAGAAGACGCCGGTGTCTGCCGGCCGAGAACTGTCCTGGTCTACAAATGCACTGCAACCTCTGGTCAAACCCTACTTGGAGACGAAAGACAAATCTACATCCGTCGGTAGAAGGACGGTTGACCAGAGGAGGCAGAAAGGTCGAAGTGAATGTCAAAGACGCAGGGCAGAGTGGAGCGTATTAATGTAATCCCTCACTCGCAATGAGGCATGGATTTCTCAAAGATTTAAACACCGTACTTGCCAGGTGCGAGGATGCCGTCTGGGTCGATGGCGCGCTTGAACGCGCGCGCGAGCGCAATGGATTCCGGCGCCGAATCCACCAATTTCCCCATGCCCAAAACACT
>DASXTB010000295.1:0-5536 GCA_036505615.1 Acidobacteriota bacterium
GCTACCGCGAGGCCCACATTCCCGGAGCCTTAAACATTCCACCCGAGAAGATCAAAGAACTTGCACCGCAGTTGTTACCCACCAAGGATGTTGAGATCATTACGTACTGCGCCAACACCCATTGACACGCCAGCGAATACGCCGCCCGTGAATTGGCGGCCATGGGTTATTCGAAGGTGGCGCACTATCCCGAAGGAAAGCAGGGGTGGATGGAAGCCGGTCTTCCTGTCGAGAAGGCTGCCTGACTACGCTGCTTTGTCTTTATCCTGCTGATTTCTACGAAAAGAGAGTTTGCGGTTCCATTTGGAAAATGGAAATATCGTTAACCCCCAAGTTGATGTTGCTGAATTCATGACGGCACAGAGGATGTCTATTACCCCTCCGGTGCAGTTACCGGAAGCCCGTTTTCTCAATGATTTTGCGGTTTCGGATTGCGGTCAGTCTGATTTCCCATGGATGAATTCAGAGTCGCGAGCTTTTGCAATTGTGACTACATTAGTTTGCGGAGGGACATCGCGAGGATCGTTGTGTTATTGGTTAGTTCCACAAGTTTGGCGCTCAACTGCTTTCCATCGCCGGTCAGGCGAACTTCCTTCCAGAGCGCGGGTATTTTCTACTTTCAACGTGAGCGGAACGTCATAAATTTCTTTTCCCATTGGCCAATGCACGATAATGGCAAGAGAGCTGTCGTCGCTTTGCTTCATCTCGATAGAAGACGCCTTGTGTTCCTGAATGTACCGCAATACATCGCCAAATGTGCTAGTCCAGAGTTCCGAGTGTCGCTCGAAATAGGCTGCGAGATGACGAATGCTGTTACAAGCCAAAGCCAAATCCAGCGCAAGCCGACAAACCCTGCGTTCATCTAATTCCTCGCAGCGAAGCCGGACGAGATATCCCGTATCCCACGGCTTCGTCCCCTTCTCAATTTTTCTGATACGCTCGAGACCGATATTATCCTGAAACTGTATGGCTTTGGCTACTTCCTCGGCGTGTTCTCGTGGCACCACAATCACGCCGTCTGCCATTACCACACGATTTCGCGGCCAAAACCTAGCTGAGTGTCTCGATATAGGGATGGGGATGCCACGAAACCCCGCCAGGTAACCTCTGGAACATCGTTCCGAAAATCGTCCAGCCGATTCCGATTGATCCACACGTGTTCGAGGGTTCTCTGTTGTTGTAATGCTCGGGCTTTCGTGAGCTCAAGCGCGAGGCTCACCCGCCGGAGTTACGAGAGCATTCTCGCGGGTCTGGGCTAACTCCGAGAATGTGGATCGAACGCATGCCAACCCAGCACAGAATAGCCAGCGTGTCTAAGACGGCGGCAATTCGAAAGTAGGTTCCGGAATCTCCCGTCCAACGATGAAGCCACGGGAAGGCGTTGGCGCTGGCTAACGCGCCCAAGCTTCCAGCCATGTTCATGGCAGCCGACACGCTGCCTGAGTTCTTGCGGCCGATATCAATACAGTAGGCCCAACTGGGACTAATCGTCAGCTCGACACCAAACATGGCAATTGCAAAGGCCGCGACTGCGGTTCCGGAGTTGGCAACAATCGAAACGGCATAAATTCCAGAGGCAGCCAGAACAAAGCCAAACGTAGCCGGCAACCGTCGTGACCAGGGTCGAAATCGGGACCGATACAGCACGTCTACAAGGAAGCCGGACACCCAGTTCGCCATTGCCCCGGAAAGCAACGGCACCATCGAGAAGCGCGCCGCTTGTGAAGGCGTTAGAGAGTAGCGCTCCGACAAGTAGGGAAACATCCAAGTGATACAAATGAAGAATGTGAAGTTACCGATAAAGTACTGCAACATGGCCTTGACTATTTTCCAAGATCGAAAGACTTGCAGAAGGGTCATCGGGCCTGGGAATGAAGCGTCACTCTCAATTTGCGTCTCGGGATAGTCGCGAAACCAGATGATCCAACTCAACGCCCATACCAGACCTGGGAGGCCAAGGAGATAGAAAGCCATCCGCCAACCGTAAACCGTCACAAGCCGTTGGCACAAAGGGAAAGCCAATCCTCCGCCCAGTAGCGCCCCAGAGAAGAGAATCCCATTGGCGATGCCGCGTTCCCGTTCCGGTAGCCAGTTGTAGAACACTCTCGCTGAGCCGGGGAACGCACCAGCTTCGGCAACGCCAAAGAGAAACCGGATGAGCAGCAGCCAATTCAGTCGGCTGGCTGTTCCTGTCAGCGACGTAAAGACACTCCATAACGCCACGACGAGCGCCAGCGCCAGCCGAGGTCCTGCCCGGTCGGCGAAGCATCCCCAGGGGATTTGCGCAAAGGCGTAGCCCAGAGAAAATGCGCCGAAGACCAAGCCCATGGCCGTGTCGGAAAGCGCGAGGTCGCCAGCGATGGCAGACTTGGCTGACGAGATCGCAGCCCGATCGATATACAGGATGAGTGCAAGCAGGAACAGTGAGGCTATGACGAGATATCGCTTGCCAGTGGTCATGCTTACCGTCCGCGGTACCGACAGTACACGTCAGTCGGGATGGGCTTGCTTGAGCCTGCGAACGAGCATGCACGGAGGCGCCTGCTGCCGAGGATTTTCGTCTGGCGATTCAACTCTCGCCATGCCGGAAGCTCGCCGTCTTTACCACTTGATGTAAACCGTTTTGACATTCGTGAATGCATCTTTTGCCGTGGGCCCAATGGAGAACGCTCCCTGCCCGGAGGCCTTCACACCTCCAAACGGAACATTGGCCTGACTGGCGGTGCCGTGGTTTACGTGAACCATACCGGACTCCACGCGTTGTAGAAATTCATCCACTAAGTGCCGGTTACTCGTGAACAGCGAAGCAGCCAGGCCATAAGGTGTGCCATTGGCGACGTCGAATGCTTCTTCCGGACTGTTTACCCGAATTAATGGAAGTACCGGTCCGAAGATCTCTTCCTGCGCCAGGGCAGAGTTGGCCGAAACATGGTCGAACAGTGTGGGCGCATAAAAATATCCCTCGGCATCAGGATTCTCGACAAGCTGTCGCCCACCAACAACCAAAATGGATCGGTCTTTCTGGCCCTTGCGTACGTAGCCCGCAACTGTTTCCATTTGTTGTCGACCTACCAACGGACCCATGGTGGTTCGGGGATCGAGACCGTTGCCGACACGAATCTTCGCCATGTGGGTCACCAGATGTTGGCATAGCTGATCCGCCTGCGACTCCTCCACGATCACGCGACTGAGCGCCGTACATCGTTGGCCGCTACACAGGAACGCTGCTGCCACGATTTCTTGTGCTGCACCGTCGAGATCGTCGGACTCGAGGACAATCGCAGGATTCTTTCCTCCGAGCTCAAGTTGTACCTTGGCCATGCGGGCAGCAACCTTTTCAGAGATACGTATGCCCACAGCAGTTGATCCTGTGAAGCTGATCCCGCGGACTCGGCTATCGGAGATCAATCTTTCGCCGCAGTCCCCGGAACCGACTACTAAGTTAATAACGCCGGATGGCAAACCAGCCTTTTCCAGGAGGCTTGTGAGATATACCGCAGACCAAGGCGTGAGTGAGGCCGGTTTCAACACAACGGTGTTACCACAGGCTAACGCCGGAGCTATCTTTCGTACTGGACTCACCACGGGGAAGTTCCACGGTGTGATGGCTGCTACCACACCAACCGGTTGCAGAATGGTGTAACACGTGAACCCCGGACGTTCGCTGGGAAACGTCTGGCCCGACAGACGTACGGCTTCGCCCGCTGCGAAGGCGGCTTCGGTAGCCGCGCGGGTTACCTCGCCGATCGACTCGCACAGCGCTTTGCCTTGCTCAAGTGTGATGATCCTGCCGAGCTGGTCTTTCGAATCAGTCAGAAGCTGGGAAAAGCGCGACAGGATGGCAGCGCGCTGCGGCGCCGGTGTCTGGCACCAAATATCTCTGGCGTTCTCGGCTGAGGCCAGAGCTGCTTCGACATCCGCCGTCCCCGAGCGAGGGAATTCTCCAACGACTTGCGACGGGCAGGCGGGATTGTATGACTGATAGAATTCACCCGTCTCCCCCGGAACCCATTTTCCCGCAATGAAGTTTCGATGCCGCTCCATTTAAAGGCTCTGTTCAAGTACCGCCCTTAACTGTTCGTTGCTGGTCGATCGAGGATTTACAGCGACATTCCCGCTCTTCATTGCTTCATCAACGACTCGGGGAATGTGACTCGAACGGAGGCCATACTCTCTTAATCCCTTAGGTATTTGGATATCATTCGCTAGCTTCTCCACTGCTGCAACGGCACATTGAGCCGCATCGGCCGCGGGTAAATTACCGACGGGTTGTGCGAGGGCGTGAGCGATCGCCGCAAACCGCTCCGGAGCAGCCACGCAGTTGAACCTCATGACTCGCGGCAATGTCACAGCAATGGCAATGCCATGCGGAATTCGAAGATCCCAGCTTCCCAGCGGCATGGCCAGAGCATGAGCCAATCCCAGGCGTGTTGGATTCATCGCGATCCCTGCCATCGTGCTGGCAAGGAGCATGGCATAACGCGAATCGCGATTTGGTCCGTTCAGAACTGCGGGTCTCAGGTGTCTGCCGATGAGCTGGATGGCATTCCATGCCAACGCGGCGGAGATGGGCTGGCAGGCGTTATTGGTATAGCACTCGATGCCATGCGCCAACGCATCCATGCCAGTGGCGGCAGTCATCAGCGGCGGCAAGTCCAGTGTGAGCTCAGGATCGCACATAGCGATCATCGGATAGGCAGAGATGCTGCCCACCGCAACCTTCAGGCCGGTATCATCATTCGTGAACACCGACCAAAGACTCACTTCACTTCCCGTTCCTGCCGTGGTTGGAATCGCAATCACCGGAGGCAGGCGATTTTTCACTTTATGAAGGCCGGTGTAATCAAGAATGGTGCCAGGATTAGTCAACAGGGTAGCCACGGCCTTTGCCGTGTCGAGAGAGCTCCCGCCCCCGATTCCCACCACGACGTCCGCTTTGCATCTGCGAAGTAGTTCGGCCGCCTCGGCAATCAGCTTTGATCCAGAGTCCTGTTTCACTCCGTCATATACTTCACAGCCAATCCGCGCCGATGAAAGGAGCTCGAGAGCCTTTTGCAGAATGCCTGCGGTCCTGATACCTGCATCGGTAACCAGGAACACTCGCTGACCTCCAAGTGATCGGATTCTTTCTGGTAGTGTGGCCAAGATGCCGTAACCAAAATGAATGTCGGTCGGGACAGGAAAGAAGTTAAATGTCTGCTCCGAATTACATCGGATCACGGGCGTGTCTCCGCCGGCTCTTCCTTCGATAACGCATCAGGGAAGCTGACGTTCAATTTAGCTCCGAGCGCGACGAGTTGATCTATGACGGTTGACAATAACGGTACGCCAAGCGTTCGATTTTTCGCTTCGTTCTGCCGCTCAATTTCTCCTGGAGCAAGTACGCGCTCAGTACCCGGAGCCGGCGGGGAAGACTTATGCACTCGCACAATCTCGTCCATTCGACCTACAAATTCATCTTTGGTCATGAACAGGTCTGTGCGCATAGCCACAAAAAGATGTCCCAGGTTTTGCTCCGCCTCGAGATTCTCGAGTG
>DASXTB010000296.1:0-19856 GCA_036505615.1 Acidobacteriota bacterium
ACCCGCTTCACGGCAGGGGCCTTTGCCGTACCGGAGACCAGAAAGATTACTTCTCTCGCTTGATTGATCAATGGCACGGTGAATGTAATCCGCTCAGTGTTCAAGACGCTCACGGGGTTCTCAACTACCCAGCGTTTTTTCTCAGATAATGCCGGAGTGCCTGGAAACAGCGATGCCGTGTGCCCATCGTTTCCCATTCCTAAAAAAATCAGATCAAAGACGGGAAAGTTATTTTGGTCGGTGACGCGCTCTGAGTCTTTTCCGCGTCTAAAGAAAGCTCTCAACTCCTTTTCGTACAATTCCGCCGCCTCGGTTGGAGGCAGTTCAGCTCGGACGCGAATAGCATTCGAAGGCGGGATGGGAACATGATCGATCAATGTTTCGCACGCCATCCGGTAGTTGTTGTCTTCGTGGTCTGGCGGCACAGCCCGCTCGTCCCCCCAGAAAAGGAAAGTGCGCGACCAGTCCAAGGAGTTTGCGTAGTGCTGAACCAGAAACGCGTTCATCAACCGGGGAGTATTTCCGCCCGATAGCGCCACCACGAAGCGGCCATCTCTGGAAATTGCCTTCCGGGCGTCACTGGCAAAGCGTTCCGCCGCCCGTCGCGCGACGTCTTCCGCGTCTTTGCACACAATGATTTCTTTGGAGCTCATATCAACCTTCCAACAAAAGCCGCGACGTCACCTGAAGAGCCTCTTCATAAACCCGGTCGCGCGCGAGCACTTCCAGCTCCCGGCTCAAAATTTCTTCCAGGGCAATGTTTGGCATCTTCCCCACAGAAACCTCGCTGCCTGCGCCTGGGAGCTGAACCGTGGATTCGGCGAAACCGCTGCCCGAGGGCTTCCTGGACTCAAATAAGGCGCCGCTGGCAGTGTGCAGGCGAATGCAAGAGATTGCGCAATCCTCTCCTTTACCCGAGAGAACGCCAAGGCTGAGCGAAATATTTCCGGTGGTGGCTGTAAAGCGCGCGTGATAGCGGTTCTCTTTCTGCTCGATGCCGCCTTCGGGAGTCCAGCCCAAGCGGCATGCCAGCCATCCGGCCAAAAGCAGAACGCGCACCGGGAGGGGGCTTCCGGAAGTGCATTCCATCTCGACGCGCTGCAGGCGATCCAGGTGAGCTCGGTAGCGGGGGCTGTCATAAAACTGGGCCAGGATTTGCCTCCAGCGCGTCAAGCGCCCCCAGTTCAAATCGCTCACTACCAGATCCTTGCTTCCTCGCGAAACGAACTCTGCCAGCCGCTGAAAATCGCCGCGGTTGAACAGGTCCGAATCGACAACCAGCCGATCCGCCACGCGGGTAAAGCGCTCAAACATCGGCCCTTCAAACTCAGGCCTGTAATTCCACCAGAGATAGACGGGAAGGTCCGGCGCCAGCAGGGGATCGATGGCTGAATGAATGACGCCGCTCGATTCCGGTCCTCCCACAACCACAATCTGCTCGCAGCAGAGTTTTCTGCCGCTTGTATCAGGCAACCGGCATACCGATTTGATGTAAGTCGCCAGCTCGGCGCCCTTCTTTTCCGAGTCGATGACCAGCACGATGGCCCGATTAGGATTGGACAAAGAGACCTGATCAATGGCCTCCAGCATCCTGGATAGGCCGGTTTTGTCTGCGACATAGACCACCAGGTTCAAAGCACAGGCCCGGATGACCGGCGCTGCTTTCTCGGCATCCTCAGCGCTGGCTGTAGCGCCCCACATGGAGCGGAGAGCCTTTTCTATGTTGCGGAGTTCCACCTGCTGCACGCCTGCCAGATTCAATTCTGTCACTGCCGCCTCCATTGGCGCCCGTCGCGCTTCATCAACTCCTGCGCCTCCACCGGTCCCCACGTGCCTGCTTCATACTGCGGGAGCTTCTTCAAGTCTTGCTGTCTCCACCCGTCCAGGATCTTGTCGACGAATTCCCAGGTTTTCTCCAGGCCGTCTCGCCGGGTAAATAATGTCGAATCTCCAAGCATGCAGTCCAGAATGAGACGCTCGTAGGCTTCCGCAATTTCCACTCCGAAGGAAGTGCCGTAGCGAAAATCCATGGTCACGGGGCGAATGCGCACTCGCTGGCCGGGAAGCTTCACTTCCGACTTTATGGAGATTCCTTCATCGGGCTGGATGCGCAGCACAAGCAGGTTGGGATCGATCGTGCCCGCCGATTTTTCGTCGAATAGGATTTGGGGCGGCTTGCGAAACTGGATGACAACTTCAGTGATCCGCCGGGCCAGCGCCTTTCCCGTTCGAATGTAGAAGGGGACGCCCGCCCAGCGCCAGTTGTCCACAAAGAACTTTATGGCCGCGAAGGTTTCTGTTGTGGATTTCGGATTGACGCCCGGTTCTTCCAGATAGCCGGAAATCTTTTTTCCGGCCACTGAGCCGGCGGCATACTGGGCGCGGACGGTATATCGAGCCACTTCCGCCGGCTGAATCTGGCGAATGGCGCGAAAGACTTTATGTTTTTCGTCCCGCACCGTGTCCGCATCAAATGCAACAGGCGGCTCCATGGCGATAAGCGCAAATACCTGCAGCATGTGATTTTGAATCATGTCGCGCAGCGCTCCTGTTGTGTCGTAGTAGCCGGCGCGGGATCCGACGGCCACTTCCTCGGCGGCGGAAATCTGCACATGGTCGATGTACTTGTGGTTCCAGATCGGTTCGAACATTCCGTTGGCAAAGCGGAAGACGGAAATATTCTGCACCGTCTCCTTCCCCAAGTAGTGGTCGATCCGGTAGACCTGGCTTTCCTCAAACACAGTCGCCACGCGCGCGTTTAGCTGTCTGGCTGTGGCCAGATCGTGGCCGAAAGGTTTTTCGATGACTATCCGCTTCCAGCCCTTCCTTTTCTCGTCCGGACGGTGCAATCCAACCCGCCCCAAACCTTCGATGATTTCGTCGTAGGTCTCTGGTGGTGTGGAAAGGTAATAAATACAGTTCCCCAGCGTGCCGTGGCGCTGCTCGCAGCGCGCCAAAGCAAGCTGGAGTTGAGAATAGGTGCCGGCATCGTTGAAGTCGCCCCGCAGGTAATAAATCTTCCTTGCGAAACTATCCCAGACGCTCTGGTCGATCTTCGTTCGCGAGAACTCCGCGATTGCCTGCTGCATTTCGTCGCGAAAACTTTCGTCCGTCTTTTCACGCCGGGCTACGCCGATGACGGCAAAGCTGGACGGCAACCGTTGTTCATGCATTAGATTGTAGAGAGCGGGCATCAGCTTGCGGCGGGTGAGATCTCCGGAAGCGCCGAAAATCACCACTGTACATGGTTCTGTCGCCGCCTCCAGGCGGGTCCCTTCGCGCAGGGGATTTTCTTGTTCAATCGGTTGGGTAGCCATGGCGTTACTCCGCGGAAGCCCGTTTAACAGCGTGCCCGCCAAATTCACTGCGCAGCGCCGCGAGCATTTTGTGAGTAAACGATTCGGGCCTGCGCGAGTAGAATCGGGCGAAGAGCGAAAGCGTAATGACCGGCGCCGGAACATCCTTGTGCATCGCCTCCAGGATTGTCCAGCGTCCTTCACCGGAATCCTGAACATACCCTTTTATGTTCTCCAATTTCGGATCCTTTGCCAGGGCGTTTTCTGCAAGTTCGAGAAGCCAGGAACGCACCACGCTGGCATGGTTCCACAGCTTGGCAATTTGATGAAGATCGAACGAATAGTCGCACGCCTGAAGAATGTCGAAGCCTTCGCCATAGGCCTGCATGATCCCGTACTCGATGCCATTGTGTACCATCTTGACGAAGTGACCTGCGCCGGGACCTCCCACGTGGGCGTAGCCGTCTGCCGGCGCCAGACTTTTGAAAATCGGTTCTAGAAAGTTAAAGGCTTCTGGATTGCCGCCGATCATCAGGCAGTAACCTTTCTCCAGCCCCCAGATGCCACCGCTGGTACCGACATCGACAAACCGGATGCTCTTTTGTTTCAACTCTTCAAATCGCCGCACGCTGTCATGAAAATTGGAGTTGCCGCCGTCGATGATGACGTCGCCGGCCTGCATACCGGCCGACAGCTTGGCGAGAGTATCATCCACCGGCTTCCCCGAGGGGACCATGATCCAGGCTGCCCGCGGTGATTTCAATTTCGATGTCATTTCGCTCAGGTCTTTTACCGTCAGCGCTCCTTTACTGCGGGCTGCCGCGCTGGCCTCCGCATTGGGATCATACGCCACCACCTGGTGATGATCGCGCAGCAACCGCTCCACCATGTTTCCGCCCATCCTTCCCAAACCGATGAATCCAATCTCCATGTAGCTTCTCCTTTATTAAAAATTCTTGAAGGCCTTAGAAATTATCGACTCGCAGGCTTCCCCAGTTGATTGACTGTGTCTTGACTTCGTCTCCGCACCGGAAAATTCTACCTTAACGCGAGCGTGACCCCGGATTATTCACAAACATTCAACACTATTTGGTGAAATCTTGCAGTTTTGACAAGATTTGGCGCTGAACAGCCGAACCCGTTCACGTTCATGAGCATGTCAACGTCCACAACTACGACCGATCGAATCGTGAGCGATTGTGCATTTTTCGTCTGTGCTCAGAGGGACCGGGGTTGCGTTGACTTCGCTTTTACCCGCGGGTATATTGGCCGCCATTGATCGGCTGTCACGCTTCTAAAAAAGCGCAGAGAGAAAATTTATCCAGCTTCGCTGGCTCATCATGGGCGGAAAAACAATTGTGTTGGTTCTTTTTTGATAGCGCCTACTATAATGACAACCAGCTGAAAGCTGACCCGCGAGCGCTAACGGCCGGCTCAGGAATCCGATGCCGAATCAGGAAAATAATTTTCGTCTACGTCTAAAATTCTGGGGTGTTCGCGGTTCCACTCCCACTCCGCAAATCGAAAACCTCAGCTACGGTGGGAATACAGCCTGTCTGGAAGTGCGGCTTCCGAACAATGATATTTTCATTTTTGATGGCGGCAGCGGCGTCCGGAATCTGGGTCTGTCACTGGTGGAGGAGTTCAAAGGGAAAACAGTGAGCGCCACTTTCTTCTTGACCCATTACCATTGGGACCATATCCAGGGGATACCTTTCTTTGCTCCTCTCTATGCGCCGGAGAACAAATTTACGTTTCACTCTTTCCGCCGCGGACGGCCGGGACGAAAGGGCGAACCCGAGCTTCATTTCGACACGGTGCGGGAGATGCTGGAAGGGCAGATGAAGAACCCGTATTTTCCCATTAATTTTGAGTTGCTGCCTTCAAACAGAACTTTTGAGGAGATTGACCGCGACCCGGTCAAATTTGGGCATCTCACCATACATCCTTTTCCCATGAACCACCCTCAGGGCGTGCGCGGCTATCGGATCGAAGCCGGAGGCGCCGTCATCGTCTATGCCAGCGACGTGGAGCACGGTCACAGCGAGCTCGATTCGGTACTTCGTGACTTCGCCCAGAACGCAGACATTCTGATTTACGACGCTCAATACACTCCCGAGGAGTACCAAAACCGCAGGGGATGGGGGCACAGCACCTGGCTTGAAGCGACTCGTGTGGCCAAAGACACCAACTCCAAGCAGCTCATTCTCTTCCATCACGATCCTTCGCATACCGATCAGATGTTTTTTGAGGTAGTGCAGCAGGCCAGGCTGCATTTCGAGAATACGCTGGGTGCGAAGGAGGGCTGGGTTTTTGTGCTTTGAAACCCAGTTTGGTTTCAAATTTGCGAAAAAATTCTTAGGCCTCCTTCAGGGCGGATCGTTTTGGATGGATGGCCATCCGGCGGCGTCGCCCGCAAAAGACGCGGGCTTTGCCGCCGGCTATACTCTGTAAACCCTTCGGTTTTTGGAAGATGTGCGGGACGATGCGCCGGGAAAAGTAGTTAAAAAAAGACATTTCACGGTTCTGTAATACATCGACGGCACCGTCTGAGTTGACGAAAACGATCACCCGGCAGGGAGGGGGCTTGATTCTCATGAACAAAAGTATTTAGAATT
The DNA here is from genome assembly GCA_036505615.1 of Acidobacteriota bacterium. Classification (GTDB taxonomy): domain Bacteria; phylum Acidobacteriota; class UBA6911; order JACQSX01; family JACQSX01; genus DASXTB01. The sequence continues at coordinate 5,915 of DASXTB010000296.1, forward strand.
GGCCATCCGTTTTATTGTCAATTGTCGTAGTTGTAACAGGCCCATAAAAAAGCGATGCATCCCCGAGGGCCAGGGTTGATGCGAAAAGTAAAATGGAGGAGGAGTCTTATGAAGAAGTCGATTGCCATCTCATTGATGCTTGTTCTGGTCCTTTCGGCGTTCGCCATCGGCGCGGCAAAGAAGGGATCTTGGACGGGCACCATCAGCGACTCAAAGTGCGAAGCAGCGAAAAAGAAGCATGACGCAGCATGTGTCGAGAAGTGCCTCGCCGGCGGCGGAAAGGCAGTGCTGGTTGCGGGCAAGAATGTCTACACCATCACCAATCCGGACGCCATAAAGGGGCATGAAGGCCACCATGTCAAAGTGACCGGTGAGTTGAATGCAGCAAAAAAAGAAGTTACCGTCGAGAAAGTAGAGATGGTGGAGGCCAAAACGAAGACAAAAAAGAAGGCGTAACTTCCCCCGGAGCGCCCCGCAGCGGGCGCTCCATTCTTCCGCAGCGCGTGAGCTGTCAGTAGTCCTGCCTAAGAATTTTCGAACGCTTCTCGTCTGCCGCGTATAAAATTGTGTGACCTCCGGGAATCGGGACAATCGCCAACTATCTTGCGGCCCCAGACTTGGCGGGCCGAAGGCTGGTGATGCTCCGGGAAACTCACCGTTCTTATGCCCAACAAAAGATACGATTTGATCGTGATCGGCTCCGGGCCGGCAGGAGAGAAGGGCGCAGCGCAGGCAGCATACTTCGGTAAGAAGGTTGCTCTGATTGAGAGGGAACCCGTGCTGGGCGGCGCCGCCGCCAATACAGGAACAATTCCCTCCAAAACGCTGCGCGAAACCGCCCTCTATCTTTCGGGTTTTCGGCAACGTGAAATGTACGGCGTGAACATGACCATGGATGAGAAGGTTACGGTCCGTGATTTTCTGTTCCGGGAGCGCCTGGTGAAGGAAAACGAGCGATCGCGGATCATGGAAAACCTAAGACGGCACAAAGTCGATCTTCTGGTTGGTAATGCTTGCTTTGTCGATCCACACACCGTTTCGGTAAAGCCTGCCAAGTCACCGGAAATTCAAATCCAGGGAGAGATAATACTGATAGCCACCGGTTCTTATCCTTACCGCCCGGCCAGTTTTCCCTTTCATGATCCTCGAGTATACGATTCGGACACGATTCTGAGCCTGCGCGACATTCCACCAAGCATGCTGGTAGTTGGTGGAGGAGCTATCGGGTGTGAATACGCGTGCATGTTTGCCGCCCTCGGCATCGCCGTGACGGTGGTGGAAGGGCATGATCGCTTGGTGAGTTTTCTGGACGCTGAGATTTCTGAGTCACTGCGGGCGCGCATGGAAGGGATGGGCATCCGAGTGAGAATGCCAGAATCGGTCGAAATGATGCACCTGGAGGATGCCGAGATAGAGGTCCGGCTGAAGTCGCGGACGATTTTGAAAACCCATACCATCCTGGCTGCTTCGGGCCGAAGAGGAAATACCGAGGGCTTAGGTCTGGAAAAAGTCGGCCTTGGCACCGATGAGCGGGGTCACATCCCAGTTGATGGGCACTATCGGACGGCCGTACCTAATATCTACGCGGCGGGTGATGTGATCGGTTTTCCCGCTCTTGCCTCAACATCCATGGAGCAGGCGCGAGTAGCGATGGTTCAAGCATTCGATTTGAAATACAAAACCAATCTGGCAAGCATTCTGCCTTACGGCATCTACACCATTCCCGAATGTTCCATGGCAGGCGAAACGGAGCAAACGCTTATCGGGAAAAAGATCCCATTCATCGTCGGAAAGGCTTCCACGGCGACGAATGCTCGCGGGCAGATCATCGGAGAAAATGATGGGTTTCTAAAGCTGCTGTTTCATGAAGAAGACATGAAACTCCTTGGTGTTCACATGATTGGCGAACAGGCGACTGAAGTGATTCATGTCGGGCTCACGGCCCTTTTGATGGGAGGGGGCGCGGACCTCTTCATCCAAACCTGCTACAACTATCCGACACTGACGGAAATGTACAAGTACGCTACTTACGACGCGCTGGGCAGCAGGGCGGTCAAGCAGAAAGAAAAGCGACGGTAGCAGGGATTTCGGATTGCCGATTGCCGATGTCGGATTGCGGATTTCGGATTGCGGATTTCGGGGTTCTTATTCAACAACTGTCGCCAAGCAGGTCCGACGGTTGATAGCTCGAGCCGATACTGAATAATCCGCAATCCTCAATCCTCAATCCGAAATCCGCAATCCTCAATCCTCAATCAGAAATCCGCAATCCGAAATCTACAATCCGAAATCTGACACTACCGCACGAACCCCAGTCCCAGCAGTCCGTGTAAGATCAGCCAAATCGCCACAAAATAGTTCAAGAAACGGGGGAAAATCAGAATCAGGATCCCGAACAGAATGGAAAGTATCGGACTCAGACTAGCTGCAGTAATAACCATAGGTTTCCTCCCTTTCAACTGTTCTTAAAGATAGCATAGAAGTTTTAGGCGGCCACGGGAGTCTGGATTCACAAATATTCAACACTGAGGCGCAGCGCGGCAGAGCCGCAACCGATATAATTCAACCCATGGGCTGGACATCCAATCTGATTGAGTCCCCTGACCAGGTGGCGGATATTCTGCGCAGCTCGAAAACGGTTGCCGTTGTGGGCATCAAGGAAGCCCCCTTTGAGCCCGCATTCTACGTTCCTCAGTATTTACAGCAGCAAGGCTACAGGATTATCCCGGTCAATCCAAAGTTTAAGCGCGTTCTGGGCGCACCATGTCTCGCTTCACTGTTGGAAATTCAGGTGCCGGTGGATATCGTCGAAGTCTTCCGCGCTCCGCAAAACGTGATGCCCCACGCGCAGGAAGCGCTGCAGCTAAAGCCGAAAGTGTTTTGGATGCAGGACGGAATTGAGCATCCGCAGGCAGCTCGCCTGCTGGCAGAAGCCGGGATTCGTGTAGTGCAAAACAGATGCATGCTGCGCGACTATGCTAATTTGGTGGTCTCCGCTCGGGTCCCGACTCGATAGCCAGCCTCGCGAATTCCGCCTGCGATGCTTGACAGGAACAGTTTGGGGCCATCTGCTGTTGCGCCCACTACTTCAATTTGGGTAGCAAATGTCACCGCTTTCAGCCACACGCGGAACCAGATGGTTGCCAGGAAAAGCCAGATCGCAAGCCGCGTCGGCCGGAACGAAAGCATTACATTGGACCAGGCAAATAGAGCGGCAGCCGATACCAGTTTTAACAATGTAATTTCGACAACCCATTTTCCATTTTGCCAGACAAATCGGCCAGCCGAGAGCCACGCCAAAAACATACAGGTACGTTCCTCCAGGACGGTCTGCACCCTTGCATAGTCGGCGACAACATCGACTGCGAATAGGGCCACAAGAACGATTAGCAAGGGACTGTTCGATGAGCCCGGAGTCGAAGTAAGGTGTGAAAGGAAAATTAATGGGGCGGTCAGGAGGAAGCCGAGTAACGCGACTCGAAGAAAGCGCCAGAAGTACTGCCTTCCAAGGCGGAAAAAGCTGAAGCTCCTCCTTTCCAGAACTGTTGTGGCCAGCGACGCCACAATCGCTGCATCCAGAAAAATCTCCAGCACGAAGTATCCAAGAAATAGCCAGACACGAGGATCATTCAAATATTCCGCCGGCTTAAATTCCACCGGAATAGCCGGTTGCGCCAGCCGCGCGCCTTCAAGAGTCCATGTTGCGCTAGTTAGTCTGGCTAGCGAGGGTTGCCGCGTCTCTATTACGTAGAATGCCAAGAAGACGAATCCCAGCTTTGAGAGGCAGGGCAGCCACACAACTCGAAGGTTCTGCGAGACGTTCTCGGCGCCGGCCCGGACCCATTGGAGGAATTGCATTGCAGTTGGCCGATGAACATACTGAATTACCCCGCAATTGTCGAGGCAGGTTGTCCTGATCTCCTGTAATACAGTCTGGAGCGGCTCGGCCACTGCATAGTGCGGCGAGCCGCTGGCGCGCGCCAGCAGCTCGGAGATTTTGGCAGCGGAGAGACCGGCTGAGGGCCGTCTCCAGGCCGCTTCCAGCGGTCACTAGAGTTTATACATTTTCTCCTGCTGCAGTGCGCTGCAAACCAGGGCGTCCGCGAAGCGGACACTGGAGTTTGGACATTTTGGAGAGACGGCCGGTGGGCCGTCTCCCGCACAATCTTTCATCGTGCAGGAGACGCCCCACCGGGCGTCTCTCCAATAGCGCCGCTTCGCGGACAAAGGCCGCTTCCAGCCGCCCTAACCCGCCAGAGGCGGGCGCTCGAGTTTCTACATTTTCACACCTATAGTTCGTATCCTGGGATATGGGGAGGCAGAACCAAAGTCTTGAGGTCTCCGATAGCGTATAACTGCTGAAATTGAGCCCGGTCTTGAGCAAACAACCCGGCCCATTTAGAATCGTCCCAGGGAGCCAGACGAAAGCCAAAGCCATGCTTCGCAGATATATCGAAAAAAAGGAACGCGCTTACTCCTACCGCGACACCAATCGACGCATCCTCCCGTTTGAGATTGGGGAAGAATGGCTTCCTCCCGACGGAAGGTTGGATGCTGTGGAGAGATTGCAGCGCTTTAGCGACCAGGCGTTAAGCGATTCAGACAAGTTCTTTTCGCTGTCCCACGAACCGGATTATCACGTTCAAGGAGACCTGCTTACATTTCACTCACCACTGCCCAGCCGGGTAGAGCCTAATGATCTGGTGCGTGCCCGGCTTTTTCTTAAACGGGACGCCGGTCGAGTGGTGGTGATATTGCCGCACTGGAATGCCCAGCCACACAGCTATGATTCCTTGGCGCGCGGCTTCAATTTTTTCAATGTCAGCGCGGTGCGGCTTTCGCTTCCGTATCATGATCAGCGCCGTCCGCGTCAGACCGAGCGCTCTGATTATATGGTCAGCCCAAACATCGCCCGCACTCTTCATGCCAACCGCCAGGCGGTTGTGGACACACTCGCCGTGGTCCGCTGGTTGCGCACCCAGGGTTTTGAGCGGATCGGAATTGTGGGGACCAGCATCGGCAGCTGCATCGGTTACCTGGCATTCGCGCATGAGGCGAACATCCGGGCGGCGGCTTTCAATCACGTCAGCAACTTCTTTGCCGACGTCGTGTGGACTGGGCTCTCTACCCGATACGTACGATGGGGATTGGAACCCCACGTTAATCTGGAAGACCTGAGGCATTATTGGCTGCCGATCAGCCCGCAAGCCTACATTGAGAAGGTCAAGAACAACTACCGCCCCCACTTGCTGATAACAGCGCGCTACGACACCACCTTCCGCCCTGAGTTGACGCGGCAGCTCTTTTCCGAATATCAGCGCCTGGGCGTCCCCTGCGAGCGGGTCGAATTGCCCTGCGGCCATTACACCACGGGCATGTTTCCCTTCAACATTTACGACGGCTACTTGATCACACGATTCTTGCTAAAGCATTTGTGAGACTATCTGGAAGTGCCTCCGGTAGTTGATTCGATTTGCGAAGCGCCAAAACTCCAAGGCCTGGATTATTCAGCCGCTGCCGCGCATCCGGCTGACCAGTAATACGAAGATCACGGCATTGATTGCGTGGCTGGTGAAACAGAGTTTGCACGGAACCCTGGTCAGAAAGAGCAGGGAATAAGTAAGGTAAATCCCGAGGGCCACCGTGACCAGGGAGGCCCCTATTGCAATCCACACAAACGGCGTTTGCCAGAGATACCCGCTCAGCAGCCCTAAGAGAAGGCCCAAATAATAAAACTGGCCCAGTAGCGAATTGGGAACTCCGAAGACCCGTGCCCGGGGGGTAAAAACGATGCTGGCGCAAGTCTCCTTGCCCATCTGGCAAAACTTAGGTATGTATCGCGCTTCCGGATCCATCCACCGGTAAGCGATCGCGGTGAAGTAGGTGGAGATAAAGAACCCGATGACGGCGAGCAGTGCCAGAGTTCCCGAGATCATCTTTCGAATGAAGAATTAAGAATTAAGAGTGAAGAATGAAGATGGAAGGGGGAGATGAAAAGATATGAAGGGGATATGAAAGGGATATGAAGGGGATATGAAAGGGGATATGAAGAGGATATGAAAGGGATATGAAGGGGAAATGAAGGGGATATGAAACGGCCGAGGCGTTCCCTCATATCCTTTTCATAGCCCCCATTTCCTCTTCATATCCCTTCATATCCTTTTCATATCCTCCATATCCCTTCATATCCCTTCATATCCCTTCATATCCCTTCATTCTTCATTCTTAATTCTTAACTCTTAACTCTTAATTCTCCCATCCGCCTACTTCACCTTCTCCGACATCACCTTGGCTTGCGTAAAAAGTAACAGATAATCCTTACCACCTGCCTTCGAATCCGTTCCTGACATGTTGAAACCGCCGAAAGGGTGAACTCCTACCAGAGCACCGGTACATTTCCGGTTGAAGTAAAGATTTCCAACATGAAACTCATGCTTGGCATGCCGGATTTTTTTCTTGGCTTTCGTATATACGGCGCCGGTGAGCCCGTATTCAGTGTTATTGGCAATGCGCAACGCATCATCAAAGTCCTTGGCCTTGATCACGGCCAGTACAGGACCGAAGATCTCCTCTTGGGCTATCGTCGCCGTCGGAGCCACATCCGCAATGACGGTGGGTTCGACGAAGAATCCTTGTTCCTGATGAAGCCTGCCGCCTATCAGCAGGCGCCCTTCGGATTTCCCTTTCTCAATGTAGTCTAGAATCTTGTGCATTGCCTGATCGTTTATCACGGGCCCAAAATTGATTCCCGGCTGGTCCGGAGCTCCCATTCGCAGCTCGTCCACTTTCTTGACCAGACGATTGAGGAATTTGTCGTAGACTTTGTCAACTACAATCGCGCGCGAGCAGGCAGAGCATTTCTGCCCCTGGTATCCGAACGCCGAGCCAACCACCCCGTTGACTGCCTTCTCCAAATCCGCGTCCGAATCAATGACGATGCTGTCTTTGCCTCCCATTTCCGCAATCACTCGTTTGATCCAAATCTGGCCCCGCTGAACCTTGGACGCCAGCTCGTTGATCCGCAAACCCACTTCCTTCGATCCGGTGAAGGCGATGTAGCGGGTCTTCGGATGTGTGACCAGTGCGTCGCCAATGGTGCCTCCGCTGCCAGTGACGTAGTTGACAACGCCGGGGGGCAGTCCCACTTCCCGAAAAATTTCCATAAGTTGGGCCGCTACAGCCGGAGCATCGCTGGAGGGTTTCAGCACCACTGTGTTTCCGGCGACAATAGAGGCGAAGGTCATCCCTGCCATGATAGCCAGCGGGAAGTTCCACGGCGGAATGACGATGCCAACTCCCAGTGGAATGTAGCGCAATTCGTTGCGCTCCGAAGATATCTTCACCAGCTGTTGGGGCGCACCCAGACGGAGCATTTCACGGGCGTAGAACTCCGCAAAATCGATGGCTTCGGCAATGTCGGCATCCGCCTCTTCCCAGGGTTTCCCAACCTCGAACACTATCCAGGCCCCAAGCTCCAAACGCCGCTTTCGCATCAGGGACGCAACCTTCACCAAGTACTGAACCCTCTTTTCCACCAGCAGCGCACTCCACTCCTTAAAAGCCTGATTGGCGGCTTCGACGGCGCGATTGGCCAGGTCAGTTGTCCCCTTTTGGAAAATGCCTACTATCTGGGCTTTGTGAGCGGGATTGTAGGAACGGAGTTTGTCTTGGGCGTGGTGCTTCTGGTTGCCAATCAAAATGGGATATTCCTTTCCCAATTTTGCGCGCACCGAGTCGATGGCGTGCTTCATTTTCTTGGCTTCGTTGGGCTTGGAGAAGTTAATCAGCGGCTCGTTTTTAAACGGTTTCAGTTTCACAGATTAAATGTCCTCAGTTTTTCCCGTCGAGTGCTGCCGAAAAAAGTGCAGCCCACAAAAGGAGGACGTGCGCGCACAATGGTGCAAGGTAGCGAAACAAGGAGGCGAACGCCAATGTTAAGTGTCACAAAAAAAACAGATTATGCGGAAAAAGAGGCAACGAATAAAGCGCAATATTTGGGATGAAATTGAGTGCTGTGAGCTTAACTTATTGATTCAAAGCAAGTTATTAAAATCTTCTGCCGGGGCGCCGGTGTCTAATTGTAACCATAAACGATCCGCTATTATCCGAAATATCCCCGTCATTGATCCCCAAGTAAAGCTTTCCGGTAAGGGGAGCGACGACATCAGCCCGCGAACCTATAACAAAGAGATCCGAGTTCTTTTCACCACGAATCTGGCCAATCAGCGCTCCCTGCCCGGCGTTCGGCATTGGCAGCGTCCCGAAAATAGCGCCCAAGATGCCGGGAGCTACGCCCCCGGGCCCGCTGGGCCGATTGGGTGCAATGTAGATATTTCCGGAGGCTTGCAGCTGGATCCGTTCTCCCTGGATTACGTCAATTCCCGTGTCGGTCCAATCCAGGTCGGAGCGGACCTCCAGCCGGTCCTCGATCTGCATGCTTTGCTCCGAAGCACCGGATTCTCGCCGAGGAATTGGACTCTGGGCGTCCGCGCTCCCGAAGGGTTCCCAAGTGGTTACCGTAACGCTGTAGGTGCCGCTATTGTTAGCTAAAAATCCGTCATTTATTCCTAGAAAAATTTCTCCATCCCGCCGAGCTGTAAACTCTCGACGGGTACCGACTACGAGCGCTTCGGCCGGAAAGTTTCCCACCATTGCATAAAGGGCGCCCCAGTTCTCGCGGGTCAGCGGCTTATCAGCACTTCCGGAGACGAGGCCGTTCGGGCCTGTTCTCCGGGTGCGATCGACGTAGATTTCCCCGCCTGCTTCTATTCGGATTCTGTCTCCCTGTCTCACTTGTATGCCCGTCGATGAGATCGGCTGCGTGGAAACAACATCAAGCACATGAGGTACTTCGCGCAGCTCATTGGGCGCAGCTTGCCGTTCAAATGAGATCCTCGCCACATCGTTGACGCGGACGAAAATTTCGGACGGTTGATCCCCTCGAGCTTGGTCCAGATAAAGCGTGAAACGGCCATTTTCAAAAGATCGAACCTCGCCGCGTAGAACGTTTCCGTTTTTGAGGAAGACCGTATCGGCCGCTATAAATCTCACAGGCAGCCAGAAAAAGACCAAAATTACCAGTAATTTCCTGTACATGATTGGTTTACCGTCCTTTCAAAATCCCCCTAGGAATATTTAAGCAGCGTTTTTGCAATGGGAAACATCCAATGGGATGATTCCTCTTGCGCTCCTCGAATTATTCACAAATACTCAACATGCAACCCATGAATCGAATCATTACACTGGTGGTCCTGGGATTTTGTTTGCTCATTTCCTGTTTACTGGTTCGGATTTCCGCCGAGGAGAACATTCCGGGCACCGACGTTGTGCTGCTTCCCAACGGGTGGCGCATCTCTTCAGCAGGTCAACAAATACCGCTGGATGATTTCCCCGTTAATTTCCTGATCGATTCCAGAGATCGAACTGCATTTGTGCTGCACAGCGGTCACAGCCGTCCTGTGCTGACGGTGTTGGATCTGGCCCGCGGCGTGGAGCTGCAGAGGCTACCTCTTGAGAACTCCTGGCTGGGAATGGCTTTCCACGCCCGCAGCCGCACCTTGTATGTTTCGGGTGGGGGAGAAAATCGAATTTACAAGTTTCGCAAGGAGCGCGCCGGTTACGTGAAAGCCGGAGAGATCGTGCTGGCCGAGCCTCGCAAGGTCGACGTTTTTCCCGCCGGCCTGGCGCTCACTGACGACGGCTCCAGGCTGTACGTCGTTTGCAATCTCTCCAACGAAGTGCGGGTCGTAGACACTGCAAAGGGTCAGACAGCTCAGACTTTCGCCGTCGGTAGGAATCCGTACACCTGCATTCTGTCCAGAGATAACAGGACGCTTTTTGTCTCAAACTGGGGAGAGGCCTCCGTTTCGGTCATCGACCTATCTACGGGCGCGGCCGAAAAATTCGCAGTGGGACCGCATCCCAACGATATGAAACTGGATCGCGACGGCAAATTATTATTTGTGGCTAACGCCAACAACAACACCGTCTCGGTTGTTCAAGTGGGGACCCGGCACGTCATCGAAAATATTCGGACCAGTATTACCGAGAGCGCTCCGGAGGGCAGCACTCCCAATAGCCTGGCGCTTTCGCCTGATGGTAAAACACTGCTGGTCGCCAATGCCGACAATAATGACCTGGCCATGGTGTATTTCAGTCAGAACGGTAGTTTGATAAGAGGGTTCATTCCCACCGGCTGGTACCCGACCGCGGTAGCTTTCTCTGAAGACGGTAACTACATCTATGTCCTGAATGGCAAGGGCGCCCGGTCGCGGGCCAATCCGCAAGGCCCTAACCCTTACCAGAAGCCGGGCGAAGAAAAACAGTTCATCGGCTCGCTGATGAAGGGAACGCTTTCGGTGATTCCATATCCAACTGCCGCGATGCTCCGCGACTGGACCGACCAGACCTTGCGCAATACGCCCTATCGGGATGAGTTTTTGAGGCGAAATTTGGAGGTTCTGCCAGGGCTGTTTTCCGAATGGGTAGGGAACAAATCCCGATTGATTAAGTATGTCGTCTACATTATCAAGGAGAATCGCACCTACGATCAGGTATTGGGCGACATCGCCGCCGGTAGAGGGGATCCGTCGCTGTCTCTTTTTGGCGAAGGGATTACTCCCAACCATCATGCGCTGGCGAACGAATTCGCGTTGCTGGATAATTTTTTTGTCGATGGGGAAGTCAGCGCTGATGGGCACAACTGGTCCATGGGCGCTTATGCTACCGACTATGTTGAAAAGACCTGGCCCTCGCTTTACGCGGACCGGGGGCGAAAATACGACTATGAGGGAGAAAACTCCAGTGTCTTTCCCCAGTCCGGATACATCTGGGACGCAGCTAAGCGCGCCGGCATCACTTTTCGCAGCTATGGTGAATTCATTCAAAACGGCCCCAAGCCTGAGGACCCGGGCAAGGCGCTAGTGCCGGCGCTGGAGGGGAACTTCGATCCTCTCTTCCGAAGTTTTGATCTGGAGTATCCTGATCAGAAGCGGGCTGATAGATTTATTTCCGAATTCCGCCGTTTGGAACGAGAGAAGAAATTGCCCGCCCTGCAAATCCTCAGGCTACCCAATGATCACACCGCGGGCACTCGTCCTGGCAGCCATACCCCGCGTTCCATGGTGGCCGACAACGATCTCGCCCTGGGAAGAGTGGTGGAGGCTGTTAGCCAGACTCCGGCGTGGAAACAGACGGTCATTTTCGTGCTGGAGGACGACGCCCAAAATGGGCCGGATCATTTGGATGCTCACCGAAGCGTTTGCCTGGTGCTGAGCCCCTACGTGAAGCGCCACTTCATCGATCACTCGCACTACACGACGAGCAGTGTCTTGCGGACCATCGAACTGCTTCTGGGCCTTCGCCCCATGAGCCAATACGATGCTGCGGCCCGGCCCATGACGAATCTTTTCACGCGCGAGGTTGATTTTGCCCCTTACCGGGCCCTGCCTAATCGATACCCGCTGGATGAACTGAACAAGCCGGATGCTCCGGGCGCAGCCCTCTCTATGCAGATGAACCTCGACGAAATGGACGCGGCTCCGGACCTGTTGCTGAACCAGGTGATCTGGCAATCGGTGCATGGCCGGGATGCGAAAATGCCCCCTCCGAATCGCAGCGTGTTTTCTTTGCGCCCGGCCCGTGAGCGATGAACCACGGGGAACACCGGGAACACGGTATACCAAAAGGTTGGTGAAGTTCTGACAACCGTGTTAACAGAGGAAACCATTAAATTCCCCATGTACCCAGTGTTCCCCGTGGTTAATAGTATTGCGTCAATCACGGAAGCGAACCCCGGTTATTTCGCCACCGTTTTCAAGGATTTCTGAACTATGAAGGCTCTAACGCGTTATCTCGTCTTTGAAGTCCCCAAGCGGCGGGATTACATCAACATTACCGCTGACGTTCAGCGTGCAGTAAAAGAGAGCGGAGTGCGGGAAGGACTCTGCCTTGTCAATGCCATGCACATCACCGCCAGCGTCTACATCAACGACGCCGAAGATGGTCTGCTTTGTGATTACGATGAGTGGCTGGAAAAACTGGCGCCGCACGATCCGATCAACAAATATCGGCACAATCGCACCGGAGAAGACAATGCCGATGCCCATTTAAAACGCCAGATTATGGGACGCGAGGTCGTCGTGGCCGTCACTGGCGGCAAATTGGATTTCGGTCCTTGGGAACAGATTTTTTATGGGGAGTTTGACGGGCGGCGAAAAAAGAGGGTCCTGGTGAAGATCATTGGGGAATAGGCCGAGCAGTGCTAGAATGGGTTTATTCTTTTAACGGGAGGGGATGCAGGATGGATAGAAAAACATCTCTGCTCGTAGCCCTTGCAATGCTGGTTGTTTCCGTTCCGACACTGTGGGCGGAAGCTACTATTACGGCCTTTTACGACAAGAATCCGACCCAGCAGAAGATCGTCTTTCGCTGTATCGCCAAAGGACTGGAAACAGGCAACAGGTACCGGATCGCAGTCGGTACTCTATCTGAAATCGCCGTAAAAGCAACCATCGAGATCCCTCAGGGCGTAAAAATAGAGAAGGAAGAAAAGAAGTTTGTTACGAAAGACATTGTGCGCGTCGAACCAACGATCAAGGAGCTCAAGGCCCAGGGCTACGAAATCAACGTCCAGGAGGTGGCGCAGCAAACTGAAGTTCGCGTCATCTTCGAAATATCTTTCAAAGAAATAGAAAGACTTAAGACCGAAAAGAGTCCCCTTTATCTTTATATCGCCAAACAATTTGGCCCGGACGTCTTCTATCTGTTGGACTACTACGAAATGCCGCCGACCAAACTGCTTCACTAGGGGATCTGCGACCATCCTTACCCGTTTCGGTCTTCACACTTCCAGCTTCAGGCCCATTCTCTTGTACTATCTTCGCGTCCTCTCTATTACTATTTATTGAAATCTTGTCCTTTCGACAACGTGTTGCTGCAGAATCAGGACAAGCTCGCCTTCAAAAGCCTGGATCCGCTAATTCTCCATTCTTGTGCCCTTACAGGGCAGATCGTTCTTGGGGAATGGCCAACCGGCGGCGTCGCCCGCAAAAGACGCGGGCTTTGCCGCCGGCTATACTCTGTAAACCCTTCGGGTTTCGAAGGAGGTACGGGGCGATCTCCCGGGAAAATGTGGTTCAAAACCAGATTTTAAGTGAGGGGAGGGGGGCCGTGGCCGCTTCAGCGGCCATTCCCGAAGGGTTTAAGGCCCGCCGTCGTTACGGCGGGTTGACAGTGCATCCAATGAATCATCGAAAGCCGCTTCCAGCGGCTTTCTCGATACCGGCTTTAGCCGCTCGCCCTCAACGGCTTCCAATCTGGCAATGGTTGTTCCCCTTGCGTGATTCTCCTTTTGTCTTTGAATATACCAAAGCTGACCACGCCATAGCCGTCGTGCCAGGACATCCGTCCACGGCCAGAAAACCACTGGTTCCAGTTAAATCCCAGTAACAATTCCGAGACATTAATCGGGCCCCCTTCTCTGTACATAACGAGGCAAGGGATAAATTTGCGAAAGAAAAATGAGGGCTAAAGCCGGAACAAGAAGGCCGCTGGAAGCGGCCTCCGATGGGATTAAAGGTTGGGATAAACCTGCCGTAATGAACGGCAAGCCTTAAACCCTTCGGGAAAGGCCGCTGAAGCGGCCAGCCTTCGGGCTCTAATACATTGCCCCTTTAGCAGCCTGTCGGGTTGTAGCCTTACGGCCACAGTGGGCTCGTGGCCGCGGTCGCGATCGGCTTTTATTGGATTTCCGCTTTGCCACGCTGCGACTTTGTGTCGAATGAGAAAACACACAACGCAAAACACGTCGGTAGGGTATGCAGCAGCACCCTTGCCAGCGAAGTCGTCATATGCCACTCCAGAGGCAGGGGCGTAAGAAGGTAAACGACAAGATAGAGCGCCAGATGAACCAGGAGCAGAAACTTCAAATGAAAGCGATCTC
>DASXTB010000297.1:0-7947 GCA_036505615.1 Acidobacteriota bacterium
CGGGTCTTGAGTTCCGTTTCCTGAGCCACCCGCCGAAGTTCAGCCGCATCGCGGGCGGCAATCGCATTCGCCAGATCTTTACGCAGCAAATCCACTCTGTAATTACCGATCAGTCCGAAAACCGCTGCGCTCACCAAGAACAGATAGGAAAGCAGTAACAAGATGATTTTCGGTGTGACGGCAGAAATTGTGGATTCCGGGCGCAGCATGCGGCAACTTCGAAATTAGGCGCCCAAAGGCAATTCGCAAAGGCGAAGCGGAAATTGCGCAGTCAGATCGCGCCGTTGTCCGACACGTATATGTCACCTGGATAAGCTTTGGCGCGGATGGGCAGCAGTGCTGCTGCGATTGCGCCAAGCATTAAAGTTGTTTTGAGCATTATTATTTTCATCAATCTATTTTCTTTCATTGACCCTCTACGGAATCTGCAAAGCGAAGTTCTCCGAAATCTTGTGAAGATTGAAAAATTTCGGGTGTTAGATTGGGGACAGTAAGGATGCACCGGAGGGGAGTTCTGGGGTTCTTACGACAGTAACTGAGCAGGTCCCCGCGTGCTATTATACCTTAGTTTATTAAACTTTAGTATAATACGGGACCCGCCTTCGCAGTGCTTCGGCGTAGCAATGAGGTCGGAGGGCAGGAGACCGATAACCAAGACGGAGGGCAGCGGCCTTCGCTATTTGGCGGTGAGCCAGGGAGGATAGGCTTTCTAAACGAAGAGAAAGTTCGCGATGGCGCGGCGTCGATCTAATCAGCGACGCGCTACCATTTGGCCGCTTGCGGTATGCCGGGCCGAACGCGGTCACCAATCGTCCCTGAGAATCAAGGGTTGGACATAACCCAAGCTCTGATCGCGCTTCTTGAGATTACGGTGGATTAGCTCCCAATATTTCACATGCGGGCTGCGTTCTGTCTCTTTTGCTCTCCACACGGCAATGACAAAGCTAACTCAACCGTGATGGATTCTTCACCATTCGCGGGGTGAAGCATGGCGTCGGCGAAATGGACTCCGTGGCTGAGCTTGTATCTCGTTAGACTCCCTCGAATGCTGATGCAATCCGAGATGAAAATTGCGCGTTGCTGTCAGCGTTGTTCGGAGTTATGATTTTAAAGCACCTGTAGCATTCCAGGGAGAAAGCCTAATGCCTACCAAGATTGTCGATCTCTCGGCCCGGTCAGAGATCATACGTGACGAACCATTCGATGTGCATTTTTGGGAATGTACCCCGCAGGAGTACCTAAGCTTCCTAAGGAGTCCCAACCGCACGCTGGAAAAGATGGGTATCAAGATTCCGAAGAAATGCCGTATCGAAACAACCATCGAGAATCATGACTGGCTGGAGCAACATACCGGAGGTTTTACACGGGATAACGGAACGATTGTTTGCAATGTCGGTGGCGGCAACATAGCCCGTTCGGTTTATAGGATTGTCAGCTATGCCCATGACCACTCGTCGATCGGGGCTTTCAAAAAGAAACTCCTTCACTCACCGGAGGAGCAGCAGGCCGGGAAGGGCCGCCGATTGAATTGAAAGCGCGGTGTGCTTCAACAGTCCAGATCGTTCGCCCCTCAGAATCCACGGCTGAAACGTAGCCCAAACTCCAACCGGCTTTCTTGAGATTGTCAGCAATGATTTCCCAGTACTTCACCCCTATCATGGATGGCCCCGCAGCCATGCTTGGTACAAACTTCTTTCGTTGGGCGTCATGTTTCCCTCAAGTACTTTCATGAGCAAACCTTTGCGAACTCCCGCGACGCTAATTGATATATCAGGACGTGCATCCCGCCCCTGCTCCTTGGCTACCATCGCGATAGCTGTCTGCTGATAACCCTCGAAAGTATTCGCAAGCAAATCACGTCCCGGATCGCCCTTGGGAAGTTGCTTGTGCAAGTATAAACACCGATTCAATTGGAGTGGCCGCTGCGATGAATTCTGCGCTGGTACAACCACACTTATACAGCGCATCGAGTTTGTCCGTCATTTTGAGTGCATTCAGTATTTCATCTTTCAGCTCAACTGTGATCGGCGATAAGCCTTCTATGCCGGATGATGCCATAGGCTCAACGGCGTTCGCGTGTTGCTGCGCGGCTTGTGCGGCGGCGTTCGCGGGTTGGTAATGGAAGCGTTCCTGCACCCTCTTTAGGCAGTTCAGCGAAGTAAACTTTCACGATTCCCGATTTGCTTCTCAACACAATGCCGTCAGGGTCGACACGGCTGACCGTCGCGTTTTTGTATTCTTTTCCGTTAATCGTTTTGAAGTCGTCGGCCAGCGCGATTGACGCGAAGCATACGATCAAGATTACAAAAAAGCTGGGAGTACTCACTTCAGCGACGTTAGGTTTTAGCGGCGAAGCTCAGGTCAGCGCAAGTCAAAAAAAGGCCTCGATAAACTTTCGTTTTTAACTTGTTGCAACCGAATCGCTTTCGAGATTGCGTGCCGGGATTGTTCATCGCAAAAATCCACGTGGTAGTTGCAATTCGCAATCTGAAATTTACAATCTGAGATCGTTTGCTGGGGTCTTAGCTCAGTTGGTAGAGCGCCTCAATGGCATTGAGGAGGTCACGGGTTCGAATCCCGTAGGCTCCACAACTTTTTCGCGGGTGAAAAGCAACCCTGCCAGAGATTTCACGACGGATTGACTAGACTCGGTGCCGCTTCCGCTCTATCCCACCGGATGGTTGCGCGAAGTTGGCGGTGCGGGCTTGTTCACTTCATGCTGTCCACTTACTTTCTGTACGCGCGCAGTAAGGTTTTCAATTTGTTTCTCCCGATGCTCCACCTTGCAGTGCTCTTTGAGAAACTCGTTGAGCAACATCGTGTCCGCCTAGTCGTATCTCACGCTGTACGGCTTCCCATTTCTGATGCACACGACTAGATCGCGATTGATTCTTTGTACATCTTCTGTAACGAATCCGAATTGCGATCTACGTTCCGGGTCGACTTCCTTCTTGTAACAGAAGGTAACCGGTCTAGCGCAAAGGGCGCTTCGCTCGCTCGACCCATAGCTTTGACGTCATCTTTGTGTTGTCCCGAGGAAGTCATCGTTCAGAGCCTCCCGTTTAAAGTAACAAGGATGTACCTAGTAAGGTATCGCCTACTCTTTATGTAGGACATCGCCTGACATAGCGGGTAACAAACGTGTTACGTTTCTTATAGAGCACGCATGGTCACTTGCTGCGATTCTACGGGCATGAAAGCAGTAAGTAATCCTACAGCAAATGGCTCTAGCAGGAGCGACAGTCGCCCTCTAGAGGATAACATGGAGAAGAGAAATAAAACCCGGAAGCGGTACATCAGCCGCCGTTCCTTCCTAGGCAATACGATCGCCTTGGGAGCGGGAACCATGGGCGCTGGATTGTTGGCCAGCATCCGAACCGCAGAAGCGAGCGGCGGTCTAACACCGGGAGACGCGGCACTGCTCAGGTTCCCAGCGGCGCTGGAGTTAATCGAGGCTGACTTTTGGATCCAGTACAACGAACTCGGCGGCATCCAGGATTCGGAAGTCTCGGGTGGAACTGGTAATCCAGACTATACCGAGGCCCTCGCGCAGCTGGACGAAGACATGGATCAGTATATCCACGACAACACCGATGATGAAATCACTCACCATACCTTCCTCAACGCGTACCTGGTCTCCAACGGAGCGGCTCCTGCGAATCTCGATCCGTTTCGTACCCTGATGGGCAGCACCGCGACGGGAGTCAATCCGGCCTTGATCGGACACCGGCTCACAAACCTGACGCAACTTACGATTGATACCAGCTGGTGGACCCGCTACCGCGATGACAGCCATAACCCGGATCTTGACCCAAACTTCGTCTTTCCGCAGGCCGTCCCGACTTTAGGAGTTAACCAGCACACGGCAATTCCCAGGACCGATGCTGACACAACCGATCCCACATTCCTTCAGGCGATCGCGAACACGGCAGGTTTCCACTTTCCGACTATCGAACAAGGTGGCAACAGCCTGTACCCTTCGCTGGCACAGAGGGCAACTCACACCGAAGTCCTGCGGATCCTCATCAGCATAGGTCCCACTGAGACCATGCATTTCCAAACCTGGTCGGATAAGGCGGGTAATGCACCACCATTGACTAACGTAATCGATCCCGTGACCGGTGTGTCGGTGACGTTTCCGGATCTGGACGTCAGCGATCCACTCCTGAAAAAGAACCTGATCATGCCAGAGCCGTGCCCGTTCCTGGATCGAAGTCTACCGATTGTTTCGATCATTCGACCAACCAACACCGACGGCGTTGCCATGGGTGCTCTCACGTTTCTGACGAACATGGGGCTTTTTATTGGCCAATCGCTCGCGTTTTTTGCGTATCTCACCCAACTGGCACAAGCTGCAGATCACGCCAGACACGGTCGTGGTTGAGCGGTCAAATCGATAGAAACATCCCGAACGGTTGCTCCAAATCAGCAACCGTTCGGGGCCCTCAGCCGTGATGAGCGCCTGACGAGAGGGCGAATTGTTGTTCGCCGCGTTATCAGGTGGTCCGTCGATCACTGCGTGAACGCGCGGTCATCAACAATCTTCGAATACGGGTGGGCTCGAAAGGGACGCTCGTAGTCTGCAAAGTAACAGTCGCGTTACTTTTGTAATCCGGCACCCGGCATGAACTGCTGCGATTCTACGGCCATGAATGTAATACGTAATCCTACAGCAAATGGCTCTAGTAAGAGCGAGAGTCGCCCTCTAGAGGATAATGTGGAGAAGAGAAGTAAAACCCGGAAACGGTCCATCAGCCGCCGTTCCTTCCTGAGCAAAACGATCGCCCTGGGAGCAGGAACCGTTGGCGCGGGACTGTTGGGCAGCATCCGAACCGCTGAGGCAAGTGTTAGCCTTTCGCCCGGAGACGCGGCACTGCTTCGGTTCCCAGCCGCGCTAGAGCTACTCGAGGCCGACTTTTGGATCCAATACAACGAACTCGGCGGCATCCAGGACGACGAAGTTCCGGGCGGCAGTGGCAATCCAGACTATACTGAGGCCTTGGAGCTTATTGAGGATGAAATGCAAGACTACATCCATGACAACACCGATGATGAGATCACTCATCACCAGTTCCTCAACGCGTACCTGATCTCCAAGGGAGCGGCTCCTGCAAATCTCGATGCGTTTCGCACTCTGATGGGCAGCACTGCGACTGGCGTCAATCCCGACTTAATCGGACACCGGCTAACCAACCTGACGCAACTTACCATCGATACCAGCTGGTGGACGCGCTACCGCGACGACAGGCATAACCCGGATCTTGATCCAAACTTTGTCTTCAAGCAGGCTGTCCCGACTTTAGGGGTAAACCAGCATACGGCAATTCCTCGCACCGACGCGGATACAAGCGATCCCAATTTTCTGCAGGCGATCGCGAATACTGCGGCATTCCACTTCCCGACTATTGAACAAGGTGGCAGCAGCCTTTACCCATCGCTGGCGCAAAGGGCTACCGATGTGGAAGTGCTGCGTATCCTGATGAGCATTGGCCCGACCGAGACCATGCACTTCCAAACCTGGTCGGATGTGGCGGGTAATGCGCCTCCTCTGACTGCCGTCGATCCGGTAACGGGCGTTAGGGTGAAGTTTCTCGATTTGGAGGTGGAAAACGAGCTCTTCGACAAGGCTCTGATCATGCCCGAACCATGTCCGTTCCTGAGTCGAAGCCTTCCCATTGTTTCGATCATTCGGCCAACGAACACGGAAGGCGCCGCCATGGGTGCTCTCACATTCCTCACCAACATGGGACTCTTCATCGGCCAATCGCAGGCGTTTTTTGCCTATATGACCCAACTGGCACAAGACGCAGATGCGGCCGAACGCGAGTGTGGATAAACCATGTGACTGCCAGATCACATAGATGACAAGAAAGTCGCGAACGGTCGCACGCGAAATGGCGGCCGTTCGCGACTGAAGCAGGTGTCATCCTTCCTCGAAGATTTTTCCCTTTCGCGAAAATGATTTTCGGGGAAGGATGCTGTGTTTGTTGGAAGCCGCGCAACGTTTGAGGCCTGTCGCGGTTTCAATCTTCCCATCGACAGGAGGAAGAATGCACAGGACGAATTCCATTCTCATGCGGGCGCCAAAGATGATCATCTTCGACACAGCAGCGAACTTGGAGCTGTGGCCGAAAATCCTCCCGCATTATCGTTACATTCGTTTTCTGGAGCGTGGGCCGGATCGCAACATCGTTGTGATGGCCGCCCGGCGTTCCGGGATTCCGATCTCGTGGACGTCCGAGCAAGTCATCGATCGCAGCAGACTCGAAATCCATTTTCACCATCTAAAAGCCTGGACAAAAGGAATGCGTGTAGTCTGGACTTTCTCTGATACGCCGGATGGCGTGATGGTGATAATCTCGCATGACTTACAATTTCGGGTCCCCGCGCTCGCGCCGATTGTTGATCTGGTTATCGGCGATTTTTTCATTCATAACATCGCCAATAAAACATTGCGCTGCATGAAAGCTTACGTGGAAGCAAAGGCGGACAAGGTAACGGCATGATTCCGCGTACGCCAAACGCTACGGTACGGCAGGCCCGAAGACGAACGGTCATCACAGGTATTGGCCCGATCACATGCATCGGCACGGGTGTTGAAAATTTCTGGAAGGCAATTCTGGCGGAAAACAGCGGCATTCACAGCATCACCAGTTTCGATCCAAGCGTGTTCCATGTGCGTTGCGCGGGGGAGATTCGCGATTGGAATGCGGAAGAATATTTTTCACCGCACCGCCTGAAGCGGCTTGATCGCTACGCGCAGTTTGCGGTCGTATCCGCGAAGCTCGCGTTGGAGGATGCGCGGGTCGATTATTCGCGTGAAAACCCGCAAGACCGCGTCGGCGTTAGCTTCGGCACCGCGCTGGGCGGCGTCTGCAAGGCCGAGGAACAATACATCAGGTATTTGAAAAAGGGGGCGCGGGGCGTGCAACCTACGCTCGCCGTGCAGGTTTTCGGTGGTTCGGCTCATTCGAATGTTGCAATCGAATTCGGCTTTCGCGGAGTCGGCACCACAAATTCAAATAGTTGCGCCAGCGGCACAGTGTCGGTTGGCGAAGCGCTGCGTTACATTCGCGACGATTTTGCGGACGTGGTCGTAGCGGGTGGAGCGGAAGCACCACTAACAGCGATCACAATTGGCGCATTCGACATCATCAAAACAATGAGTAGATGGGCCGGCGACCCGGCTTTGGCTTGTCGTCCGTTCGACGCGTTGCGCGACGGATTTGTCATGGGCGAAGGCGGCGCTTCGCTTATCATCGAGGAACTTGAACACGCGCGTACCCGGGGTGCACACATCTACGCGGAAGTACTCGGGTACAGCTTAAACAATGACGCATTCCATATGACTACGCCGCTTCCAAGCGGCGAATCCTCCATTCGCGCGATGCGCGAAGCGCTCGCGGACGCGGAACTGGCGCCCGAGCAGATCGATTACATCAACGCGCACGCCAGTTCTACTCAGCTCAATGACAACGCGGAAACGGCGGCGATCAAACAAGTCTTTGGCGAACATGCGCAGCGTGTTTCTGTGAGCGGCACAAAAGGGTATTACGCGCATCCGCTGGGCGCGACGGGCGCGATCGAAGCGGCGCTTTGTGCGCTCGCATTGGATCGGCAATGGGTTCCGCCGACCATCAACTATCGAAATCCCGACCCAGCATGTGATCTCGACGTTGTGCCGAATCATGGGCGTCCCGCCGACTTGAATTACGTGATGAGCAATTCATTCGGATTCGGCGGAATCAACGCTTGCGTGGTACTGGGAAGAATTCGCGATTGATTCAACGGATGCGCCGAGGACGACGCATTCTACAGCGCAGACCGGACTCTAGCGTCTGCTGTCCTTAGCGAAGCAAATCTGGGCGGTTCTGGCGTGTTCGCTCGATCGCTTGTTCTTTGCGCCACTTCGCGATCTCGGCGTGATTTCCAGAAAGCAAAACCTCC
>DASXTB010000298.1:0-15316 GCA_036505615.1 Acidobacteriota bacterium
GGGCCGGGGGATGGGCGCGATGAACTGCTTCGCACGTCACACTGCAAGTCGGTGCCCATCCCCCGACCCCGATCTTATCCGCGTAAATCCGTGTAATCTGTGGCCCGTTCTTTCGGTTCACGAATTATACGGGGTAAGGCCGGGATTAGGAAGAACATAGAAGCAGAGCGCCAAAGGTGCGACATTGAGCGAAGGACGATTCTCTGTTCTCCACATAAGATTGCAAATATCAAATGCCGCGCCTTCGGCGCTCCGGTTCTTTTTGAATTACGCCCTTCTTATCTCTCCACCACCAGGTTGTTAGTTACGCTGAAGACGCTAGGAACACCGTGAGCCACAATTCCGGCTTGGTTTTTGTCTGACTCGGTCGCGACCACTCCCACCAGAGTGAGGTTGCCATTCTTGACGATGATGTGAATCGGCGGTACAGCCATCATCGCATATCGATCCAACCCGGGCCGGGAGAATATAGCCCGATAGGCTGCGAACCGGATCCGGTCGTCATTGGGAGACAACGGAAGCACTTCAATGTTGTTGATAACCCTGGATACTTCCTCCACTTTCTTGACCCTCGCTTCGGCGTCCGACTTGAGGGTAGGACGAGTGACCTGTCCGGACAGAATTACGGTATCACCCCGGACCTCATAGGCGAGGTTGTCGAAAACGCCGTACCAGGGGAGCATAACCAACTGGTGGCGCACTTCCTCGGCCAAGCGCCCCTCATTTACCGGCTTTTGCGACGAACCAGGTTTCATTTTCGATTGTTTGTCGCCTGCCCAAGCAGGGGCCACAAGCAGCCCTACCGCCAGAGCGCAGCACAACATCCACTCGGTCAACTGAAGAACTATGTTGGCTTTAGATTTCAGATTGTTTTTCATGAATTTCCTCCTCGAGTCTAGTTTCAGGACAGAGAGGCCTTACGATTCGCAAGAACTCTCTATTATTTGGACGATCCGGAACGCCTCCAGGTTGCTCCTATTTCACTCTATCCTGGTCTGCAAATCTGAAATACGGAAGGGTTTGTTCCCTAGGAGAATTTCAAAAAAGCTTGAGTATCGCGCTTTTTTTTAAATCTTCGATTGCAGCGGAGGCATAAGACCAGTAAATTGTGACTTATGTATCCAATTTGCTACCCCATTGACTGCGAGGATCTGTGACTTAATGAGAGACGAGCCGGACGAGCAGGTAAAAACTCGAACCAACGGCTGGGATATCGATCAAGCGACTTACCTGTACGACATCGATCGCTGGGGCTGCGGCTATTTCTATATAAGCGAAAAGGGGCGCGTGGCAGTGCGCCCCGTTTACGAGAGCAGTCAATCCATCGATATCTACGATATCGTCACCGAAATGAAGGCGCGCGGCATTCAGCTTCCATGCCTTATCCGCTTTCAAGATCTTCTTAAGACCCGCGTCATCGAGTTGAACGAGGCCTTCCGCCAGGCAATCGTTGAGTACGAATATATGAACGTCTATCGGGGCGTGTACCCGATCAAGGTCAACCAACTCCATGAGGTCGTGGAGGAGATCATTGAGGCGGGAGCCCCGTATGACTTCGGCCTGGAATGCGGTTCCAAGGCGGAGTTGCTGGCGACGCTGGCTCACCTGGACCGCGATGACATGCTGTTGATCTGCAACGGTTATAAAGACCAGACGATGATGGCCCTAATGCTGGCCGGGCGGCAACTGGGCAAGGATGTCATTCCGGTATTGGAAAAGAGGCGTGAATTCGACGACCTGGTGACCATCGCCGAGGCGATGCAAGTCAAGCCGGCATTCGGTGTTCGCGTCCGCCTGACTACCGAAGGAAGTGGTCGCTGGGCCGAATCGGGAGGCGAACAGTCCAAGTTCGGCGTAACACTGCTGGAGATATTGGACATCGTCAAGAACCTAAAGGAGCGAGGGCAGACCGATAGTTTCCAGCTGCTGCACTTCCATCTGGGATCGCAGATGAACGATATTCTGACGGTGAAGTCGGCAGTGCGGGAGGCAACCCGCATCTACGCGAAACTGGTTCAGATGGGAGTTCCGATCCGCTATCTGGATATTGGAGGCGGCTTGGGAGTTTCCTACCAGGGGACCCGATCCGGGCGTGAGCAGGAAATTAATTATACGCTGCAAGAATACGTCAACGGCGTAGTCTACACGGTTAAGGAAATCTGCGACGGCGAGGACGTGCCGCATCCAACATTGGTTTCAGAGAGCGGCCGCTCTATCACCGCTTATCACTCAATGCTGGTGGTCGGTGTTTTAGGTGCGACCACGCGGGCGCGAGAAACGGAGACCAACGCTTTAGAAGTCGGCGAACACGATCACGAGTCGGTCTCGGAGCTGCTCGATTTGAACAGGCAGATAGAGGACGACGTCGACCTGTCGCAGATTCTGGAGATTTATCATGACGCTATGCAGCGGCGCGGTGAGGCTAATTTACTTTTCTCGCTAGGGTACCTCTCGCTACAGGAAAAGGCGAAAGTAGAGCAGCTTTACTGGCGAGTCACCGGCAAGATTGCAGAGCGCATCCGGGGGATTGATGAAGAAGACCTGCCGGACGATCTGCGCAAGCTTCACTTGATGTTCACAGATCAATACATTTGTGACTTCTCCGTCTTCCAGAGCATGTTGGACCACTGGGCCATCGACCAGCTGTTCCCGGTGATGCCGCTGCACCGGCTCGACGAGGCGCCCACGCGCCAGGGAATCCTGGTTGATTTGACCTGCGACAGTGACGGGAAGGTCGATACCTTTGTGGATATCGGCGGACCCAAGCCCTATCTGGATTTGCATCCGGTGACGGAAAATGAGCCTTACTTCCTGGGCTTGTTCCTGATGGGAGCCTATCAGGACATTTTGGGGGACATGCACAACCTGTTTGGGCGCGTAAACGAAGTTCATGTCTATGCCGATCCCGAGGAGCCCAACGGTTTTTACATTGAAAAATTCATCCCGGGCACTACGGTTGAAGAAGCGGTCCAGCTGGTCCAATATTTCTCCAGCGACCTGAAGAAGCGCATGGATAAGATCGTGCAGCGCCAAGTCAAAAACAAGAACCTACGCGCCGGAGAAGGAATGCGCATTCTGGAACAGTACAATTCGGCGCTGACCGAATCAACCTATTACAACTTTTGGCAAAATGGCCTGCCCCGCCTTGCCGTTCGCGAACCGGTGGAAACCCCTGCTGAAAATACTTCAACCAATGGCGCGAACGGATCAAGCCTGGCCGCCACGGGAACCAACGGCCAGTCTGCGCAAGTTGAGAATGCGCCCGCCGAGCGCCTGACCACTCCGACGAAAGCGGAAGGCGGAAAGCAGTAGGCAGGAGGCAGGCGGCAGGAGGCAGGAAGCAGGAGGCAGGACGCAGGAAGCAGGAGGCAGGAAGCGGGAGGCAGGCGGCAGGAAGCAGGAGGCAGGAGGCAGGATGCAGGAGGCAGTTAGGCCTGAGTGAATCTCTCTGGATCGGCGAGCATACCTCCTAACATTCTTCCTACTTCTTCGCATTCGGCTAGCAGTCTGGCGTGGTAGTCGCAAGCCAAATAACCACAGTCTCGGGCAAAGTAGACCTTTAGATCGCTGAATCCTTGAGCCATTGGCATCTCCAACGAGGGCATCTTGTCATGCCCTCTTGCAATACCAAACGGCCCAGGGATCGATTTTGCGAACTTTTTTTACAATCGCTTGCCGTCTGCCTCCTTCCTCCTGCTTTCTGCCGCCTGTGCCTCCTGCTTCCCGCCTCCTGCCTCTCCTGCCTCCTGCTTCCTGCCTCCTGCCGCCTGCCTCCTGCTTCCTGCCTCCTGCCTCCTGCCTCCTGCTTCCTGCCTCCCGCCGCCTGCCGTCTGCCTCCTGCCTCCTGCCGTTCAGCTTCCGTCCTCAACAGAGCTTCGTGTTATATTTCCAGTCATGTCAAACGACAGAAGGGTCCTGCTGTTTATTACCGACAAAGTCCTGATGAAAGCATTGACGGAGGATTTGAGGCGGTCCGGATACCTGGTGGATCGCTGTGAGAACCTCGAGACCTGCGAGCATGTAAATTCTTTTTACGACCACGACATTGCCTTCCTCCAGGCTGATGACGACGATTTGGAAACAATCCAGACAGCGGCAGGCTTTGTCACCCCTGGCGCCCGGTTGATCGTCATCATGGAGGAACCGGACGCGGAAATCACCGAGAAGCTGGAGATGCAGGGAATGCAGGTAGTCCCGCGGCCGCGCGACTCAATTACGCTTGTCGAATTGCTGGAAGAAGATGGGAATGTCGAATGACGAATCCCGAATGACGAATTTCGAGTGCGGAATTTCGAATGCCGAATTTCGAATGACGATTGCCGAATGACGAATTTCCAATGACAACAAGCCAGTTCCTCGCCGCCGGCAATTCCGAATCAAAAGCTTCATTCGTCATTCGAAATTCGTCATTCGGCAGTCGGCAGTTGGCATTCGTAAAGTGCGCGGCGCGTGAAGATCCTGACCATGGACTTGCGCCAGCTCATGTCCAGATCGGTATTGTCAAGCGGTTTGGCTCGTTTCCATGCCGCTTCTGCCGCGGCCTCAATGCAATCGGCATTCAACCTTTTGCCCCGCAATATTTCGCGGGCGGCAGTTACTTCAAAAGGGTAGGGGGCAACAGCCGTGATGGAGATTCTGCCTTCTTCTACTACCGCCTTATCTTTCACGTCTGGTCGTATCCAAACGGCCACTCCAAGGATGGGAAAATCGATCGAGCCGCGGCGCCTCAGTTTCTTGTAGACCATCCGATCTCCATTTGCCGCCGGCAGATGAACCTCAATTAACATCTCATCTTCCCGCTTGGTCAGGAATTCTATTCCGTCATTGGCGTAGAGATCGGCCACTCGTAGCATCCGCTCTCCTTGGCTCGAAAGCAGCTTTACTCTGGCATCCAGAGCGATCATTACCGGCGCGAGGTCTGAGGAAGCGATGGCCCAACAGCGCGGGCTTGAAGGAGCAACCCAACAAATACCGCCATCCTTTTTCAGGCAGAAATCAACCGACTTGCGCCACTCATAGGTTTGATCGTAATAGGTGCAGCGCGTGTCCACACACAGATTGCCGCCCAGAGTGCCGGCATTGCGGATTGGTGGAGAGGAAATCGACCGGGCAGCAGAAGCGACCGCGGGATAGGCCTGATTCAAAGCCGGGTGGCGCTCCAGTTCCACCAGCGTGACGCCAGCTCCGATGACCATCCCTTGTGGCGGCGATCCCTCGATTCGATGCAAATTGTCAAGCTGGCGAATGCCGATAATTGTTTGAGGTGTCATCTGACGCCGTTTCATTTTCGGGAACAAATCAGTTCCACCGGCGGCCAGGGCAGCCGAAGGCCCTTCACCGGCAAGCATGGCAACGGCCTCGCGTTCGTTCTTAGGTTGCAGATACTTGAACTTCGGTAATCGCAGCATAGAAGTAGTTGCCAGTTAGCAGTTGCCAGTTGCCAGTTGCCAGTTCCTAGGTTTCCTTGATGCGCATAAAGGTACAAATAGATCAAATTTTGGTCGTCAGTTCATCGTTCAGTGAGAGACCATGCTGTGCCAGATTGTACCCCTTTGAAAAAACCCGGAGGTTTTTAGAATATAGCCGGCGGCAAAGCCCGGGTTGTTGGCGCGCGACGCCGCCGGTGGACAGCCCCAATTAAATCACCCGACGCTGAAAGCGTCGCACAACGTATGTGCTAGAGATTACACGCGTCGCCTGAGACGCCTGCCTTGGCCAGCATCCGCACAACTCTTCTTCTTCCGCCCCCTTCAGGGCGGATTGTTTTCTGGGCCGGCTCACCGGCGGCGTCGCGCGCAAAAGAACGCGCGCTTTGCCGCCGGCTATATTCTTCAAACCTTTCAGGTTTGGGCGGCATGCCATATCTCTTGGCGGTATGAGGTCGTTCACTACATCCCATTTCCCTTTTGTCAGTAACTGGGAACCAGCTACTGGCAACTGGCAACTGCTTTCAATCTCCTCTCATTTGCTTCACCGAACCGCCTCCCTTGATGGCCTTTCCATCGCCTCCCTCCCATGGAGGTGGAACAAGGCGCGGTTCGGGATATTCAATCTCGGGAAATGCCGCGGGACCATAACGTGCGTCCTTGCCCTGTCTCTTTGCCTGCAGAGCCTTGAGCACTTTCTGGGGAGCCAGCGGGATCTCATCGATGCGCACTCGGACGGCATCGTAAACCGCGTTACAGATCGCGGGCGCGACTGGCAGCAGCGGCCCTTGTCCTATTTCTTTTGCGCCAAAGGGTCCGTTGGGATCGGGATCCTCCACCAGGTAGGTCACGATTTCGCACATATCCAGGGTAGTAGGGCTTTTGTAATCAAGCATCGACGGGCATTGATGAAGATTGCGCCGGAACACCTGTTCTTCCATCAATGCTTCACCCAGCGCCATATAAACGCTCCCTTCAGCCTGGCCGATGGCAAGCAGCGGATTTATCGCTCTACCCACATCGTGAGCGATCCATATCTTTGGAACCTGAACAATGCCGCTTTCTGCGTCCACTTCCACCTCGGCGACGCACGCCGTGTAGCTGTAAGCGGGAGAAGGCCCCACGCCGCTGCCCTTGTATTTCGCCGCCGAGGCGGGTGGCGTGTAACTGCCGACCGTGCCGATAGTGCCGTGCTTTGCCTCGGCCAGCTGCACCGCCGCTGCGAATTCGACGCCGCACTCGGGATTTTCCGCATCGAAAATTCTTCGATCCGCCGCTGCCAGCCGTGAAGCAGGAACTTTCAATTCGCCCGAAACAGCCTCAAACAAAATCACGCGAGCGCGCTCGGCGGCCTCCAGCGCGGCGTTCCCGGTCATCAAGGTCACGCGGCTGGAGTAGCTCCCAAGATCCACGGGCGTCAAATCCGTGTCGGCAGTGACAACTCGAATATCAAAAGGATCAATCCCCAGGACTTCGGCGACTACATAGGCAAGCACGGAATCGGATCCTTGACCGATCTCAGTGCTGCCACAAAAACAAGTGACACCGCCGGAGCGATCCAGTTTGAGTTGAACACCCGAGTGCGGCATTTGGTTCCAGTAAATCGGCAGGCCGGCGCCGCTGATGTACGAGCTGCATGCCAGGCCGACACCGCGTCCTTCGGGAAGTTTGCGAAACTTCTCTCTCCAGCCGGAACCGTCCACGACCTTTTGAATACACTCGGCCAGAGCGCAGGACCCAACGCGCATCCAGTTGGCAGTTAGCGAGAAAGGCTGGACCAGATTCTTCAACCGCAACCCAGCGGGATCCATCCCCAGGCGCTCAGCGGCCTTGTCAATCTGGATCTCCAGAGCGAATCGAGGCTGAGGTGTTCCGTGCCCTCGCTTCGGCCCACAGGGAGGTTTGTTGGTGAAAACTCGCGCTCCGCGGAATCGATACCGCGGGACTTTATAAGTGACCGTCTGTAGAGCGCCTGTGTAGTAGGTGCTCGCCACTCCGTAACTCCCGTAGGCGCCGCCGTCCAGCAACGTCTGAAAATCAAGACCAGTGATTGATCCATCATTGGTCATACCCATGCGCGACTGCATCAGCACCGGATGCCTTCCCCGGTGGCAGTAGAAAACTTCCTCCCGCGTAAGGGTGATCTTCACAGGCCGGCCTGTCTTTCGAGCCAGCGCCGCCACGACGATCTCATGGCTGAACGGATCGCTCTTCCCGCCAAAACCGCCGCCGTTAGGCATGGCGATAACGCGCACCTGCGAAGCGGGCATCTGCATCACTTGGGCAAGGGCGCGGTGTACATAATGTGGAGTCTGCGTGGAAGACCAAAGGGTCAGCTTGCCATCGGCGTCCAATTTCGCCGCCGCCGAATGCTGTTCCATCGGCAGGTGCGTGCTCCCCTGATAGAAGAAGAGGTCCTCCAGCACGAAGTCAGCTTGCTGCAGAGCGGCTTCTACGTCTCCAAACTGCAGGTGCACCTTTTTGTGGATGTTGCCGGACTCGGCATAGTCGTGGAGTTGCGGCAGAGGGTTGTCTAGAGACTCCTGGATGGACATGATCGGCTTGAGAGGCTCGTAGGTCACCCCTATTTGGCGCGCGGCCTCTTCGGCCGTCTCTTCGTCGACGGCGGCCACGGCGGCCACCGGATCACCCACGAAGCGGACGCGGTCGATGCAGAGGGCGTGCTCATCCTGGCTAACGGGCAGAATCCCAAAGCGAATGGGCAGCTCGGAGCCCAGGAGGACAGCCTCCACCCCCTCCAGTCGTTCGGCGCGCGAGGTATCAATGCGCAGGATGCGGGCGTGCGGCTGAGTGGAACGCAGCACCTTGGCGAATAGCATTCTCGGAAAAAACAGGTCATCGGCAAACTTCGTCTCGCCGACGCACTTGGCGCGCGCGTCCACTTTTCGAAGCGGCTTGCCGATGATCTTCAAATCCTTGCTCATAAACCTTCTCAGGATTTCAGGTTCGCTGCAAACCTCCGACCTTCGAGTTGTGGCCTTCGACTTTCGACTCTCGGCTTAGACCTTCGACCTTCGACTTGCGATCTGCGACTTCCGGGTCAGATTTACGCATCTTTTCAGCAGCCGCTTCCACGGCTTCATAGATCTTGATATAGCCGGTGCAGCGACACAGATTTCCCGCCAGAGCTTCCTGGATCTCGCGACGCGATGGAGCGTCATTCCGGTCGAGCAATTCTTTTGCTGCAAGAAGGAAGCCCGGAGTGCAATAGCCGCACTGCGCAGCGCCCAGATCTGCGAAAGCTTCCTGCAGCGGATGGAGCCGGCCACCCGCCGCCATTCCCTCCACTGTGGAGATTTCTGATTCCTGAAGTTCTACCGGCAACGCCAGGCATGAAAGAGTCGGCTTTCCGTCAACCAGCACCGTACAGGTTCCGCACTCGCCCAGTTCACAGCCATGCTTGGTTCCCGTCAGGCCCAAGTCTTCCCGTAAAACTTCCAGCAGTGTCTTGTGAACGGCGGCCGCAACCTGAACCCGCTCACCGTTCACTTTCAGCGTGAGAAGCTGCTTCATATATTTCATGCCGCTCCAACAGAGTTTTGAACGCCGGCTCTTGCGGTAACACTTTCAGACTTGAGCCCGCCGACCAGCAAATCCGCAAACTGTTCTCCGATTTCTTCAACCGACAACGAACCGTTCGGTGAATACCACTGAGCCGTCCAGTTCAGCGCACCCAGCATGGCCCACACTGCCGCACGGATGTCGCACTCTCGAAAAACTCCCTGATCCATTCCCCGCTTTACCAGCCGGCGCAGCAAGTGCTCATACTGATCGCGCTTCTCGATGATCTTGCCCAGCAGCGCCGGAGGGAGGTCCCGGAATTCAATGTGCGCCGCCGAACCTTGCACGTCATCGAGCATGCATCGAAGTTGTGCCCGAATGATGCGATGAAGCTGAACATCGGCGGCATCGTGGCGGCGAACGATTTGCCGCGCCTCCTCCAACATCCTGTCCAGGGAATAGTCCTGGCAGAAGAAGAGCAGTTCCTGCTTGGATCGAAAGTAATAGTAAAGATTGGCCTTGGTCATCTGGATACAGTCCGCAATTTCCTGCATCGTCGCCTGAGCAAAACCATTGCGACTGAATTCCCGCGCCGCCGAGCGCAGGATTTCCAGCCGATTGCGATGATAATTGCGATACCGTCCCCGGCTTTTCGACTTCACGGTCTAATTTTAACCTGAGGGTCGAATTTAATTCAAGGGGGTGTGCAGGGGATATGAGGAGGATACGAAGGAGATATGAGGAGCATATGAAGGGATATGAAAAGGCTAATTGGGGGGATTAGATACGAGAGGATAGTTGGCAGACAGGCGTTCCCCTCTATTCTCGGATTATTCACAAACACGCAACACAGAGGCACAAAGGACACGGAGAACAGCACAGAGGGGCGGGGCTGAAACTTAAAGTATGAAGACTCGTAAAAACATCCCCTCGTTATCTGTTTCAGTCTTCATACTTGAAGCTTCAGCGCCATCCTCTGTGCAATCTTCGCGTCCTTTGTGCCATCCGTGTTGAATGTTTGTAAATAATCCAAGTGAAAATCCTCTCGGGAACCATATCCTCCTATCATCCCTCTCATATCCCTCTCATATCCTCTCATGTCCCCTTCATATCCTCTCATTCCGCCCCGACCTCACCACCACATGTACCTGTTCTCGTAGTACTCTGCCTGTCTCTTCGGATAGCGTTCTTTGAACTCTCGATATTTTTTCAGCAGGCTCTGATAGCGGCGATCGGAGGAACGAATCGGCTTGTGGGGGAAATCAAGCAGGTATTGTTCCACCTTGCGCATGTTCTTGCTCGAAAACCGCCAGTCATAGTCTCCCAGCCAGCTTAAGTTGACCAGGGCATAACCCTTCAGCCTTCCGGTAAAATCTACATAAGGGTCAAAGTAACTGAGCGCCAAGTGGCGCACGTTCTTGAATATCGGCCTGCGCCCATGCAATCCCGCGTCGCGGGAGCGAGCCACCGAGCCCCATTTGCCCTCGCGGCGAAACACAAAGAGGACGTGGTCGATTCCATCGACCGACTCGAAGCTCATCAGGATGGGCGGAAAGGCGTGTTGCTCCAAGATCACAGCGGCGGCCAGAGCCGCTTCCAGGCAGTGTGCCGTGCCGCGCGCTACTACTTCACGGAACGACCGCAGCGTTTCCCCGCGACGCTCCCAGTTATAAGGAAGGGATCGCAGCCACTGTTGCACCTGGCGGGGCTTGCGCAGAGCGCCGATCAGTTCCAGCTCCCTGGGACGAAAGCAAGAGCGCGGCGGCGGATGCAGCTCGAAAAGCTTCGAATTCATCGACCGACAATTCTACAGGAACGCGAGGCCGGGCGAGTCTTGGGGGCGCGAGCCGTCGGGTTGGCGCAGTGAGGTTTCCAGTCTCGAATTTCGAGGCTCGAGGATTGTCACCGCCGTATCTTGACGCCAGTGTCGGGAGCGTTCTGGTAGGCCTTCCAGTAAACGATGCGCGAGCGCGCGTCGCCGATCGACATCTGGCCGTGCTTAACCTGCTTTAGAATTTTCTTTTCCACTTCTTTGCGTTGTTTTGCTTCCTTTTTTGGCAAGGCTGTCAGGTTGTTAAAGTCCGCCACGCCTCCCAACTCAGGCGGGATCAAGAAACCTACCACAACGCGTTTTTCGTCGGGTGCGTAACCATCTCGGACTTTCACCTGGCGTGCCATTTCCCTGGGGATCTTCGTATTGCCGCTGATGCGCACGTAATTCTTGTCTGTATTTCTTCCGTAGATCCGCTGGCCGAACGCGGGACTGGAGATCAGGGCCGGCAGCAGCAGTGAGAGAATCACAGCGCAGTATCCATTCCATTTGCGGCAGTCAGAGGTCAAGCCGGTGATCATGCCAATATTTTATATACCGATACGGCGCAAGATAGTGGGAAAAATCACAAAGGGAGCCGCTAATCAATACAAGAAGGCCGCAAATAGACACAAAGTGATGCAAAGTCCTTATAATTCCCTTCTAAGAAAGTCTATTGTCCTGCGCCATGCGTCCTTGGCGGCTTTCTCGTTGTACACATCCGGGCGCTCATCGTTGAAGAAAGCATGATTGGCATCCGGATAAATGTGGATTTCGGCGTGCTTCCCCAAAGCCTTTAGTTGTTTTTCCAGCTCGCGGACGCTTTCCGGCGTCACAGACGTGTCCTTTCCCGCGTAAAGACCGAGTAGGGGCGCTTTCAAGTTTTTCAGGTCGGGTTTAATGCTAGGGTGGCCGCCGTAAAAGACCACGCAGGCGCCGACTTCGGAATTCTTGCAGGCGGCAAACAAGGATAGCGCACCACCCATGCAGTATCCCACCGTCCCTATCTTGTCGCTGCTCGTATTCGCGTTCTCCAACAGGTAATGAACAGCGCCGCGCAGATCTTTTTCCGTCTCATCGATGCGCAAACTCATCATCAACTTTCCAGCTTCATCGGGTGATTTTGTGGTCTTGCCGTGGTAGAGGTCCGGCGCCAGCGCGGTGAAACCAGCCTCGGCAAAGCGATCCGCCACATCCTTGATATGGGGGACCAGGCCCCACCATTCCTGTATCACAATCACACCTGGCCCCTTTTGCTTGGGTAGAGCCAGGTAACCGGATGCCTCTTTACCATTGGATCGGAACTCCACTGTTTCGCCCATGACATACTCCCATGATTTGAAAGGCCCTCGGTTTGGCTGCCAAAGGGCGCCAGCAAGAGGGGTCAGGTCTTCAGAAATTCAAAATCCATGCCAGTAGAATGGTCAGGTCTTCGAAAATTCAAAATCCGAAATCCGAAGACCTGACCCCAAAAACTTTCCGCCTTCATTCTCCAATCTAAGTATACTCTGTGATACCTGTCAGAAGGCTGCCGACGGAGTGAGGCGAATAATTATTCGCCCCAACCGAGATTTCAAGGGAGGTTTTAAAGTTATGTTTAGAAGAAAAAGCACCATTGCCGTGGTTTTCGTTCTCACGCTGGCAGTGGCTAAGGCGGACTTGAAGTTCCGCGAGACGACCAAGCTGGAAGGCGGTCTGATTGCCGGCGTTGCAAGGGTCTTCGGCCGTTTAGGAGGACAGAAACTGGATTCTGTCGAGTCCCACGTTTACATCCATGGAGATCGCTTGCGGCGCGAAGACTCGCAGCGAGTACAAGTGATTCGCCTCGACAAGGAAGATTTTGTTGACATCAACTTGAAGGACAAGACCTACACAATTTTGACGTTCGATCAGATGCGGGCGCAAATCGAAGAGGCTCAGCGCAAGCTCTCCGAATCGTCTAGAGACAAGGGCCGGGACACACCGGACGTAACCTTTAAGCTCGACTTCAAGGACACGGGGAAGACGGAGACCATCAACGGCTATCCTTGCAGAGAATTCGTGATGGAAGCCAGAATGGAAGCTCAGGATAAGGAAAAGAAGCAATCAGCCGAGATGGTCATGAACGGGAATCTCTGGGTTACCGACTCCGTGCCCGGCTATCAAGAAGCCAAAGAATTCCACCGCAAGCTGGCCCAGAAAATGGGAGCCCTCTTCCTAAGTCGCAATCAGGGTGCGATGAACGATCCTCGTATCGGCAAAGCGATGCAGGAAATGGCGAACAAAACGGCGACCATGAACGGTACGCCGATTATTTCAGTCGTTACATTTTCTGCAGCCGGCACGGGCGACCCCAATGCTCAAGGCCAGGCGCAGACAGAGGCGAAACCCAAGGAAGACAGCAGCCCGATCCCCAGCTTCGGAAAAATTCTGGGCGGTTTTGGCAGGAAAAAGAAGGAAGAAAAGAAAGAGGAGAAGAAGGAAACCGATTCGACCACTCAGACATCGACCGGGGGAGTAGTGTTGTTCAAGGCCAGAACCGAGTACAGCGATTTTTCGACGTCGTCAGTCGATGCCTCGCTGTTTGACATCCCCGCGGGTTTTAAGCAGCTGCGCAGGTGAGCAAGTAAGCACGTTGGAATGCCGATTTCGGATTGTGAATTTTCTCGATTGCGGAATGCGGATTGCCGAATGCCAGAGAAGTAACGGTATCAGAGTAGACCGATGCCGGAAGAAAACTAACGGTCGGCAGTTCCACAGACTACGGACAACTGACAACGGACGATTTCTTGATTCGCAATTCTTAGCGATCCGATTTCCGAAAGTATCATACTGAAAAGTCGCAGCGATTCCAGGGGCGGTCAGCGACGCGAGCTGTTTAGGGGCATCCCACTTGTAGGTGCTCGTTCCATCACTGACCACGTTTCCGTTGGAGTCATAAGCAAGACTGGTGCGCCGATCTGCGATGTCATAGCTCAGGCTTACGCTGAAGCTTCCCTGCGTGATGCCAGTCAAGCGATTCGCATTGTCGTATGTGTAGGAGATGGCTGTCTGGCCTGCGATGGTCATGCTCGTTCGGCGGTTGGCGGCATCGAACGCGTAACTCACGGTACCCTGACTCTTAGCTTTCGAGGTAAGGCGATCCAAGTTGTCGTAAGTGAGGGGGTCGACGTTCCGGCCAGCGAATCAACCACTTGGGTCAAACGATTGCCGGCGTCCTAGGTGTAGTTATTCGTACTTTCGTAGGTCGTCGTTTGGCCGTTCATTACCTCGCCGAATCCCGCAAATGTTCTTCTGTTCAGGCTGTCATAGGTAAACCTGGTTACCTTCCCTCTGCGGTCGGTCAACTTCGTTAGGTTCCCACGTCCATCGTATTCATAGGACTCCGCAGCCAAAAGCGGATCACTTCGAGTCGTGCCGCGGTCCATGTTGTCGTATGCGTATTGAGTAACACCGCCGCGCGAGTCTGCTACGCCCAAGGCAAAAAGCACGGGGGCCGCACCAAAAACCCGGCGCGGCCCCTTGCACAAGATCGGCAGCTAAGGAAAAAAACCGATTCGAACAGGAACGGCTATTTCATGCGCTCTAGTACGTTCACGATGCAGCCCGAGTGCTTGTTAATCCACACGGCGTAACCGCCGCCTGTGCTAAGTATGCGGTTCCCAGGGCCCTGTACTTGGACAATCCAGTGTCCTCGTAGGAGCCATCGACACTCAGTGGGAGCGGCGCGTTCACACGCTCTTGGCTGTACTGTGCGACGAGGACGGCCTCTGCGATAACCTTGGCGGTCTTCTCGTCGGGCACGTAATCTCGGTGTTTCTTACGAGTTTGTCCTCCGGCGGCGAGCGCACCAACTAGCAACAACACGGTAGCCCATATCCGAAACATTCTGAGATTCCTCCTCATCGCTGTTCAGGCGTTAGCATCCGCAATTTCGCCCTGTCAAAACGATCACCTGACCGCCGAGTGGATGGCCAGGGATCGGAATTTATTCCTGGGTGGTTCCCTGTGGCGTACCAAGAAAGCCGGGGGCGCCCAGCCCATCGATTGTATCTTTGTCGCCAGGCACAGAAGACGAAAAGACCTCGTTGCCATCATGGTGCCAGTTGTAACCAGGAGCGCCTGGCTGCGGATTGCCAAGATTGAGGGGGGTAATACGCTCCATGCGTGTGGTAAACGCCTGCCATTACTCCGCCTGGTGGGATTGGGTTGAATCTTGCGCCTGGGACACCAAGCGGTCCACCCGCAGCAGGTGCGACGTAAGGTCCCATCGGGATTCTGGTACATCCATCCTGCAAACTCCCGGCCGTTGCGAAAAGCCGGAGTCCGAAATGCCCAACTCAATGCAATGCCCAACTCAATGCCTGTCACATTGTTATCCTGCAAATAGCGGCTGACAAAGATTTCTTTTCTCAGTCTGGATGTTTTTCCTCCCAATCGATCAGTATTTTGTCGCAAATTTCGACATTGGCCAGTTATGTCTTCTGACGGGCGGATACAAGTTCTTAACGGTCACCTGTCAGGATGGCATGGAAATGTCTCAGTGCGATGAAAAGATGCCGGATCCAATCTGCCAGTC
>DASXTB010000299.1:0-6488 GCA_036505615.1 Acidobacteriota bacterium
ACGCGATTTGTTGCATGCTCGGGTGATAATCACAACCTATAATCAGCATGTTCGGCTCCTTCCTTCCCGAGCCTTGGTTTGGTTTGACATCCACCAAGTCTACTCGGGTCGTGGGAGCCGACATTGTCATGTAATCAACAACCAAAAGAACCACCTCGCCGTGCGGCAGCCCATTGAAGCGGGTCCACCTCGGATGTACGACACGCTCAATTTGTGCCAGTCGGGAATGCGTAGCAGGATAGTTCTCTGCCGCAAATGCGTCGTCAAATGTTCAAACCGCGGTTTCAAAAGCGCAGCTAGGCTGGGCAGGCCAACGTTGGTTGTGGGAAGCCTTGAGTTTCCAGCTTCACAGAACCTGAGCTAGCCCGGGTCGAGTGGAATGGGTTTCTGTGAACCTCAAATAATTCCTCAGGTTGTTCAGGCGCGTTTGGTAAACCGTGTTCTTCTTGGAGTGAATGTCCAGAGGAGCGGGACCCTCCCGGGGCCACGCGAGTGGTGACGGTGGATACAAAATGACCGTGATTGCGGACTGGCGATGACGAGTTCGTTCAGCATATGGTTGTAGCGGGCAAATGGCTGGTCTACCTGAACAGTCTGGAGCTGTATACTCGGTACTCCGGGCCGCAAAGAAATTAAGGTAACAATGCCTTTCAGCTCGCACTCTAGGAGTGACCCGTATGCGATCGAACCTTGCTCTTCTTCGCACACGCTCTGTTCCTCCTGCTCGTGCGCCGATTTTGCGTTATGGCGTGGCGATCCTTAGCACCGCCCTGGCTCTGATTCCAGCGCTGTTCCTCGTCAATGTCGTCGAAAGCCGCTTGGCAGTTTTTGCGGTGGCTGTCATGGTGAGCGCCTGGTACGGCGGATGGAAACCCGGCTTGGTGGCCACTGCCTTCGCACTGACGGTTACCGCCTACTTCTCTCTCACCGGCAATCGCACTCCTGCTGAATATCGTAATGCGATATTTCAACTGACTCTATTTATATTTGTCGCAGTACTCATCTGCTGGTTCAACACAGCGTTGCGCTCCGCTCA
This sequence comes from Acidobacteriota bacterium, assembly GCA_036505615.1. GTDB lineage: Bacteria > Acidobacteriota > UBA6911 > JACQSX01 > JACQSX01 > DASXTB01. The sequence continues at coordinate 1,037 of DASXTB010000299.1, forward strand.
GGAGGGTCTTCGCCGCTCGGAGGGCAATTTTCGTTCCACGATCACGAACGCACCCTATGGTATTTGTCGTTGCGACGCCAGCGGCCGTATCCTCGATGTCAATCCAGCGCTCATTTCCATCCTGGGCTATAGCAGCAGCAAGGAGCTACTCGGGCGCCATCTGGGTACGCTCTATAAGGACGCCCAGCAGTGGTTTCAACTCGCCGATTGTTTCCGCTCGCTGCAGGAGTTTGACGAGCTGGCTGCTGAATGGGTACGCCAGGAAGGTTCTACCACTTTAGTTCGCATCTCCGGCCGCCGGATCTGCGATGAAAACAGCAAAACCTCATACGAACTTTTCACGGAGGATGTCACCGAGCGTCGGGCTCTCGAGCAGCAACTTCGTCAGGCACAAAAAATGGAGGCCATCGGCCGGCTCGCCGGAGGTATCGCGCATGACTTCAATAATTTATTGATGGTGATCTCCGGATATTCCGAGTTCCTGCTGGAATATCTTGCTCCCGGTGCGCAGCTCCGAACGCCTGTTCAAGAAATCGCAAACGCTGCGCAGCGCGCTACCTCGCTCACCGGCCAGCTTCTTGCTTTCAGCCGCAAACAGATGCTTGCTCCCAGGGTCATCAACCTCAACTCCGTGGTGACCGAAAATGTCAAGATGTTGAACCGAGTGATTGGTGAAGATATTGAGCTGAAGATGATTCGCGGCGCCGACCTAGGCGCTGTCAAGGCCGATCCTGGCCAAGTCGAGCAGGTGATCATGAATCTTGCGGTCAACGCACGCGATGCCATGCCTTATGGTGGAAAACTAATCATCGAAACGGCCAATGCTGAACTGGATGAGAGCTATGCAAGGTTGCACGTTCCGGTGAAGCCCGGCAAATACGTCATGCTCGCCATCAGCGACACGGGTTCTGGAATGGATGCGGAAACGCAGTCGCACATCTTCGAACCGTTCTTCACCACCAAAGGGCTGAAAGGCACGGGTCTTGGCCTGTCCACCGTGTATGGCATCATCCGGCAGAGCGGAGGCTACATCTGGGTGGACAGTGAACTGGGCAAAGGTACGACGTTCAGAACATATCTTCCGCTTTCTACCGAAACTAGCGATCCAGTGTCACTGCAACCCGAGATCGCCGGGGAGTCTGGGCGTGGCACGGAAACCATTCTGCTCGTAGAGGATGAATCGAACTTGCGACAGCTGATCCGCCAGTTTCTGGAGAAAGAGGGCTATGTTGTCTTGGACGTCTCCGGTGGCAGTGCTGCTATTCAGCTCGCGAATGCTCACGCTGGCCCGATTCATCTACTGCTCACCGATGTCATCATGCCCGGTATGAATGGGCGTGAATTGGCTCAACGCATTTCTTTTCTGCGTCCAACCACCAAGATTATTTTCATGTCGGGCTACACGGAAAATGTGATTGGGTACAGCGGCACTCTAGAAGATAGTATGATCCTGCTTAATAAACCCTTTACGCTCCCAGCCCTCAAGAACAAAGTGCGCCAGGTACTCGATTCGGAACCACTTCCAAGGGAGATCACGTCTGCTGCTCCCATTGAATTGGATAAGGCAACAGATGTGGTGGAAGAAACTCCCTCCATCCGAGCCCATCGTTTCAACCTACACATTCCGCTTCGCTATCGTCCTGTCGACCAGCAAAGCTGGCGTAAAGGCATCACGGAGAACATTAGCCGTTCCGGCCTGCTGTTTCGTGCCGAAGAAATACTCCAACTTGATGCTCAGCTCGAAATTAATTTAGTGCTGCCTGTTGAAATTGCCGGCCTGGCTGCAACCGAGGTATTTTGTCTTGGCCAAGTGGTGCGACGGGTCGACTCAGGTGAGTTAATAAGCCCAGCGCTCGCAACTAAGATTCTGAAATATCAATTTCCGCAGAATTCGTACCAACCGCAAGCATAACTCCGGAGGACTTCGTGAAGTTCCTGGGGTGAGGTAGATCGGAGTGCCCCGTACAGGGAGCTTGGCGCTTGGGGACATGGGCACGGCAACCAAACTGGACCTAATCCCAGCGGGCTCTTTCTTGGGGCGAATCGAAACTTGGTACTTATCCACAGGTCATAACCGCACGAGAAACCGCCCAGGCATATACTTCGCTCGGCGTGAAATCTGCGCCTCGGAGACCTCCCCCATGAATAAGATAGTTGAGTTGATGCTAACCACTTTGGCATTGGCCGGGATGTATTGTGCAATTCCAAAGGCCTTTGCTCCAGTCGGCAATCCGCTTGTTCGAGCAGAACAGGCGGTGTTAATTGCTGATGGTAGCGATCCTATGCCGTTGTGCCGAAACTGTAGAAAAAAATAGGATGAACGATAATTCGACGAACAAGGCCGCCTCAACATAGCCTCAACATAAAGGTTGCAGGGCTGCCGAGGGAGGGGTATGCTTCTTTGCTTTAGGGGCACATTGCGCGATGAACTGGCTAATGTATGTAAGCTGGCTCCTGGGTCCGGTTCTGGAGATCACCCTCCTTATCTTCATGATCCAGCGCAAGCTGCACGAAGTTTTTCCTCGATTCTTTTCCTACATCCTATTTCAGATTTTTAAGTCCGGTTGTCTGTTCATTACCTACCGCTATTACGATGGAAGCTACTTCGACGCGTACTGGACCGGGAACGCCATGAGTGTGCTTCTGGCGGTAACAGTGATGGATGAAGTATTGCACAATCTCTTTCAGCAATATGGAGGTATTCAGAATTTAGGATCCCTCATATTCCGATGGGCCTGCGGGCTGCTCCTTCTGCTTTCAATCGTGAATGCCTTCTCTAGCCAGGCGACGAATGCAGACAGAGTTGTTGCGGCCGTGTTGTCCTTTGATCGTAGCTTGCGCGTTATGCAGTGTGGTATCTTCCTCCTTTTGATCCTTGTTTGTCGTTTCCTCAGACATTGCTGGCGGCAACACGTATTTGGTATCGCCCTAGGATTCGGAGTTTTTGCAAGCATTGAGCTAATCCTGGTCAGCATGGTAATGCACTACGGCGACGGCTCCGGCGCGATTGTCAGCCTAGTCAAGAGTGCAGCATTCAATGTGGTCACTCTTCTCTGGATTGTCTACCTCAGGCAACCCAGCCAATCGATACCCGAAATTGACGTAGCTCCAAGACTCAACGCGCTGAATGTCGCATTAGTCGAGTCGAACTACGTAGGAGGTAACGACTTTCTTTCAATGGCGGAGCAAGCCGTCGAGCGTGTCTTGTCTCGCAGCTACTGGCCGAGACCATCTGCAAGGGGATCTCAAATCGTCGGCCGCAAGCCAAAGCCAGAACAACGCAACTAAGCTAATTTCCTGCCCACGTGTCAACCATGAAGCCCACAGCCAAACAAGTAGGCACTGGAGCGAACTGGCCTCCTCAGGAAGGCCAAATCATCACGTTCAAGTCCCTCAGCGGCATGGAAACGGGTATTCTCGAAGAAGTGAGGTGGGGACTTCTGTGGCGAGATTTCATTCTGGAGGATGGTCGAGTGATACCGGAGCACCGGATCTTAGGTTGCCCGAAGACGCCAGTTTGGCGCAAAGCTGATGAAGTTTCCCAAGATGAGCGAGAGGAGGCGGAGGCACGGCTCGTTTCCATGGCTGAGGCCGGGTTGGATCCTTGGAACCGGGAGCAATCTTTCTGGGCGGAGCTGAATCAGTATCTAGCGTACACGTATCTCAGGTTCAGGCAAACTGGGCATGAACCGCCTGGCGCGGCAAAACGAATTCAGATTAAGTTGGAATAGCGGTAGGTAGGCCGACAAGGACGGAGTTAGAGCCATGAGCCCATACCAGGAATCCGAGAAAGAACAGGTCTGGAAATTGCTTTCGGACGCTGGCCTCGTGGACATAACCCTCAACGACTTTCCAGATCGGATCAAAGAAGCTAAGCATGTAGTCATGGGACGGCTGGGTGAATTGCTAGAATTGACGACTGACATTCAAGAGCGGCAATCCGTAGCATATTCGCTGGGCACGTTAAGGAAACTAGAGACGACATTGCAAGTGGTTGCCTGTCGGTCAACTTCAGGCGGTTCCTACAAACCCGAGAAATAATAGTAGTGCAAATCGCAACCTGGCAAGCTAACCGCCCCGAGGGGCCTCGGCGGAACCAACCCATCTCTCTGCTACTCTGCGTGGCTAACAGTGCCGCGCGGAATGATTTTCTACCGACGCTGCTGAGATGGCCCAGAAGACAGCCAGCATTGCCAACACCGATAGAAATCGTCCGGGTTTCTTTCGCATGAACGCATTTTACAAGAAACCGAGCAAGGAAAGGCCTAACAATCGGGATGAACACAAAGAAATAGAGGAATCCATCGGATACCCAAAAGGCATCTAGGACACAGACAACGAACGTGCCTAATGTGTAACGCAAACCGCCAGTTAAACCTATCCGCTTCCACGATGTTGATCCGCCGTTCCCCGAAAGTGCTGGCGCAAAAAAGGTCAATCACCACACTACAGTTAATCTTAGCGCATCGTTCGATCAGGCTCGCCCCCCAGCATCAAAGCCCAGCCGGACAAAATCAACGCGGAGGGATTTCCATGACCGATCTCATCTTTAAACTCTGGAGAGACGATCAAGGCCAAGACATCTTGGAATACGCCGTGATGCCGGCTGTGATCTTGGTAATAGTGGTTGGTACGATTCGGCTGATCGGGTCGAACGCGAACACTGTGTTCTCTTCTGCGGCCAGCTCGATTCAGTAGAGGAACTGCCCGAATATCAAGACCGCAATCGCCACAGACGATTACGTTTGCAGCCTCAAGCTGTTCGTTTTTGGTAGCGGGCTTTGCGCGCCTTCGTAATTATTCTTCTCTTCATAGGGACTTCCTGTTCGACGACGACCTCGACCGGAGCCAGGCGGCCTATAATCCCCACGTTTCCCAAGGAGGCACTATGGCCGAAAACCGTAGAGTGATCGATTGCCGCCGCTTCCCTACAGAGAAGCCCTGCTCTATCGTCATTTCAGGCACGGCGACGTCCTGGACCTCACTGTCCTGCACGCCAAGACAGTGCATGGCTGCGAGGACAGCCCTGAACTCCGCGACCAAATCCGCTCCATGCTCCAGGATGAGGACGCCACATCCGAAGCGGCATAGCTAGAGGCCCCAATAATAAGGAAAAGGCGCGTGAATGCGCCTTTCCTAACTCTGCAACGCAGAATCCGCGACCCAAACCTCCTGAAAAACCCGTGACCTCACCGCGCAGAATTCGATACCAGGTGTTGCGAGAGTGTCGCATCCGGCTGCACTGCCGGCATGCTACTGGATCGCGCTTGCGGTAGACGAGAATACTGTGTTGGCGTTAGAACCGATCAAGCGGATCGTACCAACAACAATGACAAGAATCACCGCCAACATAACCGCATACTCGGCGATATCTTGGGCTTCGTCCTCACGCAATACGTTCCAGAGAAGATTAATCATTCTTCCGCCTCCTGTCAGCGAAGTACGCGTCGCA
>DASXTB010000300.1:0-10344 GCA_036505615.1 Acidobacteriota bacterium
AGCGATCAGCTCTCAGGTCTGAGCCAACAGCTCTCAGTTCCGGGCTCTCGATCATCAGTTAGCTAGCTGTTACTGGTGCCCTCATTGTCAGTCGCTTCTTAGTTAATTGATAGTCTGGTAGCCGAGAGCTGTTGGCTGAGAGCTGAACGCTCAGGCCCGCTCGGCGGCAGTCGTGACATCGGGCACTTCCACTCCCAGAGCTGCCGCAAGATCGATCTGGTGTTCCTGCTCCTGCATCAGGATTTCGCGAATGTGCTCAGCCATCGCGTACTCACCCAGCGCTTCACACTGGCGGATGCGCTCCTTGTAGTTGCGGACGGTCTGATTCTCATTGTCAAGATCAAAGCGCAACATCTGTTCGGGCTTCTCGGATGTCTTAACCGATTTGGCCTCAACCGTCGGCATGCCACCCAGATAGTCGATTTGCTTGGAGATGATCAACGCGTGCTGAAGCTCCTGCTGCGCGTGGCCTTCCAGTTCCTCGGCAATCTTCATGTAAGCGGCGCCCTTGAGTACTTGCGAATAAACAACGTAAGCAATGATTGCCTGATACTCGCGGGCAAGATCTTCGTTAAGCAACTCGATCAGTTTGCCTCGAGTTATTTCTGTTGCCTTGTGAGTTTTCTCCTCATTGACAACCGTATTTTTCATGATTTGCTCCTTCGCGTTGATGTTCCGCGGGCGCACAGCCGTGCGCCCCAAGCCCCGGCCTCGAAAGGCCGGAGTTGAGACACTTCGAAGAACGGCCTAGAGACGGCCCTCAGGCCGTCTCTCCACTCCCAAAATGTCCAAACTCCAGCGGGCGCACAGCCGTGCGCCCTACAAACGCGTGAACCTGCGGCATCCACTCCTATGCTCTGTATTTCTGCTTCAGCTCCTCGTAGTGGGCCTGGCCACGCTGGAAGCCGCGGTGAAAGGAATCTTCCCTGTATACTTCCGGATAATTCAGGCGCAGATACTGCTGGGCTTGCGCGTACGACTTGCCTCGCGCTCTCAACTGAAGCGCGGCTTCAAAGCCACGCCGGAAATTTGACTCGTCCCGCTTGAAATCTCCTCCCTGGGCCTGATACGCCTCTGCTTCGACATCACGCAGCCCGATCCACCACTGCTCCCGAGCCGTGTCCAAATCCTCGGCCCCGGCGCGCAGCAGAATACGGCGGGCCTCGCCGGCTTGTCTGTCATCGTCGGCAAGGGTTATCACAACCGCGCGGCCTTTTCTCAACGCGTCTTCGTATACAAACAATTCATCGGAAGGCAGGCCCTTGAACAGCGAGTCCTCCAGAGCTTCGCCCGTTATCGCGCCTCCCACAGCTCCTGCGGCCGCACCGATCAGGCTTGCGGCAATCATTCCTACCGCGACAACGGGCCCTACTCCAGGGACAAACGAACTGGCCGCGGCTGCTCCTACCGGAAGTCCTGCGGCGGCTCCCAGCGCGCCGCCGACCACCCCTCCCACGGTCTTGCCCATGCCGGGCTGTTCGGCTTCAACGGTCGGGACGGCGGCCCATTCTTCTTCACCGGCTCCGGGAAGCAGAAAGTTGATCTTGTCGTTTGTTATTCCGGCAGAGCGCAGTTCTTGAGCAGCCTTTTCTGCGTCTGACCGCGAAGCGAAAATTCCAACTACGGTCTTCATGCTGGACCTCCTGTGCTATTTGAGGGCTTCCTCCTGCTCTTTGTTCTTGAGGGTTTCCTCCTGCTCCTTGTTCGCCGACTCAGGCGTGGAGGGCTCTTCCTTCTTGGTTTCTTCCTTTTGCTCTGACTTGGCCTGCGGCTCCGTTTCTCGGGCCGGCGTCTGTTCGGGAGGCGCCTCGGTTTGAGCGGCAATTCGCGGCTTGAACGGCCCTGCGGCAAACTCCTCGACCACTTTGCGGTTGAAGGCAACCAGATCTTCTGGTTTACGGCCGGTGATCAAACCGTTGTCTGTGACAACCGCCTCGTCGACCCACTCGGCCCCTGCGTTTTTCAGGTCGGCACGAACCGATTCGACAGAGGTAAGCCTGCAACCGCCTACAATGCCGGCATCGATCAGCAGCACCGGTCCGTGGCTGAACGCGGCGACGGGCTTGCCAACCTCAAAAAATGCCCTGACGAAACTGATCGCTGCGGGATTGCTGCGGAGGGTATCTGTGTGCATCACGCCGCCGGGAATGAGCAGGCCATCGAACTCCTTTGGGTCCGCTTTTTCCAGCGGGCAATTCACAGGGAATTCCTTTCCCCAATCTCTGCCACTCCAACCTTTCACCTTTCCGCCGGCCGGAGAAGTGAGGTGGGTGGCGGCTCCCGCAAATTCGAGCGCCGCCCTGGAGTCGGTGAGCGCCGTCTGGTCGAAACCATCGGCAACAAGGATGGCAATCTTCTTGTTCTTCAGGTTTTTCCGGCCGTGAGTTGCCTGAGGTCCCGCGAGGGCTCCAAATAAGACTCCATAAACGAGAAATACTATGAAGCTTGCAACCAGCATAAAAGCTTGCTGGGGAGCGGCCGACGAAAAGAATCCTGATCCCACCAGCGGCATGAGTGCGGCCTCCAACAAAAGCCACAATAATGCCCCCCACAACAATCCGCGTAGCCAGGCTCGGCCTGGAAAGATGCCGTAAAAAGCAAAAGCGTACGCGAGGGGAGCGATCAGGATGCCGGCCAGAAGATAAGTGATCATTCCAAGCCACCAGCCCGGTGCAAGCAATGGAGCAGTTTGCTTAGTGAGTGCCGAACCGACAAGAGCAGCGACGTCGATTTCGGGCAGACGGGCCAGAGGGGCCGCATAAATGAAAATCGTAACAATCAGCGTGGCCACCAAACCCGCCGTTATTGACCGCGCAACATTTGCTCTTCCCATAAGTAACCTCCTATTCTGTTTGTCTGTCGGAGGCGTTCTTGCTCACGCGCACAGAGGCACACAACCCCCACTTAAAGAGTTATCACGCATTTGACGGCTGTCAACGGACCAACAGAGCGTCAGATTTCGATCGGTTATCAGGTGGCAAGCGAGCTGATACGCCGGTAAGGACTGGTGCAATTCAGATTGGGAAATGGACTGCCAGCCGACCACACCGCATTATGTGCATGCACTGGCGCGTGGCATATAATAATAAGGATGTCGGTCACCACGCTGATCGTGATTCATGTAGTAGGAATTCTAGCGGTTTTTATTTTCGGCTACATCCTCGGATCGGAGCGAAGGGACTAGCCCCGCCTGAGAAAGGGGCGAAAAAATACAGAGCCGCGCGCGTGAGCAAGCCGACCCGCGATCGATCAAATCAAAGACAGCTGGAGTTCTGCAGGCGGGAGCGTCCGCTTGCGTGTCCAAATCATTCACAAACACCTAGCGCGGCAGGGCCGCAACCAAAACTTCAGGGACACGGGGACGCGGCGACACGGGGACGCGGCGAACGTAAAAATCTTTGCGGCGTATAATTGAAGCCAAGCTATGAATCGCAACGCCAGTTGGAAATCCACTCCGGCTCTGCCAAGTCTGGCCGAAGTTCACCGGACCGTCGCCGTGCCGCTGGAAGCGGGGTTTTGGCGCAAGCTTCTTGCCTTCTCCGGCCCCGGATATCTGGTAGCGGTCGGCTACATGGATCCTGGCAATTGGGCGACGGATCTGGCTGGTGGCGCTCGTTTCTACTATGCGCTGCTTTCGGTCATCATGTTATCCAACGTGATGGCCATGGTCCTGCAGTCGCTTTCCGCGCGTTTGGGGATCGTGGCGGGCCGCGACCTGGCGCAAGCGTGCCGGGACAACTACTCGCCCAGCGTCAGTTTTATTCTCTGGATATTTTGCGAACTCGCCATCGCCGCGTGCGACCTGGCCGAAGTAATCGGATCGGCGATTGCCCTTAAGCTTCTATTCGGAATCCCGATCGTGGCGGGCGTCTGCATCACGGCTCTAGACGTACTGATCGTGCTCTACCTGCAGAACCGTGGCTTTCGCCTGGTTGAAGCGCTGGTTATCTCGCTGATCACCGTGATCGCCATTGCTTTCACCGCTGAAATTCTCTGGTCTAAGCCGGAATGGAAAGCTCTGGCTCTGGGATTTATTCCCTCGACGGAAATCTTGAGTAATCCCGGCATGCTTTACATTGCAATTGGAATATTGGGCGCGACGGTTATGCCGCACAATCTTTATCTCCACTCGTCCATAGTGCAGACGCGGAAATATCTGGATACGGTGCCCAGTAAGAAGGAAGCGCTCAAGTTTGCCACCATCGATTCCACCATCGCACTCGGCTTTGCCTTGTTCATCAACGCAGCGATCCTGGTTGTTTCGGCCGCTACCTTTCACAACACGGGGTATCAGAATGTGGCGGATATAGAGGATGCATACCGGCTGTTGTCTCCTGTTTTGGGAGTGACGATAGCTCCAATCGTCTTTGCCATAGCGCTTCTTGCTTCCGGACAAAATTCTACGCTCACGGGGACGCTGGCAGGGCAGATCGTAATGGAGGGCTTCCTGAATATCCGGCTTCGTCCCTGGCTGAGGCGCCTGATTACCAGGCTCATTGCCATCGTTCCGGCTGTCATCGTGGCGGCCCTTTATGGAGAGAAAGGAACCGGAGACCTTTTGATCCTGAGCCAGGTAATCCTGAGCCTTCAACTTCCATTTGCCGTTATTCCCCTGGTTCGATTTACCGGTCAAGAAGCGAAGATGGGGGAACTGGTGGCGCCCGTGTGGTTGCGCATTTGCGCCTGGATTATGGCCGTTGCGATTATTGTCTTCAACGTGTTGTTTTTCTGGAGCGTGGTAAGGAGATAAGCGGGAGAGCGGGAGGGGGTCCGTATGTATAAAAAAATCCTAGTGCCCCTGGAGAACTCCAAAGCAGATGGAACTATTTTGAAGCACATCGAAGAGCTGGCACGCATTCATGGTTCCGATCTGTTGTTGACGCATGTTGCCGACGGGTGGGTGGCACGCAACTACGACCGGCTGGTCCTGCGCGAATCGGAAGAAATGAAAACCGACCGCGCTTATCTGGGGCAGGTCTGCGCCGAGCTGCGCAAGAAAGGATTTCAGGCTGATTTTTATCTTGCACGCGGCGAACCAGCCGACGAAATCATCCGCCTGGTGCGCGATCAACACGTCGATCTGGTTGCCATGAGCACGCACGGTCACGGTTTCTTAAAGGATGTCTTTCTGGGAAGCGTGTCCCGCTCTGTGCGCCACAGCGTCAATGTCCCGGTCTTGCTGTTGAAAGCGGAGGAGTAACGGACACGGGAACAAGGGGACGCGGGGACAAGGAGACACGGTGACACGGCGGCAAGGAGACACGCGGACACGGGGACAATGAGATGTGATGACACGCAGACAGGGAGACCAAGGAGATGGGAAGACAAAGCGCCCTGCTTTCCTGTCTCCGGATTCTCGTGTTTCGGTGTCCTAACGTTCACGTCGGCGTCTTCGTGGACGTGAACGTGGTCGTCATCGGCTTTCTTTGGTTGCTGCCCTGCCGCGCTAAGTCTCTGTCTCTATGTCTGCCTGTCCCCGTGCCGGCGTGTCGCCGCGTCCCCGTGTTGCCTTGTCTCTATGTCCCCGTGTCACCGCGTCCCCCTATGTCCCTGTCGCCTTGTCTCCTTGTCTCCTTGTCTCCCCGTGTCGCCGCGTCCCCTTGTCCCCCTGTCCCCTTGTCCCCTTGTCTCCGTGTCCTCGTCTCCTCCCAACATCCTCCAGGCACCTGGTCACAAGAGCCGTCCATCCGGTCTGGTGGCTTGATCCGATGCCCCGGCCCGTGTCTCCGTGAAAAAATTCGTGGAAAAGAATCAGGTCTCGCCAGTGCAAGTCCTGAGTAAAGCGGACGTTGTTGCCCTGCCAGGGACATCGGCCCCGCTCGTCGGGAAGAAAAATTCTAGTGAGCCGCGTCGCGATTTCATGCGCGACTTCGCTCAGGTTCACCATTCTGCCTGAACCGGTTGGACATTCGATGCGGAATGTGTCGCCGTAAAAATGGTGGTAGCGCTCCAGCGCCTCGACAAGCAGGAAGTTCAACTGAAACCAGATAGGGCCACGCCAGTTCGAATTACCGCCAAAAATACGGGTGGTCGATTCGCCCGGATTGTACTTCACCGTGTATTCACCGGAGTCGGTTCTCAAAATGTAGGGGTGGTCCTTGTGAACACGCGACAGAGATCGTATGCCGTAAGGAGAAAGAAACTCGTTCTCGTCGAGAACGTAGCGCAGAACTCGCTCCAGCCTTTCGCGCGTGGGGATGGCGAGCAGACGGTGGCCGCTATTCTTTTTGCCATGCGTTTCCATATACGAAATGTGTTGAGCCAGGTCCTGCCGATTTTCAAGGAACCAGCGCATGCGCTTGCCAAAGGCGGGAACGCGCTCAATTTCAGGGTCTTCCAAAACTTCCACGGCAAGCAGCGGCACGATTCCGACCATTGATCGAACCCGCAATGGAAATGTCTGGCCGTTGATCAAAAGCTGGTCATAGTAAAAGCCGTCCTGTTCATCCCACAGGCCTCTGCCGCCCAATGCGTTCATGGCATCGGCGATGGCCACGAAGTGTTCGAAAAATTTTGAAGCGATGTCTTCGTAGGCCGGATCTTTGGACGAGAGTTTCAGAGCCATTGAAAGCATGGTTGCGCAGTAAAAAGCCATCCATGCCGTTCCATCCGCCTGCTCCAGGTTTCCGCCGGTGGGCAACGGCTGGGAGCGGTCAAAAACACCGATATTATCCAACCCGAGGAAACCCCCGGAAAACAGATTGGCTCCTTCCACGTCTTTGCGGTTCACCCACCAGGTGAAATTTATCAGCAGTTTTTGGAAGACCCGGGAAAGGAACATTCGATCGCGCTGTCCTTTTTCCGCGGTCATCTTATAGACACGCCAGCAAGCCCATGCATGAACGGGCGGATTCACATCAGAAAACGCAAACTCATAAGCGGGTAGCTGGCCGTTCGGATTCATGTACCACTCGCGGAGAAAGAGAACGAGCTGCTCCTTTGCAAAGTGCGGATCAATGCGGGCGAATGGAATCATGTGAAACGCCAGATCCCAGGCGGCGTACCATGGATACTCCCAACTGTCAGGCATCGATATGACGTCGCGGTTGTAGAGCTGAAGCCAGTCATGATTGCGGCTTTGGCACCGGCTGGCAGGGGGAGGGGGCTGGGCGGGATCGCCTTCCAGCCAATCGCGCACGATGTAGTGGTAAAACTGTTTGGTCCAGAGCAGGCCGGCATATCCTTGGCGCATTACCCGGCGTTCCTGATTGGAAAGGCTTTGGGGAATGCGGCGTTCATAAAACTCGTCTGCTTCGCGCACGCGCTGTGCAAAAGTCTCATCGAAACTAGCGTCGAAGGCAGGCTTGCGGTTCTCATCGGCGGAAAAAAGTCGCAGCCTGACGGTGACTGATCCTGCCGGTGGGATTTCAAGCCGGTAGCGGGCGGCAACCTTCGTCCCAACCTTCGCGGGATTGACGGCTTCTGTCCGGCCGTGCACGACATATTCATGAAACGCGTCCTTCACGAAAGGGCCGTTGTTGGGCGCGCCGAAAAGTCTGGCAACGTTGGTTTCATTCTCCGTAAAAACAAAATCGGGTGCACTCTTTCCAAAAAGTGGTTCGGCCTCCAGCCGAAAGCGCCCCAAAGTTGCGTGAGAGGCAAGCAATCCTCCGCCGGCAAATTCGATTCGCGCCTTGGGCCAGTATCCTTCCCCCGTTCGCCCCCAGGACCACGTGTTCCGGAACCAGAGCGTGGGAAGCAGCTCAAGCAAGGCAAGGTCCGGCCCTCGATTGGAGGCGGTAATGCGGATGAGAATGTCTTCCGGGGATGCCTTTGCATATTCAACAAAGATGTCAAAGTAGCGCTTTTCATCGAATACCCCTGTGTCTTCGAGTTCAAACTCAGGGTCTTCGGGGCCGCGCCGTTGGTTCTCAGCAACGAGCTGGGAGTAGGGGAAGGCCGTCTGGGGATACTTGTACAGGGCCTTCATGTAGGCGTGCGTTGGCGTGGAGTCTAAATAGAAGTAACACTCCTTGACGTCCTCACCATGGTTTCCTTCTGAGTTGGTCAGGCCAAAGAGGCGTTCTTTCAGAATCGGATCGCGGCCGTTCCAGAGGGCGAGGGCAAAGCAAAGTCGGCCCTCGCGGTCGCAAATGCCAAGAATTCCGTCTTCGCCCCACCGATAGGCCCGGCTGCGGGCGTGGTCGTGAGGGAAATAGTCCCAGCAGGTCCCGTCGGGCGAATAATCTTCCCGAACGGTCCCCCACTGCCGTTCGGACAGATAGGGCCCCCAGCGCTTCCAGTTCTTCTCACGCCTGGTGTCTTCGCCCAGGCGAATGCGTTCTGCCGTAGGTTTTTTGTCTGTGCTCATCCTACATGCCGTTTCAACTCCCATCTGCAAGGGTTCAACGCGAGATATTCTCTTAGTTTATTCAACTGTTTCTCGCTGTGGACAACTTGATCGCGGGATCTTAACCGGACAGGAGGCGATTTTGCGAAAAAAAAGGGGTGGCGGCTGAGACGGCCCTCAGGCCGTCTCGTAGAGTTTATACAATTTCTCATGCTGCAGTGCGCGCTGCAAACCAGAGCGTCCGCGAAGCGGACCAATGGCAGTAGCCGGGGGTGCCGAAGCGCGAAGCGCCAGGCACCCCCGGTCAACCATCCCCCATATCGCCCGGACCGCGCAAGCGGTCCTATCAAGTTGGGCAGTGATGGATGCCTCAGTCCCAAAGATAACGCTGGTCATACGGAATTTACGTAGAAAAAATGAAGGAAAAATGAAGGAAAGAATGGGACCGCTTGCGCGGTCCGATTCGGTGTGTGGAATCGCTGACCGGGGGTGCCTGGCGCTCCGCGCCTGGGCACCCCCGGCTACTGTATTGGTCCGCTTCGCGGACACTGGGCGCTGCTTCGCAGCGCCCCGGGCGCTGCTTCGCAGCGCCCTAGAGACGGCCCTCATGATGTCATAAGAACGACGACTCCCTTAAAATGGCGTCCAGTGTCCGTCGAGACGCGGAACGCCAAATTTAGAAAGGAGCCGTCATGGCGATTTTCATAGCGTCTGACTTTCATTGCAAGTACCAAAAAGTGGCTTGGATGGATAGCACGGATGGAGAGCTCCATATTGCAGATGTGCATCATCAGGATGTTAATGAAGTGGCAGGGTTTTACCGACAGTTTCCAGCGGGGAGTATTTTAGGGATGGAAACGAGCGGCTACAGTCACTGGTTTGAAGAGCTGGTGGTAGGTCTGGGTTTGGAGCTGCGGATAGGCAACAGCCAGGTGATAGCTAGCAAGCGGCCGAGGCGACAGAAGAATGATCAATTGGATGCCGAGCACATGCTTTGCATGCTGCTGGAAAATCGTTTTCCCACCATCTGGAGGCCGACTCCAGAGAATCGGGAAAAGCGAGTATTGATCCGGCAGCGCTGCCGTCTGGTAAAGATGCGCACGCAACTGATCAATGCATTGCGGGCGCTGGTGTACAACCACAATCTGCATTTAAAGCGTGGCCAGCTGAGTAAGAAGCGCCGGCAGCAGATTGCCGACTTGGCGATGAGCCCGATGCTGGACCAACAACGGCGCGAGATGCTGGGGTTGATCGAGCAACTGGACGTGAGCGTGAAGGCCAAAGAAGCTCAGATTGAACAATGGGCCAGGCAGGATGAGGCGGCAGCGCAACTGCTGACGATTCCTGGAGTGGGCGCATGCACGGCTTTAACGGCAGTGTTGATCATAGGGCCGGTGGGACGTTTTCCCACCGCCAAGCAAGTGGTCAGCTATGTAGGGCTGGCCTGTTGTGAGCACAGTACCAACAATGGGTATCAGAAGCGCCGCTACGGTCAGATCAGCAAGCAAGGCAACAAACTGCTTCGCTGGTTGTTGACGGAAGCCAGCGGGACTGCTATCCGCACAGATGTACATCGGAAACGCTATTACGCTCGCCTGAAATACCGTAAGGACTGGCGAGTGGCCAAAACAGCGGTGGCACGCAAGATTTTGGTTTGTATTTATGTCTTGCTCCGGGATGGGATTGACTATCCGGAGTTTTTACGCCGCGGGCCTGGCTTCGGTATGCCTGTAGAGACGGCTGGTCGTAAATGACCGTCCTCATGATTAGGCTACCGACTCATCCTCAGCGATGAGTTCGAATCGGACATCATGGTGCAGTCGTGACCGAATAGATGGTTGGGAAAGACCCGTTTGATGTTGTCTGGCGGGGCGTTGAAGCGGACACGAAATTTGTTTAAAAAGCAAAAAACAAAAGCTTCCCTTTAAAAAGAAGCTTTTCAGTTCGCAGGTCGAGGTGTCTGTTGGGTGCAGAAGTGGTCAGGCAAATTTACAAAAATTGTGCTTGACTCCAAAGTCGTTCTTATAGAGGCCGTCTCTCCAAAATGTCCAAAC
>DASXTB010000301.1:0-9226 GCA_036505615.1 Acidobacteriota bacterium
CCCAAAAATATGAGAATTCCTTGAATGCGTCAACAGATAAAGCGCGCAAAATGCAGATCACTGAATACAAAAAATTGGATTGAGTATAGCCGGCGGCAAAGCCCGTCCCGCCCAGCGCCGCCGCCGGTTGGCCATCCATCCCAAACGATCCGTCCTGAAAGGGCCTAAGAATTTTTCGCAAATTTGAAACCAAGCCCGATTCGTTCTTCGACCCGCTATATCCGTGGCGCTCGGCTCTGCGACGCCTTCAGCGTCGGACGGTTTATGGGAACGGTTAACCGGCGGCGACGCTCCGCAAAAAGCGCGGGCTTTGCCGCCGGCTATACTCTGTAAACCCTTCGGCTTTCACCGACGGCCTAATACATCCTTGGCTGCGGATTCACCGTTCATGTAGCCGTGATCGGCTTTTGCTTCGGTTGTGGCCCTGGCACTGTAGGCTCGTGCGCGTGGTCGGCTGTTAATAGACGGAATTTATCTCCCCTGTTCCCAGTGTCCCCCGTGGTTCACCCCCACTCACACAGGCAGCTTCCAGGGCGCCCGATATTTTCTAGAGACGTAACTTTGCGCTTCCGCGTCGTCAATCATCTGTTCCTTTTCCACGTCCCACTTCACCAGGCGGCCCAGCCGAAACGCTATGTTCCCCAGGTGGCATGCGATCATCGAATTGTGTCCGATTTCCACGTCTGAATTGGGGGACTTGCGAGATTGCATGCACTCGACAAAATTCTTCACGTGCAGAAGATGGTAGTCCTCACCTCCACTGCTTTGCCGCGGCTCGCCGGCTGCCCGGTATCTTCGCTTCCGCCCCGTGGGGCGCTCCGTTTCCGGATGGACTTCCCATCCCCCGCGGTCCACCACCAGCACTCCATTATTTCCGTGAAACGCGACTCCATGATCGCGAGCTTCCGGTCCCCGGCCGACCGCGGTAGCATGTTCCCAGACCATGCTGAAGTCAGGAAAGGCCCACAGCACCTGTTGAGTGTCAGGAGTCTCCTCGGCATCATCGGGAAAGCCATACTTCCCTCCCACCGACATGGCGGAGCTGGGAGCCTTGATTCCCATCGCCCAGTTGGCGATATCAATCATGTGCGCGCCCCAGTCTGTCATCAATCCGCCGGCATAGTCCCAGTACCAACGGAAATTGAAGTGAAAGCGATTCTTGTTAAAAGGACGCTGGGGCGCCGGGCCGAGCCAGAAATCGTAGTCCACATCAGGAGGCGGGTCGCTGTCGGGAACCTGAGGAATATTTCCCATCCAGTCCTGATAGGCCCAGGTTCTAACCAGTCTCACCTTCCCCAGTTTGCCGCTCTTGACATAGTCGACTGCCTCACCAAAGTGGGTGGCGCTGCGTTGCTGCGTTCCCATTTGAACGACCCGGTTGCAGCGGCGCGCGGTATCTACCATCGCCCTCCCTTCCGCTATGGTCAGGGACAAGGGCTTCTCCACGTAGACATCCTTGCCCGACTGGCAGGCCATAATCGTCGGGACGGCATGCCAATGATCGGGCGTTGCGACGATGACAGCATCAATATCCTTCTGATCGATCACGCTCCGAAAATCACGGGTCACAAAAATGGAATGCCCGACTTCCTGGTCTTCGACCAATTTCAGGGTTTTGGCGCGCTGTTCATCATCCACATCGCACAACGCTACGCAATCGACATTTTTGATTTTCAAAAAATCTCGCAGGTCACTTCGACCCATGCCCCCACATCCGATCAATCCGATGCGGATGCGGCTATTGGCGCCGGCGATTCTATCTTTAGATCCGGCGGTCTGCGTTACCGGAGCCGCTTCCAGCGGCGAAAGACCGGCAGCGGCAGCCGCAAGACCGATGGAATTCTCAAGGAATCTGCGACGGGTCCGAGATTTCATATTTCCCTCCTTGCTCGCTGGGATAATTGGCAAGTTCCCTTCCTCTGTGTCCGCAAAGCAATCCAATAAAAGCCGATCACGATCACGTCCACGAGCACGTCCACGCCTACGCACACGAAAAATACACAATTCGCTCACAATTCGACTGGTCGTAGTCGTGGACGTTGACGTGGTCGTGAACGTGAACGTGGTCGGCTGTTCAGTGCAAAATTTCGTCGAAAGCGCAAGATCTCACCAAATAGTAGTATGGAGCATACTAAGCAATCAGGCACGGATTTGCCTTGCTGCTATCGGCGGTCACTGCATTCTCCACTCACCCTTACGTGAACTAACCCACCGCCTTCTTTCGAAACTGCCGCAGTCCAAAAGCAAGAAACGCGACGTCGAAGAAAAGCAGCCCTCCCACAATGCCATAACCGGGAAGGTGAGGAAACTGAGACACCAGGACGCTGCGAAAGCCTTCGCTGGCATACACCAGAGGATTTATAAGCACGGCTTTCTGAATCAGTGGAAAGGCGCGCAGCGCGCTCCAGGGATAATAGGTGCAGCCGAAGAAAATCATGGGCGCCAACACCAGGCTAAACATCAGCCCGATTTGCGTCTGGCCCACGCTGCAGCCAAGCGTCAAGCCAACCGCCGACGCGAGAAACGATACCAGAAGAGCCAGGGCCAGAAAACGAAATGGGTGATTCAAACTGATGGCGACTCCCCGCCCCATCATCAGCCAGGCAGCAGGTATTACCACGAGACCAGCAGCCAGAGCCTGAATCATCCCGGCAACAATTTTTTCCACGGCCAGCCATTCGATATGCATGGGAGCGAGCAAGCGGTCCTCGATTTCCTTAGTGAACTGAAACTCGGCGATTAGCGGCATAGCGACCGACTGGATTCCCGCCAGAGTCATGCTGATGGCGACGATCCCGGGAAGCAGCAGGCTCTTGTACTGCACCGGCATGAAGCCGCTGCTGGTCATGACTCGCCCGAAAACGAAGACAAAAAGCATCGGCTGCAGGAGCGTTTGCAGTAGCAGCGGCACAAAATTGCGACGCGCCACGTGGCCGTCTCGCCTAAGCATCGCGAAAAAGGTTTTCAGATTCATTCGCGAAGGCTCCTTCCGGTATGATGCAGGAATAAGTTCTCAAGATTGGGCTCGGAGATATGCACATCGCGAATCATAACACCTCGCTGGATCGCCAGATTGACAACCTCGGGAATCAGCGATCCACCGCGATCGGCGTAGACCAGAACCGTCCCATCCCCCGCGGCGCGAACCTCTGTCACCCCCTGCAAGCGGTGCAGGCTTTCGAGGAATTCGGCCGGGACTGATTCAAATTGAAGCCGCAGCAAGAACCCTCCAGGGATGGAGCGCTTCAACTCTTCCGGACTGCCCAGCGCAATCATTTTCCCATGATCAATAATGGCCAGCCGGTGGCACAGCGCATCCGCCTCTTCCATGTTGTGCGTCGTCAGCAGGATGGTCTTACCGCTGCCGTTATACCGGCGGATGATTTCCCAGAGCATCAGGCGCGTCTGTGGGTCCAGACCTGTACTGGGCTCGTCCAAGAAGAGCAACTGCGGATCGTGCATCAACGCCCGGGCGATGGAAAGCCTTTGCATCATCCCCCCGGAAAAGCCGAATAACAACTGGTCCGCTCGGTCGGTCAACTTGAATTGTTCCAGCAGAGTTTCCGCCCGCCGTGACCCTTCCGAGGATGAAACACCGAAATAGGCGCCGTGAAAAACCAGAAGCTCCCGGGCTGTCAATCCAAAATCCAAGTTGGGGCGCTGGGGTACCACGCCAATCAGTTGTTTGACCTGCACCAGGTTCTTCCAGACCTCGTAATCACCAACCCACGCGCGGCCCGAAGTGGGCCGGATGCGAGTGGTCAGGATTCCTACGGTGGTTGATTTCCCGGCGCCATTTGGTCCCAGCAAGCCGAAGATCTCGCCCGGATGGACATCCAGTGACAGGCCGTCGAGCGCGGTCACCGCAAAGCGCTGCCTGCTGCCACTCTTGGCGCCCCGCTGCATGATGAATCCAACTCCGCGTGCCGGCGTCGCCATGGGAGGCGGGCCGGTGTAGACCTTTTTCAGATTCTCTGTTCGAATGCCAATCGTCATGCCCGGATTAATTTCAGTAGAAGCCATTAGCTTATCAAAAAAATTCTAGACAAAATTTCATAATGTCTAACTGCGACGCGTGCTCAGCAAGTCCTGTCAAGAAAATGTCGGAAAAATCTTAAATTTGCGATCATTTCCATCTGTTCACCGGAGCCGTTTGTGGACTAAACTGGCGCCGCCTATTCTAGTTGCCTGAGAGCCGTTGATTTTCAGATTACTGATCAAGCGGAGGAGACAACACTTTGATGCGTAAAATCGTGCGGTATCGAGTCCACAGAGACAAACTCGAAAAAGTCAAGGAGGATGTCAGCGAATTCGTGAAGGCTGTATCTGAAAACGAACCGCAAACGGTGTACGAAGCATACCAGGCAGACGATACAGTGTCGTTTATTCACATGATGTCTTTTCCCGATGCCAATGCAGAGAGGAGCCATCGGATCGCTCCTTACACGATGAAATTTGTCGCTGCCTTGTATCCCAATTGCGACGAACCTCCGGCATTCGCCGATCTGCGGCTGATCCGGTCGAGCAAGCAGTGTTGAAAGTGATGCGCCGTGGCCGGCACGGCTAGCGGGAGACCACTTCCAGTGGGATAGCGTTAGTCCGCGGTCCGAGAAGGCCGATGATCAGGGCCACGCCCAGCCATGCCAGTGAAAGCAGGAGAATCACAGATCCCACTCCATGAACAAGGAGCGCGCCGATCAACAGAGATGACAATGCCGCGCTCAGACGACTCCAGCTGTAAGTGAATCCTACGCCGGTGGCACGCGCCCGCGTTGGGAATAGTTCCGCCTGGTAAGCATGCAGCGCGGCTGAGAACCAGTAGCTGAGCATGGTAATTAGCGCCCCATACCCAATCACTGCAACCGGAGCTCGGGCTTGGCTGAAGCCGATGCCCGCGACCGCGATCACCGAGGAAAGGACCGTTATTGTCCACTTGCGTTCGAATTTGTCGGTAGTCCAGACCGCGATCAGCGGTCCCACCGGGCTTGCCACCGCAATCAGCAGCGTATATCCAAGCGATTTGACAAGGGGAATTCCTTGCTGTGTCAGGAACGTCGGAAGCCAATTGGCGTATCCGTAAATACCGATCGTTTGCAAAAGGTGAAAACCGATCAACATCAGAGTTCTGCGTAGATACGGACGCCGCCACAGCTCCACCCATGGAAATCGCTGCGATAACTCCGTCGGAACCAGGGGCGCTTCGGGCAATGGCCTTCCCACTTCTTTTACTACTTCAGCTTCGATTTGTCCCATTAGAGCTTCCGCTTCAGCTACACGCCCCCGACTTTCCAGCCACCTTGGAGACTCGGGCAAGCTGCGGCGCAAATACCAGGCGAGTAAAGCACCCATTGAGCCTATGAGCATCACCCAGCGCCACCCATCCCAGTAAAAATGCGTGGGCACAAGCAGCCAAGAAAGGGCTGCCACAACAGGAACCGCGGTAAAGCCGACGACTTGCGTCACGGCAACATAGCGGCCTCGAACCGGGCTCGGTACCATCTCGGTCACATAGGTGTCAATGACGACAATCTCGGCGCCAATGCCGACGCCGGCCAACGCGCGCGAAACGATCAACCACCCGGCGCTGGAGACGAACGCGCCCATGAGAGTGAAGAGGGAGTAAATCAAAAGCATGAAGATGAACGCCCCGCGCCGGCCCATGTAATCGCTCCCCATCCCAAACAGCACTGTTCCCGCAAACATGCCTAGGAAACCTGCCGAAATGAATAGGCTCAACTCTTGGATATTAAAAAACTTAGAAGTGTGAAGCGATGCCCCCAGGTAGGCGACCATGAATATGTCATAAAAATCAAACCAGGCGCCCAGCGAGATCAAGGTTATGAATCTGCGATGAAATTTCGATAGGGGAAGACGCTCCAGCCGGCCCGCGATGTTTGAATGGGAGAGCGCCATTAGATTTTGGCCGCAAATGAACGATGAACGCGAATGCTTCTTGAATAGGACACGGATAAACACTGAACACACGGATTTGAGCTCTGAAATCCGAGGGGTATTTCAGAACTGATAGTACGTTGTTCTAACCTGCCCATTGGGATTTCAGGGCTGAGTCCGTGTGTTCAGTGTTTATCCGTGTCCTATTCAAGAAACATTCGCTTTGATTGCGGCTAAAATTATTTTCGCACCTTCTCACCAGATTCGAGAACATCCGCCAGGCCTTGCTTTCGGAACTGGATGTCGTAAAGCTCCGCGTACAGGCCTCCCTTTTCCAGCAGCTCCTGGTGCTTGCCTCGCTCCACGATGACGCCATCTTGGACTACAAATATGACGTCAGCCCGCGTTATTGTCGAAAGCCGGTGGGCAATGAGGATGGAAGTCTTGCCCTCCATCAGCCGATCGAGCGCCTCAAAGACCAGCTCTTCGGATGCGGAATCCAGCCCCGAAGTCGGCTCGTCCATGATCAGGATCGGTGAATATCTGATAATGGCGCGCGCGATGGCGATGCGCTGGCGCTGGCCGCCGGATAGCGTAATGCCACGTTCACCAACCATCGCGTCATACTGCTGAGGCATCTTCTCGATGAACTCATGCGCGTTGGCAAGCTCCGCGGCTCTAATGATTTCATCCCGGGTCGCCTCCGGCCTCCCATAAGCGATGTTCTGCCAAACAGGAGCGTGGAACAGGACATTCTCCTGCAACACAAAGCTGATCTGGCGGCGCACCGATTTCAGCTTGTAGCGCCGCACATCCGTGCCGTCGATTTTTATCTGCCCTCGGACCGGATCATACAGACGCGGAATAAGGCTGATAATCGTTGACTTGCCTGCGCCGGTGGGACCGACCAGCGCCCCCACCTGGCCCGGCTTGATTTCCAGACTTACATCCTTGAGTATCACGCGATCAGGGGTGTAGCCAAACGAAACGCGATCAAATTCTATGTGGCCTTTGAAGTCCGGCGCACGGCGCGCGCCAGGTAGATTGCGCACTTGTCTTTCCGTCTCCAGCACTTCTTTGATGCGCTCAAAGCCGACGGAAGCCTTTGACAGCGTGTCGGTCATCTTGGAAAGTTCTCGCATCGGCTTGTACATCTTGCCCAGGTAAAGCAGAAAGACCAGCAACGCTCCCGCCGTAAGTTGGCCGCCCAGCACAAGCCGCGCACCATACCAAAGCACCAGGCAGGTCCCGACCGCGACAATGGCTTCAACCATGGGCGCAAGCTTGGCCTTGATGCGGCGCGCCCGCAGAGCCATCTCGACATTTTCCAGGCTCTGCTCCTCGAAGCGTTGATCTTCGTAGCTTTCGCGTGCAAATGCTTTCACCACTCGAATGGAGGACAGTACTTCCTGTACCACCGATACAATCTCACTCTCCTTTTTCCTTACTTCGCGCGACGCTTTCTTAATGCGGTGGGTGAAGCCGTAAACGACGAAGAACAGAAACGGAGCCACCGAAAGGCCAATCAGCGTGAAGCGCCAGTTCAAATAAAACATCACCGCCAGCATGCCGACCAGAGTGAGGGCGTTCACCAGCATGCCAAGCAGCGCCTGAGAGACAAAGTCCTGAATGGCGTCGATATCGCCGGTAACGCGGCTGATCAGATCTCCGGTCTTCTGTTGATCGTAAAAAGCCAGAGAGAGGCGCTGGGTGTGATGATAGAGGGTCTTTCTGAGGTCGTGCATGACCCACTGCCCGACCTTGGTTGTGAGATACTTCTCGACGTAAGAACTGACCGCGCCCACGGCCGCAATGACGACGACGGCAATCGCGGCAAAGTTTAAGACTGCCAGCTTGTCCTGCCCAAAAGTGGAGCTGACCGCCGCGGCCAGCCGACTCGGCATTTGTTTCGAGCCGATGACATAATCGAAGACGATCTTCAGAGGCCATGGGTCGAGCAGATCGGTTGCACTCTCGATCAGGACGGCCACCAGCGCCAAACCGAGGGTCGCCCAGTGAGGCCGCAGCAGATAGGTGAGCTTTAATTTATTCTTTTTCATTGAAGGGGACTGTCTTAGAGGACCACGCCAGCTATTCGGCGAGTCGCGGCATTTAAGAGTTTTCCCATTTATGAAGAATAGTCTGGCCAGCCTTACGATTGCAAACGCTGCCGGGCAGTGGTAACTCGGTGAAGGCCAGCGTCTTGCATCAGCCCTCTTGAAGCTCCTCCATCATTTCAGCCGGGTACCGGCTTGAGACCACAGGGGCTAATCGGTCATGTTGCTCACGATCCAAAGTGATCAGTGTAGCACCATAGCGCAGGGCCACCGCGGCGTAAACGGCATCGCTGCCGCACAATCGATGCTGCGACGCCATTTTGGCAGCTTGCCGGGCAACTGCCAGGTCCAGAGAGATTAGTGTCAGATGGGATAAGTTTTCTAGCTTGGTGGCAAAGGCGTAAGCCAGGCGGATATTGCCTTGTACGCGCCTGATTGTTGCAGCGATCTCAGGCAGCACCAGGGTAGGTACAATCATGGGCGTGGCCAAGCTTTGCATCCGGCTCAAAAGGCGGTTACTAACGCTATGGCCTGGTTCCGCCGGATTGAACGCATTGAGAAAAACGCTGGCGTCAACGGTGCATGGCCCAGCCATGATTATCGGCGCATCTTCGAAAGGACCTGAGCGCTCCGTAATCCTTTGGGCCAACGGCGCCCGATTTCCCTGCCAAGTTTGGTCAGCTCATTCCAGGCAGCCAACGACAAAGTTGCTTCTTCACTGGTCCCGAGTTCCGGCTGCTCAACAGGGATGAGTAAACCTACCGGCCGCCCCCTGTAAGTGATCATGTATCGCACTCCCCTCTTCCTCACATTGCGTAGAATCTCAGACGCTCTAGTTTTCAACTCGCGTATCCCAATTTCAGGCATTAGGCCAACTCCGCTTTGGGTTCACATCATGTAGCCTCTTTTGTGACTACATCCTATCTAAGTGCCACCTTGGAAGTCAAGGCTTCTAGATCGTTAAGCCGTCATAACAGCTCCAATCGAGCCGCGCGCGTCAGCAAGCGGACTTTCCATCCGGAAATTACAGCGAAATGTGTTGACGCACGCCTTCGCAACACTGTTATCATAGATGTCATGCGAAGGGCGCCTGTGGCCTTGATACCGATCTTTGTGCTGCTATTGCTTTACGGAGGAGATCTCTATCTAGCTCTCTACGCAAAGCAGCCGGACTGCGCCGTGTCGTTCCAATCTTCCTGCTGCCAGTCAGCCGAGGCCGGGGCACCCGGGGCTGCCACATGCTGTGATACCCGTTGTCCCAAGACCTCCGACCATTC
>DASXTB010000302.1:0-23335 GCA_036505615.1 Acidobacteriota bacterium
ACAATTTTTCACGCATTCTGACGCGCGCGGCTCGGACGTGTTGCACGGATCACGGACAACTGACAACGGACCAACAGCTAGATCCTCTTCACAATCCCGGCTTCCGTCGCCTCGTTGTTTCTGACCAGAATCAAAACTGACAGCATCGCAACGAGCGGAATCACGCTGGCCACCACCAGGATCGGCGCGAAAGAGTAACGATCCGCCACGGCCCCGATCAGATAAGTTGCGATGATCGTCCCAATACCAGCGCCGGTCCCTCCCATGCCGCTCACCGAAGCGACCGAGTGAGTTGGGAAAATGTCGGCAGGCAAATTCAGCACCATTGTCGAAAAAGCCGCGTAGGCAAGTGTGGATACCGCAAAGCACGCCACCAGCCAATAAAGCGAAGAGGTGAACACGGTCGGGATTAAGAGCGTCATTCCTATCCCGCAGATGATTACTACAGTTTTACGAGCCCACCCTACCGACCATCCCCGGTTGATCAGGTAGCTGGATAGCCCGCCTCCAAAGAAGTTCCCTATGTCAGCCGCCAGGAATGGAACCCAGAATGCGAACAAGCTCTCCTCCATCTTGAATCCTTTTGACACCAAGTAGATGGCAAACCAATCGGTAATGAAAAACCAAACCGGGTCGGTCAAGGTCTTTCCGATGATGTAGCCCCATGTCTGCGGAAGGGAGAGGAGTTTCTTGTAGCTTAGTCTCTCCGAGGGAAGGAGTGGGAGAGCAGGGGAGCGGGAGAGTGGGGGGGTGGTGGATAAGTTTGGAGTTTCGAGTTTCGAGTTTCGAGTTTCGAATTTCGCCGCTCCCCCGCTCTCCCCCTTCTTCGCTCCCTCGCTCTCCCGCTCTCCGACTGTCGCAGTCGCAGCGCGGTCGGCCAAAATGTAGTCGCGTTCCTCCTTGGAAATGCGGGGATGATCCTCGGGTGAGTGATAGAGCAGGCGGAAAATCATTAGCCAGAGAAACCCTAATGTCCCGGTAATAATAAAAGCGGGACGCCAGCTGTTAAATTGGTGGTAAATCGAAAGCACCAGCAGTGGAGCCAAAGCGCCGCCAATAGATGAACCGCTGTCAAAGAGGGCCACAGCCCAACCGCTCTCGCGCCTTGGAAACCACTCCGACACGGCTTTCGTTGCGCCCGGCCAGTTGGCTGCCTCGCCACTGCCGAGGAAAAAGCGGAAAAAACAGAAGCTGCGCAATCCGCCGGCTAGAGAGGTAAGCATCGCAACCAGGGAATAAAAAGCCACCGTGATGCTCAAACCGCGGCGGGTTCCAAGCCAATCCAGAAAGCGCCCTCCGGCCGACTGTCCTATGGCGTAAGCAATGCGGAAGGAGATCACAATCCAGCGGTAATCTTGATTATTCCAGTGATATTCCGTCTTCAGATAAGGCGCCAGCACGCTCAGCGTCTGGCGATCGATGTAGTTGATGACCGTGGAAAGGAAGAGCAGTGCACCGATGTACCAGCGCAGGTGCTTTATGGTTTTTGGCATATCAGCAGGTCCTTTAGCACGTGAGAAAAAATCCGAGCCGCGAGCGAAGGTGTGAAAAATGCGTCCGATCGTACGGGCGGCCCTATGTGGCCGCCCGCCGCAATAGCTGACGGATTAGGTAAACAAATCGCACAGTTCCCGCGGATGGACTTCAGAGCTGAGAAAAATCCGCTGGATTCTGCAGCGGGCGACCACGCAGGGTCGCCCGTACAGATTGAATCAATTTTTTCACACTTTCTGGTATTTTGCCGCCGGCAATGATTCCCTCACCCCCTCACCTTCACCCCCAGTATCTTCGCTATTGTCTCCCCGTAAATTTTCCGGCGGCTTGCTTCAGGAACAGAGCAGGCAGCCAGCATGGCTTCAAAGCCGGAGATCACATCCGGAAGATGCTCTGGAGGTTCATCCGTGCCGAAGACAAGTTTCTCGAACGCATAGACTGCGTGCGGCGAGCTGTGCTGGCTCGGTCCCTGCCACCACAAATGCTCCTTAAAGACGGCCAGATTCTTCTGTTTCTTCTGCAGAGACGAGCCGGTAAGGTCAAAATAGAGCTTTGGTCCCCAGCGCGCTGCTTCAGCCGCCTCATCGTACCAGGGATTACCGAAGTGAGCGCCCTGGATGTACAGATCGGGAAAAGCGCGCGTCAGGGTATCCAGATACCCGGGGCGCATCCGGGCCATCGATGTGTACTGCGGGGTATCGACATGAAAGGCGATGCCTGTGTGAAAGAGCGCCAGCAGCTTGCGCTCCTGTATTCTGGCGTACAAATGGAAATATTGCGGGTCATCCCAGTTGTGCCGGGGGCTGTGCATCTTGATTCCCTTAAATCCGGCGTCGGCAAACTTTTCTATTTCGGCCAGCGCGCCCGGCTCATCCACGTTGATCCGCCCATACGGGATCACCACGTCCGGATATTCCTCTGCCGCCTTCCTGACAGCCTCGAATCCGGACATGAATGTGTTTACACATGCCAGGGCATGGAGCGGACGATAGACCCCCACCAGCCGGTCGATGTACTTGGGGTCATCTTCGTAATGCTGATGAGAATCGATGACGAAACGGCGGGGAATAGCGGTAGTGGACTGAGCCGTGGTTTGGCGCATGGCGGCGGCTCCCGCAAATCCCGCACCGATGACCTTAATAAAGTTCCGGCGTGAATTGGATATATGGGACATGTTTTCCCTCCCGGGTGACTAACAGGATGCCGAAAAACTCACCGCGAAGGCGCGAAGACCGCGAAGCAAACTAATGAAATTATCGATTCGATATCCGTCAGTCATTGGTAAATGGAGCGCCGTGTGTTACTAAGGCAACACCAGAGTCGAGGCCAACATACATTCTTCGCGTCCTTCGCGCCTTCGCGGTGATTTTTTCAGCATCCTGCTAATGATGTGTGCAATCCTAACCCTCGCTCGCAGAATCCTCAACGCAGAAAGATCCTCAGCCTATTGTGTTTGGTTTTCAAGAGCGGTTTAATACCGTGCTGAACCCAAGAACCTGAGAGCAAAAAACTCCATGTTTTTTCCGCCACCTACGCGACGGGCCTTTCCTATCGTGCGATCCACACTACTTGTGGCGGCCCTCGCATTGGCCGGCTGCCGTGAAGCCCCCGCGTCTCTGCCCAAGTCGGGCGCATCGTCCAAAGTTGCAATCAGCTTGAATAAGGGGGGTCCGCTTGTTGTAAACACAACAACGGCGGAGTTTGACATATTCCCGTCGGGCTATGTGGAAGCCTGGCTTCTAAAAGACGGGAAAAAAATCACGCTCGATGAGCCGGGGTCCGCCGTTCCAGGGGATAGAATCGTGGTCGCCGGCAAGGAGGTTGAAGATTTCATCCTCGATTTCAACCAGGTGAAGTCCTCCACTGCCAGAGGCAAGATTGGAAACAGGGGGAAGCGAATCGAGATAAGGGGCTTTTCGAGAACACTCCCGCAGATTGAGAAGGGTATTGCCGTCGAGGTTTATGACGCTTTCCCCGGCATTGCATTCACCACGGTAAGCTACAAAAACAGAGGCTCCACGGAATTGAGACTGGACGACGTGTCAACGCAGCGCCATCGGCTCAACGCGTCTCTGGTGGATCGCGCAGCTCAGCCCTATCAGCTCTGGTCCTTCCAGGGAGGCAGTAACAAGTGGGGGAAGGACGATGTCTTGCCCCTGACCAGGGATTTTTCGCAGTTGAATCTTATGGGCGCCCAGATGGCTAATGGCCATGGTGGCGGAATTCCGCTGGTTGCCTTCTGGACAGCCTCTGTCGGCGAAGCCATTGGCCATGCCGAGACGCTGCCACTCGTTCTCTCCTTACCGGTCAGCGTGAAAAGCGACAGCCGGATTCATGTATCGCTGAACGAAGGGCTAAAAGAGACCTTGAAGCCGGGCAACATAGTCTCGACTCCACGTACTTTTGTCGCTGTTTACTCGGGGGATTTTTACGAACCGCTACACTTGTACTCCGCGCTTTTGCAGCGCGAAGGCTGGTCGCTCCCCAAACCGTCCGATCAATCCTATAACGCCAGCTGGTGCGGCTGGGGCTATGAATTCGATGTGACACCCGCGCAGATGCTTGGCACGATTCCCAAGCTGAAGGACCTCAACATCAAGTGGGCGACGCTCGACGACCGCTGGTTTGAAACTTACGGCGATTGGAATCCGCGTCGCGATACTTTTCCCGGCGACGCCATTAAGAGAATGGTCTACGGTTTTCACAGCCAGGGAATCCTGGTGCAAATCTGGTGGCTGCCTCTTGGCGTGGAAGACGGCCCTGGCAGATATTCATCTCACACGTACAGGCTGTCGAAAGTAGTGCAGCAGCATCCAGATTGGCTGATCCTCGACCGCGACGGGAAGCACGCCAGGATCGCCCGCAAGCTCGCAGTGCTTTGCCCCGCGCTCCCCGAGGTGCAAGAGTATTACAAGAAACTGACTGAAAGATTTATCGAAGAATGGGGCTTTGATGGCCACAAACTTGATAATGTCTTCACCGTTCCGGCGTGCTACAACCCGCTCCATCATCACAAGTCCCCGCAGGATTCCATCAACTCGATGGGCGCCGTCTATAAAGTTATTTTCCAGACGACGCGCGCGCATAAGCCGGAGAGCGTCACTCAAATCTGCTCTTGTGGCACCACTCCCAATTTTGCCTGGCTCCCTTTCATGGATCAGGCGGTCACCGCCGATCCGGTGGGATCGGTGCAGGTCCGCAGGCGCATCAAAATGTACAAAGCCCTGTTGGGCCCGGAAGCCGCCGTCTATGGCGATCACGTGGAATTGACGGAAATCCGCAATGAAGCCGGGAGAGAGATCGACTTGGGAAGAGACTTTGCGTCAACAGTAGGTGCGGGCGGGGTTGTAGGAACCAAATTTGTTTGGCCAAATCCGGGCCCGAAGTTTGAGCATGTCCTGCTCACTCAGGAGAAGGAAGCCTGGTGGAAGAAGTGGATGAACATCTATAATTCGAAACGACTTTCCAAAGGAAGATTTCTTAACCTGTACGTCACCGGCTACGATGTCCCAGAGGGCTATGCCATCGAGAAGGACGGAAAAATGTATTATGCATTTTTTGCTTCCAGCTCGACACCGCGATGGAAAGGGTCACTGGAACTGCGAGGCCTCAGGCCCGGCAAGTATCACGTCGTAGATTACGAAAATGGCGGAAGTCTGGGAACGGTCGAAGGCTCCGATGCCAGACTGGACGCTGAATTCAACCACCACCTGCTGCTTGAGGTGAGCCGCAGGTAAGCGGGAGTAGCTCTCCCGCTCCCCCCTCATGCTCTTTAGCCGTCGGCACTAGAGGCTTCCCGCATCCAGCGTTGGAGCTTCTCTGAGTCCTTTACCACGGTACGCGAGCCGGCAAACAGCACCAGCGTAAGAAGAGCGCCAAGGACCGGAACAAGATACATCGCCCAGTGCAGTCCTTGGGCGCGAAAAGGTTCCAGCGAATGCTGCGTCAGTTCAGCTATTCCTGCCGCTCGGGCCGCGCGCTTTGTGAAAAAATCACTCACCATTCCGGTTCCCAGAGGGCCCATCGATGCTCCCAGCACGTACATGCCGAAGAAGTAAATGGCCATGGCCGTGCCGCGCAACGAAGGCTCGATAATGTCCAGGATGGCCGGATAAACCGTCGAGTAATAAGTGTACATGAGCGTGCAGGCCAGCAACATGAGCGCGCCAAAAGTTATGACGTCTTCACTCGGCCTTCCCAAGGCCAGCAGTATCAGCGGAATCGACCCGAACAGTGAAACAGTTCCGAAAAGCAGCCGTCCATTTGCTCGCCGTTCCACCATCAGATCACTTGCCGAACCTCCGAGCAGCAGGCCGGCAGTCCCTGCGACGCCAAAGATAGCCATCGAGATGAAGTTGGAGTCGCGGATATCGACATGGTGAAAACGCATCAGCAAGGGCGTCAGAAACGAGCTGAGAGCATACATATTGAAGTTATGCAGCACGCCTGAGAGGATCAACCACCACATCGTGGGCAAGGAAAGCACCAGTAGATAAGGAGACCCCTCACGCCTGGTCCGCCCGACGTCGCGCGCTTCAACCGCGCCACGTGGCGGCTCCTTTATGAAAAGCACTGCCGCCGAACAAAGCAGTCCGGGAACGCCGGCAAAATAGAATGCAGCACGCCATCCATATGCGTGCGCTATCGTGCCGCTCACTCCATAGCTCAGCGCCAGGCCGACGGGAAGACCAAGCATAAAGAAGGAAAGCGCCTTGCCACGCCTGCTTGCCGGAACCAGGTCACCGATCAATGATGTCGCCGCCGGGGCGCAGGTTGCCTCTCCTACTCCTACACCCAGACGAGCGCCAAAAAGCTGCCAGAAGTTTCTGGCCAGACCCGATGCGGCAGTAAGAAGACTCCAGGCCAAGACACCGGCAGAAAGAATTCGCGTCCGTTTCGCCCTGTCCGTCAAACGGCCCAAAGGTACGCCTGCGGCGGCGTAAAGCAGAGTGAAAGCCGTGCCCAGCGCTCCCATCGCGCTGTCGCTCAGCCCCCATTCTCTGCGGATCGGCTCGGTGACGGCGCCCAGAATTTGCCGGTCGAAGAAATTCAGCAGGTTGATGGCGAACAGAATACTGAGCGCATAGACGGTTCTTCGTTGGTCGATCATTGAGTGTCAGTCGTCCGTGGTCGGTTGGAAAGCGCAGAGATGGCGCAGCACGGCAAAGCCGCAACCCAATAAAAGCCGATCACGACCACGTTCACGTTCACGAGCACGTCCACGCCTACGCGGACGAAAAAACACAATCGCTCACGATTCGATTGGCCTTAGTCGTGGACGTTGACGTGATCGTGAACGTGAACGTGGTCGGCTGTTCAGCGCCAAATTTGAGGGTACCTCAAATTTTGTCGAAAGCTCAAAACACCACCACCA
This sequence comes from Acidobacteriota bacterium, assembly GCA_036505615.1. Classification (GTDB taxonomy): domain Bacteria; phylum Acidobacteriota; class UBA6911; order JACQSX01; family JACQSX01; genus DASXTB01. Next base: position 6,869 of record DASXTB010000302.1, read on the forward strand.
CGGCGGGAATCACTGATAGTACCGCGCCAGCCATTCAGCCACGCAGCAAGGCCGGTCGCTGCCATCGCGCTCTACACTTACATTCCATGTCGCCTGTACGCCTCTCGGAATCTTATCCAGTGAAGCCAGCACAAACCGCCCCCGCACTCGTGCACCCGCATGTACAGGCGCCGTGAAACGGACCCGATTCAGGCCGTAGTTGATTGCCATCCGTACGCCATCGATGGCTATGGCCGTTTTGCTCAACAGGGGAAGCAGAGAGAGCGTCAGGAAGCCATGCGCTATCGTTGTTCCGTAAGGCGATTCACGCGCCGCACGGTCAGGTTCAACATGGATCCACTGGACATCATGCGTGGTATGAGCAAACTGAGTGATCAGCTCCTGGGTGACTTCGAACCAATCGCTGAGGCCAACTTCCTGCCCGATGTGCTCGCTCAGTTTGGAAATACCTTCGATTTGTCTAATCGGCATTGCTTAGCTTCCACCTGTAACTTCAAGAACCTGGCCCGAAACATAATCCGAAAGCGGCGAGGCAAAAAACAGAATCGCTCCGGCCGCTTCTTCCGCAGTGCCAGGGCGCCCCATCGGAATGAGCTTTAGAGAAAAGTCGCGGTTTTCCTTAGGAATTCCCAAACCGATGTCCGCCCCCGAACGCGAAAGCCGCTCACCCGATTCCTTGACTTGCGTCAAACGCGTCTCAATAAAGCCGAAAGCAACGGCGTTTACCTGGATGTTGAACTGTCCCCATTCTTTGGCCAAAGTTCTGGTCAGTCCCACGACGCCCGCCTTGCCTGCCGCATAATTGGCCTGCCCGGCATTTCCGCGGGTGCCGCTGGTAGAGCTGATATTGATAATCTTGCGGGCCGTTGCCTGGCCGTGCTGCGCCTTCTCACTCTTGGCGGCTTCGCGCAAGTAATGGGACGCAGCGCGGATAACGTGGAACGGCGCGGTCAGATGCACGTTGAGCATTGCCTGCCACTGCTCATCGGTCATCTTGTGGAGAGTGCCATCCCAGGTATAACCGGCGTTATTTACAATCACGTCAATCCTTCCGTATTCGGCCAGCGCCGCCCGGATCAACTGCGGCGGGAACTCAGCAGAGGTCACGTCGCCCGGAACAGCGATGGCATCGGCGCCGGCGGCGCTAATCGTCTCGAAAGTCTCGCGCACTGGCTGGGGGTCAATATCGCATAGGACCAGGCGCGCTCCATGGGCGCTGAAAAGCACAGCGGTTGCGCGGCCGATGCCGCGGCCCGCGCCTGTGATGATTGCCACCTTGCCTTCAAGCAATCGCATCGGTATCTCCTCATCTTCGACCTTCGACTTGGGACTTTCAACCTGCGACTTGCGACCTTCGACCTGCGATTTGCAACCTCGTGATTTCAAGTAATTGTAAGTCCGCCATCCACAACGATCGTCTGCCCGGTGATGTAATTGGATGCATCGGATGCCAGGAATACCGCCACGCCTTTCAATTCGCCGGGATTTCCCACGCGCTCGATCGGATTGCGGGCGCGGATGGCAGGTTCGACCTGCGTGATTACGGGATCCGCCATCCGAGAATGGAAAAAACCGGGTGCAATCGCGTTCACCCGGATTCCACAGCGTCCCCACGAAGCGGCAAGCTCGCGCGTCAGTCCCATCATGCCTGCCTTGCTTGCGGCGTAACCGGCGTAATGCGGACCCGAGGCAGACGAGCGCAGTCCGGCGATAGAGGCCACGTTGATAATGCGGCCGTATGCGCGCCTGAGCATCTCACGCCCGGCCGCCTGCGAAAAGAGAAACGCGCCGGTAAGATTGATGTCGATTACTTTGCGCCACTGCTCAAGCGGCATTCTATCGGGAAGCTCTCCCCAGGTCACGCCGGCGTTGTTGACCAGAATATCAATCTTGCCTAAAGCGGCTACCGTTGCATCGACGACGGCCTGGACCTGAGTCGGGTCGGACACGTCACAGATTCTTCCTTCTACGGTAAAGCCACGCTGGCGCAGCTCCTGCAGCGCGGCGTTCAGCCACTGCTCGCGACGGGCGCACAACATAAGTGCCGCGCCTGCTTCCGCCAGCCCTTCGGCCATTTCTTTGCCCAGACCCCGAGAGCCGCCCGTGACGATTGCCGCACGCCCGGAGAGATTGAACAGCTCGTTTACGTGAGGCGTCATTGGCACAGATTATGTCTATTTTCTCAGGAGGTTGAAAACAGTTTCGGGCCTGAAAAACAATTGCGTGCACGCGCCCGTGGGCTTTTTCAGAGCCGCAACGCAGGAGATCCGCTCCCCGCCCTCTGCAATGCTAACCGTTAAATTCTTTACGAGCCGCAAAGATTTGGTTTGCTTTAGACGCCGAAGGCGTGGAAGAGTATAGCCGGGGGCAGAGCGCGTTTTTTGCGCGGCGCCCCCGGTCGACTTCCCCCAATATCGACCTCCGCACCCTGTAAGGGTGCAACAAAATTTCCCGATGATTGAGCCGAGCCGATCTTCCCAAAAAATATTTTCCTGATTCCTATCGCACCCTTTCAGGGTGCATACCTTTCGTCGGTATCGCAGACCGGGGGCGCCGCGCAAAAAGCGCGCTCTGCCCCCGGCTATACTCTATGACGCCTACGGCGTCTCCGTCTGCCGTTGCTGCAATATTTGGTTGCGGCTCTGCCGCGCTAGGCTATCTTCGCGTCCTTTGTGCCTTTGTGTTGAGTGTTTGTGAATAATCCAGGCTAACGGGCTTTCATGGTTTTTCGCGTGGTTGTCAACCAAGAGAAAATGGTAGAGGGCGAACGGTTGTTTCGAGCCCTTGTAGGAGTTTAAAGGTATGAAATGGTCCTGGAAGCTGGGCGAAGTGGCGGGAATCGGGGTTTATATGCACGCGACCTTTCTCATCCTCATCGGGTGGGTGGCGTTAAGCCACTGGCTGGAAGAGCACAGCCTGGCAGCGACGCTTTCGGGTGTGGCATTCATCCTGGCGCTTTTTGGCTGTGTGCTCCTCCACGAACTGGGTCATGCTCTGACGGCTAAAAAGTTCGGAATCCGCACCCGTGACATTACTCTGTTGCCCATCGGCGGCTTGGCGCGGCTGGAGCGGATGCCCGACGAACCTATTCAAGAGCTGTGGGTAGCGCTGGCTGGTCCTGCGGTAAACGTGGTCATCGCCGCTCTGCTGTTTGTCTGGCTGCAGCTAACCGGGGGCCTGGGATCACTGGGAAAGTTGAGCGTTTCAGGGGGGCCATTCTTCCCCAGGCTGATGGTAGTAAACATATTCCTCGTGCTGTTCAATATGATCCCCGCGTTCCCCATGGATGGCGGTCGCGTCCTGCGGGCGCTCCTGGCGACGCGCATGGACTACACTCGTGCGACCCAGATTGCCGCGCACCTGGGACAGGGGATCGCTTTTCTGTTCGGCTTCGTCGGATTTTTTGGCAACCCCTTCCTTTTGTTCATCGCGTTCTTCGTTTGGATAGGCGCCGCTCAGGAAGCGAGCATGACTCTGATCAAAGCGGCATTGGGCGGGATCCCGGTGAGTCGCGCCATGCTCACCCGTTATAGAACACTTACACCTGAAGACACGCTGGACCGCGCGGTGCAGTTGATTCTCTCCGGCTCCCAGCAGGATTTCCCGGTTGTTGAGGATGGGCATACCGTGGGAGTCCTGACTCGAAGCGATTTGCTGGTTGCATTGGCCAAGCAGGGCCAGCAATCACTGGTCAAGGAAGTGATGCGGCGCGATTTTCAAACCGTAGACTCTTCCGAGATGTTGGAATCTGCATTCACCCGGCTGCAGAGCTGCGAGTGCCACACCCTGCCGGTGGAGCGAAACGGGCGGCTGGTAGGGCTGCTAACCATGGATAACGTCGGTGAGTTCATCATGATTCAATCCGCCCTGGGAGGGTCGCCTGGAGCCAAGCTCAATTTAGAATAGTGATTTACCCGAAACTTGGACCCCGCGAATCGGATCGCAGACAGAGAGGACGATGAAACTGCTTATTTTCGGAGCGACGGGCGGGACCGGTCGAGAGCTGCTGCAACAAGGTTTGGGGCAAGGTCACGTGGTGACCGCGTTTGCGCGTACCCCTGCTGCGGTCACAACGAAACACTCAAACCTGTCAGTAGCGAAAGGGGATGTTTTAGATTATGACTCGGTTGAGGCGGCGATGAAAGGTCAAGATGCCGTGCTATCGGCGCTCGGTGTAAAGGCGTTAACAAAGAACACCCTTCTTTCGGAGGGAACGAAAAACATCATCAGGGCGATGGAAAAGCTCGGCGTCAAGCGATTCATCTGCGAGTCTTCGCTGGGGGTAGGGGATAGCAAAGGGCAGCTCGGATTTCTCTACAGTTACATTCTAATACCGCTATTACTAAGGAATGTCTTTGCGGATAAAGAAATTCAGGAGAGATACATCCGCCAAAGCAAGCTGGACTGGGTCATCGTCCGCCCTGCAATTCTGACCAATGGCCCACGAACCGGAGCATATCGCAGCGGTTTCAACGTTACGGACAGGTCGATCAGGGGAAAGATCTCGCGCGCCGATGTAGCTGATTTCATGTTGAAGCAACTGAGGGACGACCAATTCGTCCACAAGACACCGAGCTTATCTTATTGACCGTCTCTCTTTCGTAGATTTCTGATGAAGTGAGCCGGAAAATTCACTCAGAGTTTCTGCGTCTCTCCACGAATTTCTGATATTGGCGAATGTCTTCCTCGCTGCCAATAATCAGCGGCACCCGCTGATGCAAGTGTTCTGGTTGTATCTCCAGGATCCGCTGATCTCCAGTCGTCGCCAATCCTCCGGCCTGTTCTACAATAAAGGCCAGAGGCGACGCCTCATACAACAATCGCAGCTTTCCCTGTGACTGGCGCTGCCCTTGCTTGTAGGCAGCCGGATAGAGAAAGATTCCGCCGTAAAGCAGGTTGCGGTGAAAGTCGGCGACCAGCGATCCGATGTAACGATGAGTGTAAGGTCGCCCGGTGCCGGGGTCGTTCTCTTTCAGGTACTCAATGTAATCCCTTGTTCCAGTGTCCCACTGGTGGGCATTGCCTTCGTTGACGCTGTAAATCTGTCCCTTTTTAGGAGTGACGATGTTGGGATGACTCAAGAGGAACTCTCCGATGGCCGGATCGAGAGTGAAACCAGACACCCCATTTCCCGTCGTATACACCAGCATGGTGCTCGATCCATAGACGATGTATCCGGCAGCCACTTGCTCGCTGCCCCTTCGCAGACAATCCTCTATGGTGCCGTGCGCACCGGCGGTCCTCTTGCGGTAAATGGAAAAAATCGTGCCGATGCTGACGTTGGCATCAATGTTTGACGAGCCGTCAAGGGGGTCAAACAAAAGCACGTACTTTCCCTTGGGAAATCTGGCGGGAATGGGAAGGATGTTTTCTTTTTCCTCTGACGCCATGACACACAAATGACCGCCATGGTCCATGGCCCGATAAATGACATCGTGAGCAAAAACGTCCAGTTTGGTGACTGCGTCGCCGTGAACGTTTTCTTTTCCGGTAAAGCCGAGAATGTCGCCCAGGCCGGCCTTGCTGACTTCTCTGGCAATGATCTTGGCTGCGATGGTCAAGTCCCACAGCAGGCCGGTGAAATCGCCGGTGGCCTCCGGGTGGAGCCGTTCCTCTTCTACAATGTGTCTTTGTATGGTGACGATTTTTCCGGTCACTGGCGTTCTCTTGTGGGGATCAAAACTGTACCGCGGCGCGCCAGGTTTGGGAAGGGCAAACTTGATGGGGTAGCGGTGTCAGAGAGTGGTCGCAAGTTCCCGAAGCGTCCAAACGTGATCCGTGATTCCTGCTTCCATTGCCGGGGTCACTCTCAGTGCCGAAATGAACGGGGCACAAGTTGTAATGCGCGAAATGCAGTGCAAGTGCGGCCTGAAGGTTCTACCATTTGCGAGAGAACGCGTAAGTTAGCCGTCCAAGCCTCTTGCACCATTGACGCAAAGTACCGTTATTTCGCTCCACATGCGATGTGCTGGCACGTTCCAGGTCCAGCCAGCCAGTGACAGTGGTCTTTTGCACACACCCAAATCTTGGTGGTCTGTAACTCTCGCGGTACTCGTCTCGCTTGGCGAACAATTTCACAACCTGACTATGGTTTGCCCGATCATACAGGCACATGTCGATCATGGTTTCGTAAGGCTGAAGGGCGTCTGTGCTCACGTCAAATCTGCTTGGTGCTGTAGCGAATTTTCTCCATGAATTCCTGAGTATTTTTTCGCCGTCTCGTTTTCCAAGATGCCATGCCAGCACCAGCTTTGATGTGCGCTCCAAACCGATGAACGTGTAAGCATCTCCGATGTGCGGACCCGCTTCCTCTGGCGTGACGTATCGCTGATGCTTCCCACATAGGACCATACTTCATCGAATTCCAGATCCTTTACAGAAACGTTGAGGACGTGCTCTCTGAACAGCCGTTCACAGGACCGGCCGGCCAGGTTCAGGATGCTGAGAACGGTTCGCTTCTCTACGCTACACAGCCGCGCTGTTCCGCGCACGCTGTTCCCTTCTAGAAGGCAATTGAGAATCATCGTAATCTTTTCGACCGGCAAACGGACATCCGCTCCGAATGGCTTCTCAGGCGCTTCAGAGAGGCCGCCTTCCGCATTTCTGGCACATGTACCGCTGGACTCGGTTCTTGCCGTAGAAACGGGCCTTCACCATTTCAATTCTGAAATTGTGGCACGTCATGTTGGACCTTGCTTTCTCCGGGCTAAGGGTCCAAAATGACAGTGGGTCTAGACAACCCCGCCTTTTGGCGCAAGCCCGAGGCTAAGCCCTGCGAGTAGTCAGCGCTACTAGCGGGGCTGATTAATTTGCGCCCACGGCCCGGCTTGAACGGGCATCCGAAGGTTAGCGGCCCTCTGCTCTTTCCAGTTGAGCTACGTGGGCAAACGAAGGCCAGCATTTCAGGGTTACCGCCCTTGAATTGCTGGCCTTTTGTTTTCTGAATCATGGCGTAAATCATATATAAGTGATATCAGCCAATCAAGAGAAATCGCTTGCAATATAGCTTAAAAGTGATACATTCCCCCTCGGAACCCTTGTGGACGTTTTATGATTACGTGGAGAACAGAACTAACCAAATTGAGGATTGGTACGCGGGATTGTCAGACCAAGCACAACTTCAATTTGATAGCCTATTAAAAGCTAATCGTAAGACCTCGAATCACCTTGAATGGATAGGTTTTAAAGGGTTCTTAAAGGGCGAGTTGAAGCAAGAAAGGATTTGGGAATTGCAGTTTTATGCCGATAAGCGACAATATCGCGTACTCGGCATTTTTGGCGCTGTCCGAAAGCAAGTTGTTCTGTTAATTGGTTGCTACCATAAAGGTAGGATTTATAAACCAAGTAACGCACTTACGACAGCTAGCCAGCGGGCTAAATCCGTAAGACAGGGATATGCAACTATTGAAGAAAGACAGATCACAATTGATTTCTAAATTGAAAGACAATAAGTCGTTCAGAGCTGCCTATATTCGGGCGAAGCTGAATGTCCTTGTGCCATCTCAAATCAGGGCACTTAGACTCAAGTCTGAAAGGCCTAGGCAAGAGGATCTCGCTAGGGAAGTCGAGATGAAGCAGTCTCGCATTTCAGCGATGGAAACGCCTGGGGCTACCAACTTCACCTTAGAAACACTCATTCGTCTGGCTTCTGTTTTTAGGGTCGGATTAATGGTCAAATTCGTTCCATTTAGCGAAATGCTAGGATGGGAAAATGAATTTAGTCAAGACACATTCAAAGTAGCAACGCTGGATGAAGATACTGAATTCACAGATATTTCGGCATATCGAGAGGTCATACAAGGCCAATTAGATGTCAAATTTATGTTAGGAATACCAATCCAGTGTGGAGTCACTACATCAACAAGTTATGAATATACGATTCCATTGCAGCATCCTGATCTAAGTGAAGGGAATTTGATATTAATGTCGTGGAAAGGCCTGAAGGAGGCGGAAGCTAATGCCAAAGAAGAAGGATACAGACAAGCCTCAGGAACATACACCGACCAAGACCAAGCAAGCGACGTTGGAATATGTTCCAGAAATGAAACCTGGGGAACTCTTAACATTTTACATTAACAATGCGCAATTTGCCCAATCGCAATGGGATTTGAGAATAGATTTGAACGAGATCCAGGACGCTGACGTAGGGGCAAACGTGATCAGAGCAACTCATCGAGTTAGGCTTCATATGTCATGGCAGTTCGCTCAGGTGTTTGTAGAGGTCATGCGCAGAAACATAGAGTCTTACGGCAAGAAGTTAGAAGAGCAATTTGAATCCTTGCAGAAAGAAGAAGAAAAGAAAGCAGAACAATAGGATGAATCAGATAATCAAAGGGAAATGCCCAGAGTGCGGACACGGCGAGATTGTTGAGACAAAGATCGAAGGAACCAACTACAGTGGGTATTGTCCAAAATGTAACCATGTCGTTTTTGGTTTCATCGTTGCCGAAACAGACGAACCATAGACACCCGCACAATCCTAGGACCTATCGAAGTCATCATGGCGGGATTTCCCGTTCCGCCCTATATCCACGCTAAGACCCCACTACCCTTGATGGGGCAGATTGTGTTCCTGGCCGCACGCATCATTGCGTGATGGTGTGTTGTGGGGGCGCTCGGCCGTGCGCCCCTCTGCTGGAACATTGGTAGCTGCGCTGCGCCAGCGTGTAGACTCTCCGCCATGAAAGCCTCCCGAGCAATCTTCCATTCAATCATCGGGCGTTCCATCGCCTATAAGTTTCTGGCTGACAGCATCGGAAGGCTGGCCTCCTTTCTTTTGATTGTGATGATTGCGCGCCTCATGGGCGCCGGCGCGATAGGAATTTACGCTTTCGCAAACGGCTTGGCTGCCTATCTCAGCGTTGCCTCCGATCTTGGCATGCACTTATTTGTGACCAGAGAGATAGCCGCTTCGAGCGACGCCAAGCGGCTGGTCGGTTCGCTCTCGCTGCTCAAGGTCTTCATCAATGGCACGCTGGGAGCGCTGATGTCAGGGCTGACTCTGTATTTTTTCCCATGGGGTGAAGAGTCCCAAGTAGTGTTGATCATTGCCTGGGCGACTTTGTGGTATAGCTTCATTGAGCTCTTCACCGCAGTGCTCCGCGGCTATAACGCCATCGTCACCGAAACAACGCTGGTACTGATCTTCCGCCTGGCTCGCACCGCTTTGGGAATCACGCTTATCTGGATGTTCAGAAACTTGATAGTCCTGGCCATGGCGATCATGGCTCTGTCGGTTGTTTCGTCCTTCTGCGCCGCGTGGTACCTGTTTCGAACATGGATCCGACCTGAATTTTCATTCTTGTGGAAAGATGTCCGGCATTGGATGGGCCAATATTTACCCATCGGGGCGGGCCTGATTGTCACACTCCTTTACTGGCGCTCCGACGTCCTGTTGATTCGATTGTTTCTGTCACCGCGGGAGGTAGGGCTTTATGACGCGGCGTACCGATTATTTGACGCCGTACAGGTTTTCCCGGCCATCATTCTGGCAGTGCTATTCCCGCGTTTTGCCGCGCCGGGAGGCTTCCGGTATTTTTGGCGCGCGTTCGGAGCCTTAGAATTGCTGGCGGCATTTCTGATGGCGTTCATTTTCCTTCTTGGAGGGCCCTTAGTGCGCCTGGCATACGGCTCGGCTTTCACTCCTTCGATCAAAATATTGGCCATTTTGTTTCTAGCGCTCCCGGCAATGTTTTTGAACGCCTTGTTGATTAACTACCTGATCGCCACCCGGCGCCAGTGGGCGTATCTGTTGGCCGCAGGCGCTGCATTACTCTTCAGGATCGGCCTAAACCTTTGGGGGATTCCCAGGTTTGGGCTCCAGGCTGCAGCGGTTACCGCAGTCCTGACCGAGGGCGTGATTCTGGCTGCATGTGTGGTTTGTTGGCGCGTTTTTCTTCGCCGATAGATCCGAATCTCCGGGTGACTGTATTTCCAGTCATGGGGAGCATTCCATTCCGGAAGGGTGAAGTTCCAGAACTGCGGATTTCTTTTGAATTCGGCCACCAGCCAGTAATGGCTGTCGAGGGTTTGAACGAACTCGGCGGGAAAATCGAATATCGGAAGATTGTCCAGCAACACGTAATCGGGGAAAAAAGTCTTCCCCTTGTCGTCAAGAAAGAAATCCTTAAAGTCCACCAGGCGATTCTGGGTGTAATAGTTTCGAATAGTATATTTTTCAGGATTGAGCACCGGCAGCTGGGGCCATCCCTTGGTTAAGCTGGCGCCGGAAGGAACATTTCGTTCGATCCACTCGAAAGCCTGGTTGGCGGTGTGCTCCTGGGCGAGGATGCGGATGTGTAACAGGGTGAAGATACCGGTTGAGAGGATGACGCAAAAAGCAAGTGCTCGTCCCCAGCGCCATCGGGCAAGCACACTCAGCACATGACCATCCAGGATGACTGCGAATACTAGCGCAGGCAGCGTATAACGAAGTAAAGGCTGGCGAATCAGTAGAACTGAGATGCAAAAGGACAGGATGCAAACATAGAGCAGAATTCGGCCTAGGAGCCTCGAACCGCGAACTGAAGGTCTGAGCGCCTGCTCTGATTGGTTGTGCTCCTGGCCGGACAAGTCGCGTTCCGGAAATCGCCGGCTCCGCCGGGCGAATCGGCACCAGAGATAGCCACAGCCTCCGAGGACCAAAACTAGAGCAAGCGGAAGACCGAGGCCAAAAAAGGCTGCATTTTTCAACTGCAGAACCAGCAGCACGGGCCAAGAGGGAACAACCCCCCCGGGAAGATTGACCGTACTCAGGTAGTTGCGCTGCAGCGAACCCCAGAATTCCCGGTGATGCACCAGGGCATAAGGCTCCCCTGCCAGAAAACCAGCTACAGTGCCAGGATAGATCAGCCATTTCTTCGACCAGAATCGATCTGGACGCAAAAAGTGAGAAAGGATGATGACTGGAAGCAGGAACGCTGCATTGTATTTGGCGGCGACGGCCAGGCCGAAGGCGACGCCGGTTGTAAAAAAGAGGTTGCGGCTTGGCTTTTCAAGAGTTGCCGCCAGTCCGTAAAAGGCCAGCAATAGAAAAAAGGCCATGCTGATGTCGGAGGTCAGATAGTGAGAATTGACTGCGTGCAGCGGGCATAGAGCCAGCGCCAGGGAGGCCCAAATTCCTGACTGCTCGTCCCAAAGACGTCTTGCGATGCCATAAGCCGGAAATATGGAGCAACTCCCAAGTATGGCCGAAACTGCCCGGCCCGCCTCAAACAGGCGCGGAAATTGATCGGGTTGAAAATCGAAAAAAGATCGGCGCCACGGAGTAGAGACGATTCCCAATCCCTGGCATATGAGGAGTGCCGTTTCGATCAAGTAATACTGGAGCGTTCCCCAGTGAAAATCCGCTACGTAAAAGTCAAAAGTTCTCGGTCGAATTCGCGTAAGGTTCCACAGGAAAGTACCTTCGTCGAGATGGTATGAGGTCCTGATGTCTGCAGCAGCCCTGGCAGTTTCGGCATCGTAAATGGGAATCCCCCAATTCAAGCCTGCCAGGCGCAGGCTCAAGGCAAGAATGAAAATGAGGCAGAGCAGCAGCTCTTTTCTTTTCGCTCGCAACGCACCAAGAATTTGCCGCCATTGGCTTTGTCGTTCCGGCATTTGGTCTCAGAATAAGCCATGTGTTGCCTGGGCACCAGCGCTGGCGTCAACGCCGGCGGGGATAACGAAAAAGGCCGTTGAAACGGCCTGGTCGATGATTGCGCTGGCGCATAACCCCGGCCTCGGAAGGCCGGGGCTGAAACCCTGCGGGAAAGGCCGCTGGAAGCAGCCTGGAGACGGCCCTCGGGCCGTCTCTCCGCTCCCAAAATGTCCAAACCCGGCGAAACATGATCAGTTGGTTTCCTGAAACAAGATCACGGGCGATTTTATTGACGCTGGCGGCACTTATTTTTTCGCTTCCCTATGAACGAATTGTCTTCTCGACCGGCCCCTTTTCGTTTTCCGATATTGAGCTTTTTTGTGCGCTGTTTTTTGTGGCTTTTGGCTTCTTTGGCCGCTTTGAAAAACAGCTCTTGTTTCTGAAGCTTTCCGTCGCCGCTTTCTGTTTCATCGTTGCTTTGTTCCTGAGCGCCCTGATTCAAACGGCTTATCGCGACAACGCCTTGAAGTTCTCCCTCCGAATGCTGGCCGGCATTGTCCTTGCCTGGCTGGTCGCTTCACTGGTCCGGCGGGAGAGTCACTGGAGATTGGTTCTTTTGACTCTGTTTTCAGGCAGCGGAGGACTGGCGGCGATCTTGGGGCTCATCGAATGGGGAATTCCGCGGCAACTGGACCGGTGGTACTGGATTTGGGGAACGCAGCCCCACTGGATCGGCGGCTTGAAGCGGCTCACCGGAACCTTCGAATATCCGAACATTGCCGCAAGTTTCTTTTTGTTTGCGCTGGCGGCATCCATCTCCCTCGGCCTCTCCGGCCGAAAATTTCATCGGGCCGTTGCATTCCTGGTTCTGGTGGCGCTGGTGCTGACTTATTCGCGCGGAGCACTGATCGCCGCATTGGCTTCGCTGGTCGCTGTCGCCGCTTTGAATCGGCACAGCCGAAGCGCGCGACGTGAGATGATTGTCTGGGTCGCAGTGCTGGCGGCCCTCTCCGTCTCGGTGCTGTGGATCACCCCGCGGCTGGTTCATCGCGTCACATCAGAAGGCGACAGCGCATGGTTGAAGGCCGGCTATCAGATCCTTTCATTACCGAAGTCGCTGGCTCCGGATCGGACTTATTTCGTCCCGCTCCGGCTGACCAACGAGGGAACCACTGCCTGGGAGCAAACCCTTCCATTTCGCCTCTCGTATCACTGGTACGATGGGGCGACGCTGCAGATGGTGGTGCGTGATGGATTGCGAACTCCTCTGCCAGTGACGGTTTCGCCTGGGCAGAGCACGATCGTCAACGTGGCCGTCAAGACTCCGGGGCGGCCGGGGGATTTTCTCTTGGCGTTTGACATGGTGCTGGAGCGGTTCGCCTGGTTTAGTGAAAGAGGCGCGGCTCCAGCCCTGATCCGGTGTCAGATCGGTTCCGCCGAAGCGGCTTCGATTCCATTCAAACCCGGAGTTAAAATCAGTGACATTGTGGATCGCGGGTTCACAGTGACCAGCAGGCTGGATTTGTGGAGGGCCGCATGGAAACTATTCGAGAGAAACAAGTGGGTGGGAGTCGGCCCTGACAATTTCCGGTTTCAATACGAGAAAGCGCTGGGCAGGCCGACGCATTTTACTACTATTTTTGCCAATAACCTGTTTCTTGAAGTGCTGGCGGACGCCGGCCTGATCGGTTTTGGCGCGCTGGCGATATTTTTTTATCTCCTGTTGCGAAAGCTGCTTGATGCCGGGCCTGGCGAGCAGATCGCTCTGCTGGCTTTCTTGGTTCACGGGCTGGTCGATTACTTCCTGGAATTTTCGCCCATTTATATTTCCTTTTGGATCTTCATCGGCATTGTTGCCGCGATACCGGAGAAAGATGCGCATCGGCATTGATGCTACCGTGATTCACGGCGAGAAGTCCGGGGTTGCTACCTACACCGAGGAGTTGACGCTCGCTCTGGCGCGCTTGTTTCCTCAAGACGAGTTCATCTGGTTTTCGAATCGGGCGGTGGAAACCGAGAACAACGTGCCGTCCAATATCCGAATCGAGCGCTCTCGCCTAGTGCCGACCCGCACGTTGTGGATGCAATCTGCTCTTCCGGCGCTGGCGCGAGCAGAACGCGTCGATGTTCTCCATTTCACCAATAGCCTGGCTCCGCTTGCGCTTTCCACCCCGTACCTAATCTCCATCCACGATATGAGCACCCGACTCCTCCCCAGCTTTCACACGTGGAAGAAGCGCAAACTGTGGCAAGCGCTGCTGCCCAATGCAGCTCGAAAATGCAAAGCCATTGTTGCCGGATCTGAAAGCGCTGCGGCCGACATTCGAGCTGCCTTTCCTTTTGCCGTCGGAAAAATATTCGTGGTCCCTTACGCGGCCTCGCCTGGATTTTACCCTGCTGCGGCCGGAGAGGACTTCGGCCCGGCCCTGCGGGCGCTGGCAGTGCAATCGCCCTACATCCTGGGAGTGGGGAATATGGAGCCCCGCAAAGGCTTCGTAACTCTGTTAAAAGCCTTTCAGCAACTTCGGCAAGACCAGGGTATTCCGCACCGATTGTACTTGTGCGGTCCCAGCGGTTGGAAAAACCGGATCTTGAAAAAATCACTGCAATCCGACAACGAGGGAACCGCCAGATATCTAGGCTACGTTTCCAGACAGCAGCTGCGTGCTCTCTATTGTAATGCGGACTTATTCGTCTACCCTTCGCTCATGGAGGGTTTCGGACTTCCAGTGCTGGAGGCGATGTCGTGCGGCACTGCCGTGATCGCTGCGGCAAATTCGGCGATCACGGAGGTGGCCCTCAATTCGGCCCGACTCTTCGCTACTCACTCGGTGTCCGACTTGCGGGATGCCCTGGCGGAATTGCTCGGCGATCCGGCGGAAATCGAAAGATGGCGTAAATTGGGGCAGGCGCGCGCGCGGGAGTTCACTTGGGAGCGTGCGGCAGCACAAACAATGGAGATCTATCGCAGAGTCGCTGGGATGCGGAGGTAGGAGGCAGGAGGCAGGCGGCAGGAAGCAGGAGGCAGGAAGCAGAAAGCAGGAGGCAGGAGGCAGACCGCAGGAAGCAGGAGATAGAAGGCGGAAGGCGGAAAGCAGGAGGCAGGAAGCAGGAGGCAGGAAGCAGGAGGCAGACGGCAGGAAGCAGGAGGCAGGAAGCAGGAGGCAGACGGCAGGAATCAGGAGGCAGACGGCAGGAAGCAGGAGGCAGACGGCAGGAAGCAGGAAACGGAAGGCAGACGGCGTCACTCGTCATTCGTGGCCTTCGTATCAGCTCTTCTCTCTTGTCTGCTTTCTGCCTTCTGCTTTCTGCCTTCCGCCGTCTGCTTCCTGCCTCCTGTTTGAAGACCTACGAACATCGTTGACATTTCGACCTAGCAACATCGTTGACACTTTTTTGAGTTTTTCAATTACCCGATAGTAACAAAAAAACCACCAGTAGTAGGGCCTGTGGGAAAGTGGGAAGGCGCGCTTTTTGCGGCTTTCCACTTTTCCACAGGCCTTTTTTTCTTTCTTTTTTGGTTCTTTTTTCTTTCTTTCCCGTCAAACGGTTTTTCCCAGTTGACAATTTCGCTTTGCTTTAAACGCCGTTTAAGCCACCATTCCCATGGCGGATGACCCAGGACCATGGAGGCCAAATCGACTCACGCATAAATCTTGCGCGTTGCCTCATCGAGCCTGCCAAGTAAGTACGTGCCCAGGTAAACGGACCAAATGCCATCATCCACCGCTTCAAACCCTACATACTCGCCCGATAGCACTTCACTGATAAACAGATCCTTACCGCGCCAGTTGATCAACCCCTGGCCCCGCACACGTCGCACCAGATAGTGCCCAGGATACTCCAGCTTCACCTCACGTCGGTCATAACGTCGCTCAGACGCTTGGTAGAGCTGATTCGGCCTGTTCATCTGAATCCCTTCATGCGGGCGTTCTTGGTTGTAGCATCGGCAAAACTGATCAAACTTGTCTTGCTGCTGCTGAAAATTTTGTGCCGGAGGTCGGGTAGTCTCCTTTTTGAGTTCTCGATGCATCCGTTCATGACGCGGATTCTGTTCCGGATGCCCCGGCTGAATTCGCAACGGCACAATGCCTAATTTAATCCACCAGACCGACAGGCGTGACAGGCGGCCTAGAGAGCATGCCTGTCCAAACGGGCCTCCATTGTCCGTCAAGATCGCAGCAGGCAAACCATAATGACTGAATAATTGCTCAAACACAGCACGTGCCGTCTTGCCCCGTGTCGATTCCAGCCCGTGACAACCTAAAAGATAGCGACTGTAACTGTCCGTCGCCGTCAGCGGGTAACAGTACTGCCCATTGCCCAGTCGAAATTCACCCTTGAAATCCGCTGTCCAGATGTCGTTCGGTCCCGCCGGATTCAGTAACGGTTTATTTTGCGGCTGCATCTGCCGCCTGCGGCGCCGTTTTTCGCTCAGTCCGTTTTGGCGAAAGTACTTGTCAGCAGTCGCTGGCGATGGCCAGTTCTCCGCCGGTTGATTCTGTCGCAATCGCGCGATGATCTTCTTACCGCCGTAGCCAAATCGTCGCCGCTCTTGAAGCATCACTTCCACTATCGCAGCATTCACCCGATGGGGGCAGTGTCGCGGCGCCCGACTCTGTTCCTCAAACTCGTCCCATCCCCCTTCCTGGTACCGCTGCCACCATTTATACCCGCATTGCCGGCTAATCCCATACCTGCGGCACAACTCAGCCATCTGATAAACCCCGCTCTCCAACGCCAATACAAACCTCACTCGCTCATCCATCGTCGACCTTTCTTTCCAAGGCATCCTGTGCACCCCCTTGTGCAGCTTGTACCTTGGCAAATGTGTCAACGATGTTCCTAGGTCAAAGTGTCAACGATGTCCCTAGGTTGTACCGCCT
>DASXTB010000303.1:0-7986 GCA_036505615.1 Acidobacteriota bacterium
TGACCATCTTCGCATCCAGGCGAGTCGGATAGAAAACCTAGGGCGGTAGAGCCGCAACCAAATATTGCAGCGACAGCCGCAAGCAGCAGACGGGAGACACCGAAGGTGTCACATAGAATAGCCGGGGGCAGAGCCCGCCTCAGGCGGGCGGCGCCCCCGGTCTGCGATATTTACCAATGCGGTGCACCCTGAAGGGGTGCGATCCGAATCGCGGAAATATTTCTTTTGGGAAAGACCGACTCGGGGTCACTCATCAGGAAATTTTGTCGCACTTACAGGGTGCCGAGACCGATATATTGGGGATGTCGACCGGGAGCGCCGCGCAAAAAACGCGCTCTGCCCCCGGCTACTCTCTTTGACCGCTTCGCGGTCTACAGCAAAATCATTGCGCGCGGCAAAGAAACGGACGGTCAGCATTGTAGAGGATGTCGTGGAACCAGAGAGATGGCAGCAGGAGACAATTTCCGATCATGAGTCAGAAATTCTTGCAGCACGAATATTGAAAATCGTCGGTGATGATAAAAATAGATCTACTTCTGTCACTGGAGAGCATCATTCCCCTACAAGGATTGTGCAGGCGCAAACTTTACGCAAATTTTCCTGATGGGCAGTTATGTCTCGTGGAGAAAAAACCATGTCACGCAACTTATACACCGACATCCTACTGCACGTCACCTGCCGGCGCCGCGTTCTGGAATGGCAGGACGGATGAAGCGGCCACTGGAGTTTTCTACATTCTCTAAGTTCGCATAGCGGACTAGCGCTCGGGACGGACCCTGCGACGGCCGATCATGCTACTCAATCCGGCCCGGCCCGTTTTTGGGGGCGGGCAGCAGAATAAAGCCCAGGGCGGAGCTTGCGTAGCCCTGGGACAGCCGATCATCTCCACGCAAACCAGCCCGGCAGGAAGGATATGGGGCAGTTAACGTGAGTCCTTCTCAAGTTGAGCGCACCCGACGATACATTGCCAATCAGGAGGAGTATCACCGCAAGGTGAGCTTTGCTGAAGAATGGGCCAAGCTGTTGAAGGCAACGCGCAAGGGCGAGGACTAGAGCTACCGGCATTCTGTCGCCCGCCCCAAAAAACGGGCCGGGCTCATGGCGTGGAAAAATGGTCGGCAGTCCCAGGGCTCCGCAAGCTCCGCCCTGGGCTTTATTCTTCCGCCCAGCCAAAAAGCGGCCGGGCTGGTCCGCTTTCAAGGACCGAGGAAATGTAAAAACTCTAGTGTCCGCGAAGCGGACGAAGGCCGCTGAAAGCGGCCTGGAGACGGCCCGCAGGCCGTCTCTCCGCTCACGAAATGTAGAAACTCGAGAGGCCGTTGAAGCGGCCTGGCAGCGGCAAACCTCGCCGCCAGAGGCAGTCGGCAGAGACCCCTCAGCAGGTCACTGTCGGCTCGCACCCAAATCCGCAATCCGCAATCCGCAACAAAAAAGGCCTCGCCGAGCGAGGCCTTTTCTCTGACAGGAGGAACCAACTCCTGTTTTAGTACATGCCGCCCATTCCCCCTGCGTGCGGCGCTGCCGGCTCTTTCTTCTCTTCCGGAATCTCGGAAACGAGAGCCTCGGTGGTGAGCAGAAGACCGGCGACGGAAGCCGCATTCTGCAACGCGGTACGCGCCACCTTGGTGGGATCGATGACGCCGGCTTTCACCAGGTCTTCGAATTTTTCGGTCTCGGCATTGAACCCAAAGTTGAGATCCTTGTTCTCGAGCACCTTGCCTACCACCACGGCGCCTTCATGACCGGAGTTGTTGGCGATTTGCCGGATCGGCTCCTCCAGGGCGCGACGCACAATGCTCACACCCACGGCTTCGTCGCCATGCACTTCTTTCACTTTATCGAGCGCTTTGATTGCGCGCAGGAAGGCTACACCGCCGCCCGGAACGATACCTTCTTCAGCGGCGGCCTTAGTAGCATGCATGGCATCTTCGACCCGCGCCTTCCTCTCCTTCAGTTCGGTCTCCGTCGCGGCGCCAACCTTGATGACCGCCACGCCGCCGACCAGCTTGGCCAGCCGCTCCTGCAGTTTCTCGCGATCATAATCGGAGGTAGTCTCCTCGATCTGAGCGCGAATCTGCTTTACACGACCGGAAATGTCCTGCTGCTTACCAGCGCCTTCGACAATGGTGGTGTTGTCCTTGTCGATGGTGAGTTTCTTGGCGCGGCCAAGATCCTCAGTGCGGACATTTTCCAATTTGATTCCCAGGTCTTCGGAAATGACCTTGCCACCGGTCAGTATGGCGATGTCTTCCAGCATCGCCTTGCGGCGATCGCCGAAGCCGGGGGCTTTCACAGCCGCGGCCTGGAGGGTTCCGCGCAGCTTGTTGACTACCAGGGTAGCCAGCGCTTCTCCTTCCACATCTTCAGCAACGATCAACAGCGGCCGTCCTGCTTTGGCTACCTGCTCGAGCAGAGGGAGAAGATCTTTCATGGAGCTGATCTTCTTCTCATGCAACAAAATCAAGCAGTCTTCCAGGACGCACTCCATGCGCTCCGGATCGGTGACAAAATAGGGAGACAGATAACCCCGATCGAACTGCATCCCCTCAACGACTTCCAGCGAAGTATCGATGGTCTTGGCTTCTTCGACGGTAATTACGCCGTCGCGGCCTACCTTGTCCATTGCTTCAGCGATAATGTTGCCGATGTTGCGATCGTTGTTGGCGGAAACCGTTCCCACCTGGGCGATCATTTCTTTGTTGCTGCCCACCTGGGTGCTCATCTTCTTGATCTCTTCGACCACCGCCTCCACCGCTTTCTGAATCCCGCGCTGCAGAGCCATCGGGTTTGCTCCTGCGGCGACGTTCCTGACGCCTTCGCGATAAATGGCCTGAGCCAGAACGGTTGCGGTCGTGGTACCGTCTCCGGCCACGTCGCTGGTCTTGCTGGCGACTTCGCGCACCATGGAAGCGCCCATGTTCTCCAGACCCTGCAGTTCAATCTCCTTTGCGACAGTCACGCCGTCTTTGGTGATCACAGGCGAGCCGAATTTCTTCTCCAAAACCACGTTGCGCCCCCTGGGCCCAAGCGTGATCTTCACCGCGTCGGCGAGACGGTTTACTCCTCGCAGCAGCGACTGCCGAGCCTCTTCGCCATGAGTAATTTCCTTTGCAGCCATAATCTTTCTCTCCTTTTCTCTATCGTTTCCATAAAAGTTAGTCGCTGAGGACTGCTTTTCGTCCAAGCGACCAGCGGAATTAGGCAGCGGCGCTTTTGGTCTTGGCGCCGGCGCTGATAATTCCAAGAATCTCTTCCTCTCGCATGATCAGGTATTCTTGATCGTCGATCTTGACTTCGGTCCCGGCGTACTTGCCAAACAGGATCCGATCTCCCACCTTTACTTCCAGATTCAGCTTGGTTCCGTTTTCCAGGATTTTTCCGTTTCCTACTGCAATAACCTCCCCTTCCTGGGGCTTTTCCTTAGCCGTGTCAGGGATGACGATTCCGCCTTTGACTTCTTCCTTCGGATCAATCCTCTTAACGAGAACCCGGTCGTGCAATGGCTTAATGCTGCTCATAGACTATAACTCCTTTCTTATGTGATGTTTATATTTGCAAAACAATACGAGGAACATTCCCTGCGTTGTTAGCACTCCAAATAGGTGAGTGCTAATAATAACGGCCGCCTGAGCGTATGTCAAATGGGAATGCAAAAAATACGTGACCTAGGGAACCCGCCGCCAAAGGCCGGCTTATTCACGAAGAAAGCGGAACAGAGACGGAATGCGGAGCGAGACGCATTCAAAGGCCGCTTCCAGCGGCCTTTGTCCGAAGCGGACCAGGACCGCTTGCGCGGTCCGGCAGATATGGGGGATCGTTGACCGGGGGTGCCTGGCGCGTCGCGCCTCGGCACCCCCGGCTACTGTTATTGGTCCGCTTCGCGGACGCCCTGATTCGCAGCGCACTGCAGCATGAGGAAATGTAGGAACTCTAGAGGCCGTTCACCGGCCTTCCTCATTCCCCATTCGAAATTCCTTACTCTTTCCCTCTGGCGATTTTGTGCTGGGAGATTTTCTTGGTCAAAGTGTTGCGATGGATTCCCATGGAGGCCGACGTCTTGCCCAGGTTCCCGCTGTTCTTTCTCAGCGATTTCTGGATGAACTGCTTTTCAAACTGCGTCACCGCCTCATCCCAGTAAATGCCCTTATCGACCATCTCGCCGACCAGTTCTTCCATTAGATCGCGAAGTTTCGTATTCCGAATCATGCGAATGTCGCATTTCGAATGCCGAATTTCGAATGCCGAATTTCGAATGTTGGATGCCAAATTTCGAGTGTCGAATGCCCAAATTCGAGCATCGAGTCTATAAGCGTTGCGCTCAACATTTTATTCGCAATTCGGCATTCGTCATTCGGCATTCGACATTGCTAGCGACTGCTGCCTACAGCGTCCGTACGGCCCCGCAGCTCGGCCAATATCTGAGGCGTGCCCTGCCGGATGGAACCGAAGTGAACGTCCGGTTTGGCGCGGCCGTGAAAATCCGAGCCGGCCGTGGCAATCAACCCCAGCGATTGTGCAACCTTGAGATAATACTCCGACTGCGCCGCGTCGTGATAACTGGTCCACACTTCCAAGCCTTCCAATCCGATCTCTCTTAGCTCGGCAATAAACGTGCCGTCGACGCGCGTGAAGCGGGCGCCGGGATGAGCCAATACGGGAACTCCGCCGACAGCGCGCACGGTTGCAATCGCTTCATCGGCGGCCAACTCCATTTTCGGGACATGGGCCGGTTTGCCGCGGGAAAAAAAATCCTTATAAAAATTTCCCTCCGCCTTCGCTTTTTTTTCTCCCTCCAGGTAGGGAAGCAGAATTGGAAGAGGATTCTGGTGGTATTTCTCAAGCACGGTGCGGGCAATGGCCGGTCCGGTCAACGGAAGGTCGCCGCAGGTCTGTCGGACCTCCTCTTCGGTCACTTCAATACCCGCCGCGCGAAGGCGGTCCATGCGCCCCCGAGCCTGTTCGTCGCGAAGTTCGTGCACCCGCTTCAGCAATTTGTGCAGCCGCGGCGCTTCAGGATCCACAAAAGGCGAGAGAAGATGGAGCTCCTGACCACGGTGGCCACTGCTGATCTCCACGTTCGGGATCCACTCCACCGAAGGAAATGAGCGCTCCATTTGACCTCGGTGCTGCAGCGCCGAAAGCGTGTCGTGGTCGCTGATACCGAGCGCAATCATGCCCAGCTTTTCGGCTTCGGCGAAAAGCCGTTCCACCGTCCACTCCCCGTCGCTGCTGTAGTTGCTGTGCAGATGAATGTCAAAAAAAGGAGCTGTGCTCATTCGATGGCCAGCTCCTTGCCGGTGAGCAGGCGATGCGCTTCAAGATACTTCAGCGAGGTGGCTTGTACCACTTGGGGCGGGAGCTCCGGGGCGGGAGGGCGCTTGTCCCATGAGAGTGTTTCCAGGTAGTCACGCACGTACTGCTTGTCAAAAGAAGGTTGCGATCGACCCGGCTGATATTGCCGGGCCGGCCAGAACCGTGAAGAGTCCGGGGTAAGTACTTCATCGATGAGAAGAATACGGTCGCCATCCAAGCCAAATTCAAACTTGGTATCGGCGATGATAATACCGCGCTGAGCCGCGTAGTCAGCCGCGCGCTGATAGAGCCGCAAGCTGTAGTCGCGCAGCCGCCGGGCTGTTTCCGCGCTTCCCAGAATCTGGGCCATCTGTTCGGTGGAGATATTTTCATCATGTCCGGACTGCGCTTTGGTAGAAGGCGTGAAAATCGGGTCAGGAAATCGATCGCATTCCCGCAACCCGGCAGGAAGGCGAATACCGCACACCATTCCGGTTTTCTGGTAGTCCTTCCAGCCCGACCCTGCCAGGTAGCCTCGCACAACGCACTCCACCGGGAATGGCCTGGTCTTTATCACCAGCATGGAGCGGCCGATCAATTGTTCCCGAAACGGACGAAGTTCCTCGGGAAAATCTGAAAACCTGGTAGCGATCCGGTGATTGGGCACGACGCCGGCCGTATCCCGCAGCCAAAATTCGGTGAGTTGCGTCAGTACCTGGCCCTTGTAGGGAATAACATTGGGAAGGACACAATCGAACGCGGAGATTCGATCGGTGGCAATAATCAACAGTTTGTCGCGAAATTCGTAGACGTCGCGAACCTTGCCGCGGTGCCAGAGCTTCAGATCCTTCAGCTCCACAGTCGAATATGTCGTATAAGCCATTCCCGATCATCCTTCTTAAGTTGTCGGTCTCGCTCTCCAGACTTCGACCTGGAGTTTCCTGTCAGCTTTTAAGTCGATTTGTAGCACAGAAAGGCGACCGGGAGATAGTGCCAAAAATAAATTGATAAGGCGCCAACTCTGGCGCGCTTGAAGCGTGAGAAAAAATCAGAACCGCGCCCGTCAGGGCGCGCGCGGAGAATCTAATGAGATTCGCCGAAAGTTTTAAGTTGCTGCTAGTTTCAAGTACTTGAAGCGCCGAGGTATTAAAAAACATTCTCCCCGCGCCCCTGAGAAGCTGAAAAAATTGATTCAATCTGTACGGGCGACCCTGTGTGGTCGCCCGCTGCAGAATCCAGCGGATTTTTCTCGGCTCCGTTCCAAAGTGCATCCGCTTGGAACGTGCAATTTGTTTTGGCTAATAGGTCAGCTATTGCGGCGGGCGGCCACATAGGGCCGCCCGTACAGATCGAATAAATCGGAAAGGACAGCGTTCTAAGGCCGCCGTCTGGGACGAGGTGGAGGGGCTTGGATGCCCGAAACCATTAAATTCCATGCCACCGAATCCCTCAGTAAATTGGTTGGATCTGTTCGCACCATCGGTGTTAAATCAGAAGCTTCCACTTTAATGCTCTGCGTTCCGTTCCCCAGAGCGGCCGTGGAGACGCTAAACGCCGGTAACGTTGCGCCACCGATGGAGCTTCCGTTAACGAACCATTGAATATCCAGCTTGTGAGTGCTTGGCAGCATGGGCACAAAGCTGAAAGAAACGAATTGCGAGCCGACGACGGAGATTGTAGTCCCGCTGGGAGAGAATGATTCGACGGGTCTGACGCGCGTATAAATCGATTTCACCAGGGCTTCGCGGCACACTTCGCAAAACGGCTGAAAAAAGGCGCGCATCTTGCAAGTCAGCTTGGGACGATACCAGCCGGTGCTCTGAAAGCGTGCCCCTTCAAATAAACCCACCACGTTGCCGTATTCGGAAGTTTGAGGAGTTGGAATCGGAGTGCGGTCCGAGATCCAGGCCCTCCACTTGATAAATTCGCGCCGATTTTCCTGCGTGGTATTGGGTTCTTCAACAACGGGATCAGGGTCGCCCGGAAAGGGATCTGAGTACTCGTCGTTCAGTCCGCCAAAGGCATGTCCCAGTTCGTGCGCAATGATTTCCGGAAACAGGTCTTGGACGGAGCTGATCGCCCCTCTTTTATCGCCCCATCCCCCAAACTCAGGATCATTCACGATTAAGACAATCACGTCCCATTCCGGTAGCAGGTTCTCCAGCAAGGCGTGAGCTTTTCCGAATCCATCGGCTGGATTGGGATCCCAATCGTTCGGCGGAATGGTTAAGCCGCGAGCCAGACCATAGCTCTCGTAGGAACTATTGAAATACGTGTCGCGAAAAATTCCACGTGATGGGTGATCTGATCCCGATTCATTGGATGCCACGGAAATCGCGAAAGCATTGAAGTAGTTCTTGTATTCGTTGTATGGCTCCACAGTCATCAGGTAATCCAAGCCATTCCTGGCGTCGGTCAGGAACTGCGGCAATTGGGAAGCGGTATATCCTTCGGAAAGAAAAGCGATATTGACTCGCTTGCCGGCCGGCCCGTTATTCAATATTTGCTGGATGCTCGCTTGCGAGAGTGCCTGTGGTGACGGCGAGGCAAAAAGAAGACAGCTCAGGCACGCAGCAAGCAGTGAGAAATTTCTTATTGGGACGCAAAGCCTCAGAAGCTGTGAAAAAATACTGAGCCGCGCGCGTAAGCAAGCGGACACTCCCAGCTGCAAAGCTCGAGCTGTCTTTGACTTGA
>DASXTB010000304.1:0-4071 GCA_036505615.1 Acidobacteriota bacterium
AAAGCTTCCCTTTAAAAAGAAGCTTTTCAGTTCGCAGGTCGAGGTGTCTGTTGGGTGCAGAAGTGGTCAGGCAAATTTACAAAAATTGTGCTTGACTCCAAAGTCGTTCTTATAGAGGCCGTCTCTCCAAAATGTCCAAACTCCAGAGCTGTCCCGGAGGGACAGCCGATAATAGCCCAGCGATTCATCGCTGGGTTTAGGAAGCTTCACAGCAAGAAGTCTCATAGGGACAGCTGATTTGGATTGCCAGCTAGGAATTTCACACGTCCCTACGGGACTCCTATTCTTTGGCTCACCCCATTCCCAGCGATAAATCGCTGGGCCATTCTCGAATCGTCCCTCCGGGACGAAGTCCCCCACTGCTAGGCAGCGACCCTTCATTTTTCAGCAAAAATGTCCAAACTCCATCTTCTCGGTCCTTGAAAGCGCTCCGGCCCGGCCGCTTTTTGGCTGGGCGGAAGATTAAAGCCCAGGGCGGAGCTTGCGGAGCCCTGGGACTGCTTGCCATTTTTCCACGTCATGAGCCCGGCCCGTTTTTTGGGCCGGGCGACAGAATACCGGTAGCTGTAATCCTCGCTCTTGCGCATTACCTTCAACATGGATAATCCATCGGCTCTTTTTGTTTTGTTTCCTCCTCCTGGGATATAATTCCGGCCCACTTGACGACATTTCCCATCTCCTATTCGGCGCTCTTGGCGGCCTTCTTGCTGGGACTGGCCATCGGCAGCTTTTTAAACGTGGTCATCGCCAGGGTTCCTGCCGGTGAATCGGTGGTCTCACCCCGAAGCCGCTGCCCTCACTGTTCCACGCCCATTGCGTTCTACGATAACGTCCCTCTGGTGAGCTATGCCCTGCTGAGAGGAAAATGCCGGCGTTGCGGCGGCAAAATCTCCAAGCGTTATCCTGTGGTGGAGTTTCTCACCGGCGTTGCCTTCGCGGCGGCCTACTGGAAGTTTGGATGGAGTTCTGCCTTCCCTCTTAACGCCCTCTTTTTTTCCGCCCTCATTGCCCTGATTTTCATCGACCTTGACTACCGCATTCTCCCTGACGTGATCACTGTCCCGCTGATCGCCACAGGCGTGCTGTTGTCGTATTTTCAAGATCCTTCCGTAATTGAGTCCAGAATGACGGCGCGACTGGTCAACCTCGATGCGCCCTGGTACCGAATTGCCACGCATGGAGCCGACAGCCTGCTCGGAATTCTTCTGGGCGGGGGCGCTCTCTGGCTAGTTGCCGTCCTCTATCTTAAACTAAGAAAAATCGAAGGAATGGGGATGGGTGACGTCAAGTTGATGGCCGCAGTGGGAGCGTTTCTCGGTTGGACTCTGGCGTGGTTGACGATCTTTATCGGATCCCTCTGTGGCGCTGTGATCGGCTCGGCATACATAGCAGCGCAAAAAAAGGGGATGAAGTACGAGCTTCCGTTTGGAACATTCCTGGGAGCGGCCGCGATCGCAAGTACCTTGTGGGGTCCCGATCTGATGGATTGGTATTTCAGCTTCTACCGCTAGCGACCTCATACCACCCTAAGTCTCTGAGTTGAAATGTTTTTTGCCCAACCACAAATTTTTTGCAAAAATCTTTCGCAAATTCCCAACCTACCCAGTTGTGTCTTGCATGAGACATCAAGGACACAGCTTAATCGAATTATTGGTAGTCTTGGGTATTGTCTTGGTGGTTTGCTTTTCTGGGGCCCCAGCGATCCTGTCTTTCCAGGACGCCTGGACCCTACATGCGGAAGCCGCGCATTTTGCGGCGCTGCTCGAGCAAGCACGCCTTCAAGCCGTGTTGACAAATGTAACCGTCCAAGTCAGGGCTTGGGATGATCACTACTCCATTCGGCAATCTGACGGCGAGCCCAATTCTTTTCTTCTGACATCCGGAGTCCGGTTCGACGGCTTGCCAAAGTCGGTTTCCTTCGCATCGCACGGAACCGCCTCGCCTGGAATCACCTTTACTCTGGTACGTAAGTCGAGGCGGACGCTGGTGGTGGTTTCGCCCGCAGGAAGAGTCAGGGTGGAGTCATGACCAGATATTCCCTCACGGCGCGGAGACGACTTCCCAGGGAGGGATCGCTTCGCGGATACGTGCGGGCCCGGGGAGGCTCGCTGCTAGAAGTGTTGGTGGCCTTGCTGTTGTCTCTTCTGGGAATCGCGATGGTTGGACCGGCGCTGACGCTCTCCCTCACCATCCTGACCGAAGATCAACGCTCTCTCGACCAAGAGATGGCTCTGGATGCAGCTTGGAATGCAGTGTGCGCTGAGCCGTCACAGTTTCTGACCTCCCAGCAACGAGATATCAACGTGGGAGACAACCGTACCGTAAACGTGAAGATCACGCCTTTGGACGACAGGGATGGCCTGAGGCGTTGGCGCCTTTGGGTTGATGATCCCTCCCGCGCAGACGAGCGATGGATAGCCAGATGACACGCGAGGATACTCTCTTAAATTTGGGGAAAGAGAGCGGTTTCAGCCTCCTGGAGGTGATGCTGGCAAATTTGCTTTGCCTGCTGTTGCTTCTCGCGTGGTCGGAAGTTTTGTTGGCGCTGCAATCGGCTTCTCTAACTCAAGCTGAGTCGCATCAAATACAAGCCGGAGCACGTGTGGCGCGGCGCACTGTAGGACGATCGGTGCATCAAGCCGGCCAAAATTGCCGTCGCGACTACCTGTTCTCCCCAAGGGCAGGCGAGCTGTCTGTCGTTAGCGACCTCACGGGAAATCTCACCGATCCGGATCGCACATTGAATCAGCCCTTTGAAAACCAGTGTTTCCGGATGAATCCCGATTTCTCAAATACAAGCAACACGAAATTTGACCAAACGGCCGATCTCCAGTGGCGGTCGGGCAGGGGAAGTTTCCAATCCTTTATTCCGCGAACCACCAAGGCTGGGTTTCAACTTCACCCGCATGTAGAGGGGCCAAAGGCTGTCACTGCGCAACTCGAAATGCAAGGCCGTCGCTTGCCGGGAAAGCGAACTATTGTCGCCCGCCGTGCTTTTCAGTTCACCATGCCGGTTGAAAAGAACCGCGAACAACTCTTCCGCTATGACATCATCGACTAGAAGCCGCCAGCGCGGATTTGCAATGATTGTCACTCTGATCTTTCTGCTGCTGGTGATGCTTTTCCTCTCAATGCTGCTATCCACTTCCAGGCGAGCAGCTATTCTCACAGCAGACTCTGCGGCTGCGACGCAGGTTCGATCCAGTGCGCTCTCTGGAATTAATTACGCCGAAACCCAGTTTCGAGCGCGAGACTTCACCGAGATCCTCAACGGTCTGAATGGCGTGCCAGACGCTAGCGCATTCGCCGCGCGCCCTGCTTTCCGCAATCCGATATCGCGGGCAGCCGCTCTGGAAACCGACTGGAATGCTCTTACTTACGCCGAAGGCGACGACGGACTTCTGCACGACGGCCGCTCTGTCCTGAACCGGTCTGGGTTGGTGCTCAATCGGTGCAAGCTCTTCTTTAAAGCTACCAATAATCCCGACGACCCGGGTGGTCCCTTCCAAGACACAGACGACATGATCGTGGTTCGTGTTGTTTCAGTGATTGCAGCGCCTCTTTCCTTCCCGGGCTTGCGCTCGATACAGAACCTGTGTGAGATAACAGAAACGGAGTTCAGAAGGACCACCGCGTTTCTGGGACCTGCCGCTATTTTTTGCCCTTCGGGTCAACTGCAAATTAACATGACCGATGGAGCGATGATCAGGGGGCTGGCCGAGACATCCGCCGGCGCTGCTGCCGCCAGCGGCGGCGTGTCTGCAGAAATAACCACCTCGTTTCCAGAACAGCTTGAGGGAAATCCCCCCATCTTAGATCTGACTTCCAGCATCCGATCCGACAAGCGACTGCAATGGTTAACGGACGACGCATTCGTGGCTCATTGGAAAACTCGCATCGGCGACTATGCCACAACCAGGGACTGGACAAGCAGCACTCCGCTCTTGCGGTGGGCTCCAACAGGAATGGAGATTTCAGGAGAGACAACCCTGCGAGGGCTCATCTTCTCGGCCGGTCCGGTGGTCCTTCGACAATCAGCCAGCATTGAAGGATTACTGGTTCTGGTTGATT
>DASXTB010000305.1:0-18855 GCA_036505615.1 Acidobacteriota bacterium
GCGTCAGCTCGTCGTTCAGGTCGAGATGAATTCTTCCTTCTTTGACAAGATGCGTAAGGAAGTTCGAGACGGTCCGTGCGTACATCTGGCTGGCGTGAAAAGGCACCGTGCTCGGGAGGTTTGTCGTTCCAATGATGGTGACGCCGTGCCTTACCACTACCTGGCCCGGTTCGGTGAGAGCGCAGTTCCCTCCCTGCTCGGACGCGAGGTCGACGATGACGGAACCGGGCCGCATGCCGCGGACCATCTCTTCGGTGATGAGCACAGGGGCGCGCTTACCCGGGACGAGTGCTGTCGTGACGACGACATCGGAAGCCGAGACGTATTTAAGCATCATCTGCTGCTGCTTCTGGTAGAACTCCTCGGTCTGGGCCTTGGCATAGCCGGTCTTTTCCTCCGCATCTTTAGTTTCAAGACCGAGATCCGCAAACTTTGCTCCCAGGCTTTCCACCTGCTCCTTCACCGCGGGACGAGTATCGTACGCGTCTACAACCGCGCCCAGCCGTTTCGCCGTGCCGATCGCTTGCAGCCCCGCCACGCCGGCGCCAATAATGAAGACGCGCGCAGGGGTCATCGTGCCTGCGGCGGTCATGAGCAGCGGGAAAAACTTCGGCAAGTGGGCCGCGGCGATCAGGACGGCCTTGTACCCCGAGACGGTACTCATGGCGCTGAGAGCATCCATCGGTTGGGCGCGCGTGATTCGCGGCATCAGTTCCATTGAGAATGCCGTGACCTTTTGTGCCGCCAGGGCTTTAATTTCCGCAGCACCTGCATAGGGCTGGAGGAAGCCTATCAGAATCGCGCCTTCCTTGATTCCTTGAATTTCATTGACGGTCGGCGGCTGAACTTTGAGCAGAATGTCGGCCTTGTCGAATACGTCTGACTCGATGCGCGCGCTCTTTTCCACGTAGGAGGTGTCCAAAAATCCGGCAGCCGCGCCTGCGCCGGACTGTATGATGACTTCTAGACCTGACTTGGTGAGATTGGGAACAAGCTCAGGAACAAGCGCCACGCGTCGTTCGCCGGGAATCGTCTCTTTGGGAACGCCAACAATTATCCGTCTTGAATGATCGTCTTCCATTCCTTTTCATTTCTCCCGCGCAAGAAGAAGGCCTTAGTATCGTACATTATAGTCGCGGCCTTTTTACCGGGATTATTCACAAACATTCACGGCAGAGACGCAAAGAACGCAGAGAGGACCTAGCGCGGCAGAGCCGCAACCAAATATTGCAGCAACGGCCGCAAGCCGCAGACGGAGACCCCGCTGGGCGGGGTCACAGAGCAAAGCCGGGGGCAGAGCGCGCTTTTTGCGCGGCGCCCCCGGTCTGCGACACCCATCAAGGGTATGCACCCTGAAGAGGTGCGACACAAATCGCGGATGTATTTTTTTGGGGGAAGACCGGCTCGGATCAATCATCGGGAAATTTTGTTGCACCCTTACAGGGTGCCCAGGTCGATATTGGGGAACTCGACCGGGGGCGTCGCGCAAAAAACGCGCTCTGCCCCCGGCTATACTCTTCGACGCCTTCGGCGTCCAAAGCAAACCAAATCTTTGCGGCTCGTAAAGAATTTAACGGTTAGCATTTGCGGTGAATATTTCCGTGAAATCCGGATTTTAAGGCCCGGTGGTTGAACCGGCGATGAACTTTTTTTGGGCAGCGCTCCACTGCAGCAGGTGCTGCGTGTAGCGTGATACCAGATCGCCGTGGAGGTAGGAGAGGTCGTTGCTTTCCTGCGGGTCGCGCCCGAGATCAAAAAGCTTTGATCGGCCGGAATCCAATTCCAGAATGAACTTCCACGACCGATCGCGCAATCCGATGAACCGGAGAGAATAGTCGGTGAAAAACAGGGCCAGTCTTGGCTCTGCGTCCAGCGCAGACCGACCCTGGTAGACCTCCGGTATTGGAAGTCCGGCCAGATCCAGAATTGTGGGCGACACATCGACCAGGCTGGTGACTGCGTCAACCCGCAATTGTTTCTGCAGCAAGCCGGGTGCTGCCACCAGCAGGGGCACTCGAATGTTTTCATCGTACAAGAAGAAGGTGTGACCGAAGTTCCCATCATGCTGCCCGAACGCTTCCCCGTGATCGCCAAATATGACCCACAAAGTCTTCTCTTCCAGACCTCTTTCGCGCAGGCCTCGGGCCAGGCTGTCCAGAGCTGCGTCGCCGTAATGAAGGGCGTTTCGATAACGGCCGATTTCTTCATTCTCCGGAAAAGGGCCTCGCTTGGGTGTTTCGTAGGGGTGATGGCCGGCTATTGGCAAATAGGTGACAAAAAACTTCTGGCTCTTAGGCAGGCTGTCAATCCACAGCAATATTCGCCTTACGGTCGATGGCTCGTCCACGCCGAAGCTCGATTTCTGGTTGCCGCCGATATCGCCGGCATCTTCCAGCGTGTCGTAGCCGCGATTACGGATGATCGATTCCATTCCCAAATACATGAATCTGCCCGAGTGGAACAACCCAGTCCGGTATCCGGCAGCGGCAAGTCGGGCTGGCAGCGGTTGGCAAGGAAGTCCCTGGTAGACATCCGTCGCCGTGTCTAGCGCCGGGAAGGTTGAGCAAAGTACCGACAATAATCCCTTGATGCTTTCCGGATAGACCGCGTAGGCGTTGTCAAACACGATTGCCTTGCCGGCCAGCTCGGAAAGATGCGGCATCGGATCCGTTTGATTGCGGATTTTGGATTGCGGATTGCGGATTGTGAATGAGGGGCTGCTGCTCCGCGTCCCGGAATCGAGGCGCAAATATTGAGCTCCAGTCGATTCCAGGCTCACCATTATTATGTTCCGGCCGGCGGCGGCGGCGCGCAACATCGAAAGGGCTTCCCACTGCGGGCTGCGGACTTGAAGTCGCGGATTTTCTGCCTGGACTTGGTAAAACAGCGGCTTTGCCCAATCCCGGACTTCGGATTTATTAAACCGGCTTGGCTTACCGTCGCTTGCTGCAACGTCGGAGGGCGCGCTTCGAATCGCGCTGCCAATCATCGCCACCAGCGCGTTCCGATGCAGGCCGACGGTTTCGATTCGAGCGGTCGCTATCCGGCCAAGCGGAAAAACAATCAGCCACGAAGACACAAAGAACAAAACTACGAACCACGGGGGACACTGGGAACACGGGGAACTTAATGATTCCTTTATTAATAAGAATCTGCTGCCAATTTCGAAAGCCCCTGTGGTCCCTGTGTTCCCAGTGTTCCCCGTGGTTTCATAGGTTTGAGACACCCTCTGCGCCTCTACGTTTCGCTGTCGCTCATGGTTGCCAAAGAAACTTGCCCACGGTCGGCGAAGCAAAAATGGAAGGGCGCCGGCTGGCACAAGTATCAAGAGAACCAGCAGAAAATTTGTCCACGTTAGATGGTGCACCAGGGAATCAGCCAGCGGTCCTCGCGCAGCCCGCAGCATCGGCCAAGTCAAAGGCGTCGACAGCACGCGCGACAGCGGAACATTTACCGCAGTATAAAGTACAGTAAGCGAGTAAGCGGACCAAAATGCCCAGGGGCGCCTGATGGCAAAATCCAGGGCGCCGAAGAGGAGAGCCACCAATAGATCCTGCCACAGGTAGGCAATCGGCGACCAGAAGGAAACCGGAACCCGGTGTCCAGCAATGATGATTAGCTTTGCCAGCAGGAAAACTACGAAAAGGCTTGTCGCTCTCATCTCAAATAACCTAGCGGGGATTATTCACAACCAGATTTAATCGCTTTAGAAGAAATAGCGAAACAATCCTACTCGTCCCCCAACGGCGCCAGATCCAATCGTGAATCAGAACCGACGGTGCGGGGGGCCGGCTGTAAATCGCTCTACGGTCCCCTACAAAGGACAAGGGAATCACCAGCAAGTCGAAGTCATTGTGCCGGAGGGGATCGTAGACCTCATTGATCAGCTCAATGTTCTTGTCGAGCTTGAGGTAGTGGCGAGCCATCTGGAGGTTTTCATAGCTGGCGTCGATAACCACCAGCCGCGCCTGCGGTAGAATCTCTTGAAGGATCAGGACTGTCCGGGGAAATAGACCTCCTCCCACGATTCCTACGCGGCGCGCGGGCGGGAGTGTGGAAAGAAGGGAACAGAAGGCTTGCTTGTGACTCTGCAGCAGTAAGAATTGCAATCGCTTGGAGTGCAAGACCAGACGCTCCAACTCCTGCAGCAAAAACCGCAGGCCAATGTTCGGCGTCCGGGCAATTCGGCGGCGCGTAGGAGAGCTCTCGGGCTCGGCGCATCTTTGAGGTTTGATTAGCAGCTCAATCCATCGCAGCGCCGCCGGCCATCGGCTGGTCTGCGTGGCCTGGTTGAGCCTTTCAGGCAGTTGCGTCCAGTGGACGTGAGGATTGGCGTGGTGCTCGGTATGATAGCCGTCGTTAAAAAAAAGGAAATTATAAATCGCCCCATAGTGACTGACTATGCCCCGCGCATGTTCGTAGTGCCCGTGCAGCGCGCAAAGCCCGAGACCGATAAGGTATCCGGGCAAGTAGACCATGAAAAAAAAGTGTGGCACTTTTGCCAACAGCAGCGACCAGAGGCCCACTACCAGAATTACCTCAAGCGCACCTTGCGGGCTGATACGCACTCGCCACGCGATGCCGGCATGGTGCGCCAGGTGACGGTCGCGCCAAAAGGACTGCGGTATTCCGAGCAGCAAAGTAAGATATGCAGAGAAGAAGCCGTTTAACGCACGCGCTTTGAAAAAGGGCTTGTGGATGAAATTATGCGAGATGGTATTGCAGTTCCACCAGACACCCAGGGCAATGATCGGCGCCGCCGGTAGCGACACCAGTATTACGGCGTGGGCTACACCGAGCGCAACCAGCAAGGCGTCCCAGCCCGAATGGCGTAGGAGGCTCCGAGAGAAGAAAACTGAACCACGGGGCACACTGGGAACACGCGGATGTGTATTCGATCTATCGAAAGCATGGGGTGATAATTTCATCGCATCCTTTCATCCCAGGTGCTTCCTGTGGTACTAAATGTGACTTTGGCATCCCGTGTCCCTTCGTTTTGGTTGCGGCCTGACCACGCTAGGTTCCCCAGTGGTTCAGTTTCTATCAAATCCCATCAGTGCGCCGCATGCGCCAGCAGCGCTCGTATGGGACTATAGTTCGTGTCTGTCCTCACCTTCACTAAACCAAAAGAGACAGGGTAGACATCCGGGGAATCTGCTTTCTCTTCCGCCTTTCTAATCCGCGCCTTCAGTTCCCAGCGGCTGCCAAAAGCAACAGCTTGTTTCGTGGCTGCAACTTTTTTCAGATCGGCCCATTCTTTCCTGCAGATCTGTTCTTTGCCTTTCTGCAATGTGAAGTACAAATATCCCCGGGCAGGCTCCTCGTAATCATTCGCATTATTCTTCTTGGCCAGCGCGAAGACACCCCAGATTTGAATCCTCTCGGGAGCCTCTGAATTCGGCTCCATAACGACTTTGTCGATCAGGGCATAGACCCCGACCGCGTCACTGGCATGGACGATGCTCAAACTGAGCGCTATCGCCAAGACCGATCCTGCTAAATATTGGATTCCTTTCATTTAGCCCCCTTTTGCTTGCGGCTGCGGATTGCGGACGCGAGCTTCAGGCTTCGTCTTTCGCGCAATCCGAAGATATAGAGATTTCCTGCCTCAACAGACTAAAAGACGTAGCCGGGAGACGAGCGTTAACCACGATGTTGCAGACCTGGTTGCCTGTAACGGAGGAATTGGTAGCAAAAATTTGGACACGGATAACATGGATCACACGGACTGGCGAATGCGCCGCAATGGCGACGCCTGGGGTAAGTCGAGGAATTGATGGAAGTTCTGAACAGAGCCTGGCCCTTTCAGCACACTCGCCAGCCCGTGTGATCCGTGTTATCCGTGTCCTATTAACTGCTCGCGGGGGCTTGGAGGCTGCCGATTCGGTGCTCCTCGGATGAGTCTAGTGCTTGAAGCACGGCTCGTTTTGCCACGGATGCAGTCAGCGTGTCCAAGAAGATTACAAAGCGATGCAGGACGGCGTCCAACTCGTGGGGGGGCGCCGCTTTCAATTGCTCGATAAAATCTTCAAACGGGCCCCAGTCCCTGAACATGAGATAGTACATGGCGTTTTCTCGAAATATGCCGAGTAGCTTGTTCAGAGCGGCGAGTTCGGCGCCGGAACAGTTTTGCTGGAGGCGCAGCGCCGCTTGCCGGATAGTACACAGATCCGTCTCCAACTGCATGCTTTCCTCGCGCCGGTTGGCAATCTCTCCCAAGACCTGATTGTCTTTCAAGTCGAGCTTAAACGCACGGGCCAGTAAAAGGACAATGTTTTGGTAACAATTCAACAGCAATCCTGCTGCGTCCTCCAAGCGCGCATAGACAGCAAGCTTGTTGGCCTCGTTTTCAATTCCCGCAAGCTCCTGCCCGAAGGCACGCTTCGTTTCCAGCTTGAGGGCAAAGTGCAGGGCCTTGGCTACTCCGGCGCAGTCCGGGGCGTGCTCTTTCCACCGGCAGGACCACTGCGCGAGCTGTTCGGAAAAATTCTTCCCTTCTGCTTCCAATTTCGCAAAAATCGCCCGATGGACTTGGTAATTGGAACGGGCCCTCAACCCATCCCGAATGTGTCGGATCACGCGAAGAATACGAAGGGCACGCGCAATCAGCGCCGCCGATTCCAAGCGCAACTCTTCGGTGTCAAATTTCGAGAAAGCGTCCTGGAGCGTGCCCTGGGCGCAAACTCCATCCGGTAAAGGCCTGGTCTCAGTCATGAAAATTTTGATGCGATTGGAGCGCGCGCCTCTGGCGCGCTGTAGCTGGGTCTTCCCACAGCACGCGTGAAGCCTGAGCTCCCGGTTTAGAGACTAGCAAGTTTTTGTCCTCCCCAAGGTTATCTGGATACAGGCAATGTAAGCAAGTAATGTGCCAGTGATCACAGGGCCGGCGGTCTAAAACAAAGTTTCGGAGTGGCAAAGTCGCGTCCTCGCCAAGTGTTTGAGAAATGACCGTATTTGCCCGCTCCAAGTAGGCGACGTTACGTCGGAAACTGCGGTCGCCCTCGTCAATGCGACTTTGTGCCTTTACGTTACCCATCTCATGCGCCAAAAGCGTCAAGGGGCCAACGGTGAGGAGCAAGATTTTGACGGGGGCGGAATCAATCTTCTGGCGGAAGGCCGCCGGAGGTGGACATGATCCCGTTCCAGCGGACGACGTTCTGTACTTGGATGCAAAACTGGTCGAGTATTCTAGCGACCGTGTAATCTACGATGTCGTCAACACTGCGCGGATGGTTATAGAAAGCGGGAACCGGTGGAGCAATGATGACGCCCATCCGGGAAAGCTTCAACATGTTCTCTAGATGGATCTCGTTCAGCGGAGCTTCTCGGGGGACCAGCACCAGTTTCCGCCGCTCTTTCAGAATCACGTCCGCAGCTCGGTGAATCAAGTCATCTGACTGGCCGTGTGCGATGGCGGCAAGCGTCCGCATGCTGCATGGGGCAATAGCCATTCCGCTGGTTGAAAAAGATCCACTGGAAATGACCGCTCCCTGATCATGGGGCTGATAGACGTGATTGGCCATCTGTTTTACCTGGTCGAGCGTATAGGGCGTCTCGTGAACCAGGGTTCGGCCACCCCATTTGCTTACTATCAGATGTGTTTCCACGTCGGAGTCCTGGAGAAGTTGGAGCATGCGTATCCCATAGATGCTTCCAGTAGCTCCGGTAATTCCGACGATCAATTTGCGGGTTTTGTTAACCATGTGAAAAAGCTTTCAGCTGTCAGCTCTAAGCTCTCAGCGATCAGCTTTCAGCCGGGAAAGAGAAATTTAACACGAACTTTGTTTTCCCGGATCCTTTTGTGACGCTTCATCATTAGAGAAACGTCAGGAGCTGATAGCTGAAAGCTGATCGCTGAGAGCTGAGAGCTTAACTCATTCCCGTAGCTCCAAAGAAGAAATCTGACGCTTTCGGAGCTTTTGCCTGATACATTTGCGTTGTGCTGAAAAGGCTGATGCAAGGAGGCAATGGCGCGAAGCAATAGACTGTGTATTTTATGACCAAAACTTAACCGATTTGTGAACGTTATGCGCACCAAGAGAACCTAGGGAGATGCTCATGAAGAAGATGATTTTTTGCGTCATGTTACTGATACCGATCATGGCAATGTTTTCCACGGGATTGCCGGCGCAAAAGAAAAGCACCAAGTCAAAACCTGCAAAGGCGGCACGTACCGCGAAGGGTAATCCTTCGGTGAGCATACAGACTTCGATGGGGACAATAGTGTTAGAACTTTATCCCGACAAGGCCCCGGTTACGGTCAAGAATTTTTTGGCCTACGTCGATTCTGGCTTTTATAACGGGACAATCTTCCATCGGGTGATTCCCGATTTTATGATCCAAGGTGGAGGGTTCACCCCGGATCTGGGTAAAAAGAAAACCAGGCCCGCGATTAAGAATGAAGCCAATAATGGGTTGAGCAACGCAAGGGGAACCATCGCCATGGCCAGGACATCGGAAGTGAACAGCGCCGCAGCGCAGTTTTTTATCAACGTAAAGGACAACAGCACAAGCTTGGACCACCGCGGTAATTCTCCTGACGAATATGGATACGCGGTTTTCGGAAAAGTGAGTTCCGGTATGGATGTCGTCGATAAAATCAAAAACGTAAAGACGACCAGCAAGGGGGGGTACGAGAATGTCCCCGTCCAGCCGGTGGTTATCAAGTCTGCCAAGCGGGGACAGTCTAGCCGCGGATGAAGGCGATTGAACACGGACTCGAATTCTTCTCCACTGTGGGTTTGGCCCACTGCTACCGAGCGCCCAAGTATCCGATGCCTGCAGTCGTCCATTCGAAGGCATAATCAATCTTCCATTGGCCGCCTTCCTTCAGCAGCACCAGAGGCGGGATGCGCTTTCCAGCGGCCGCACTGAATTCACAGAAAATCCGTCCCGCTACCAGCCTGCCTCTCTCAAGCGTCGACTGCTTCAGCAACTGCCGCACTTCAAGATTTTCAAAAACTCGTGAAGCGATGCTGCTGAATTGAGCGAAGTCATCGTCGTAGAGCTGGCGCGATGCTGGAGTCAACCATTGCCATATTCGCAGGTAATTTCCGGTAAGGAGGGCGGCTTTGTAGTCTTCGAAAAAATGCCGTATTTTCTGGGCCAGCATCGGCGTGACCGCTTCTCGGCTCCACAACAGATCGGCATTCATCGCTTCCCGGGCGCGCAAGCGATCCTGCCGGCGTAATTCCTCGAAGGTGCGGAGTTCCTTCTCAGCCAACGCATTCTGCGCCATCTTCAGATAAACCTGTGCCAGGAAATAATGAGCTTTCTCTTCTTCCGGATTCAATCGGACGGCAAGCTCCAGCTCTTGTCTGGCGCTGCCGAGCATCCCCGCTTCAAGATATATCCGGCCCAGCTCGGCATGGGAGTCGAAGGATTGTGGATTGAGGGAAATTGCCTTCCTCAGGTGTTCAGCAGCGGTCTCCAGCTCGGGAGGGCTTTTCTTTGCATAGGCCTGCGACAGGAAATAATGAGCCTCGTAGCTGTCGGATTGCGACGTCAAAAGTTTTTCATAGATCCGGATTGCATCGGAGTATTCGCCTTGAATGTAGTGCCCATAGCCCAGACGAAGCGCTGCTTCCGGAAATGGATACTGCAATTTCAAGGCGTCTGAGAAGGCTTCTCTGGCCTCCTGAAACCTACCCCCTTCCTGGAGCGACCAACCCAAGCCGTATTGCAGCCGCGCGGAATCGGGGAAAAGACGAACAGCCTTCAGGAAGACTGTTTGCGCTCCCTGAATCCTGGTATGGCGCAGCAGCAGCATCCCCAGCTCATACCAGTCTTGCTGTCGCGCGGGGATGCGATCGACGAAAGCGCCGATTACGTCGTCATCCGGGCCCTGCTGGTAGGTCGGCTCTTGAAGGCGTGACAGAGAATCCTCCTTCAGAAGGCGTGTAAACTCTGTCGATGCACTGTCGTATTTCTTGAGCCGGACGTAATTCAAAGCTAGATTGAGCCGCACCGTTGTCGATTCCGGAAGGACTTGCAGCGCCCGCTGGTAATAGGTGGTGGCTTTTTCCGCGGGCCCGGCGCGCTCCAGCGTCGCGGCAAGCAGATTGAGAACTTCGAAGTCGTTTGTGTGTCTGGAAACAAGCTGCTCGAGAAGCTTGGCAGCGCGGTCGTAGTCTTTTTCGGCCAGCCGAGCGCGGACGCCTACAACCCAGGGCGGAACAGCACTGTCGGGAAGAGTACTGTGGGTCTTAGAAGTTGCAGCGCGCTCTTGCTTCTCCGCACCTTCTGACGGTCCTGGATCGGACTTAGGCGCTACCATCAAAACCAGGACGATCAGATTCAAGGCAACGTATTTCATTATTTGGGCACCGGCTTCATACCATTGGGCTTGCGCAATGCAGTGATGCCTTTCCCTTCAGTAATCGTGACAAACTGATTGGCGCTGACGTGTTGCAGGCGGTCTCTGATTCCGCTGGGCCACAACACCTCCACTAATTCGGCCTCCGGAGCGGAGCCCAATCCGAAATGTGCGCGCGAATCGTTGCTGGAAAGGTAGCTTCCACCGCTCCGAACCTCGGCCGTGCGCACTGTGCCACCGACAGTGAGGCTGATTAGAGCGCCGATGCCCTCACGGTTGCTCTTCGTTCCGATCATGCGGAATGTGAGAAAGTTATTACGGTTTCCGCCCCCGTTGTGCAGCAGTTCGGGAAGATCGTCCATATTCACCACAAAGACATCCATATCGCCGTCATTGTCGTAATCTGCAAAAGCTGCTCCTCGCCCGCAGATCGGCTTGGTCAGGTCGCCTCCGATTTCCTTGCTGACCTCGCGGAAATACCCTCCCAGGTTACGGAACAGCAAAACCCGCTGCTTATAGGTGTAACTTAGATGATACTTGTCGACTTCAGGATAGATGTGTCCATTTACTGCCAGGAGATCGAGCCATCCGTCGTTGTCGTAATCGATAAACTTC
Source organism: Acidobacteriota bacterium (assembly GCA_036505615.1). Taxonomy (GTDB): domain Bacteria; phylum Acidobacteriota; class UBA6911; order JACQSX01; family JACQSX01; genus DASXTB01. Next base: position 10,931 of record DASXTB010000305.1, read on the forward strand.
GTGCCCCAGCCAAGATAAGGGATGCTTGAAGCTCCCAGCCCGGCTTCTTCCGTCGCATCTCTGAACAAACCTTTTCCGAGATTTCGGAATAGTGAATTCGTTTCTCCGGAAAAGTTCGTGGTAAATATCGACTGATAGCCGCTGCGGTCGTAATCGGCTGTGTCCACGCCCATTCGGGCCTGCTCCTTGCCGTCACCGTTGAAGGCGCAACCTGCCACCGTCCCCACGTCGGTAAAGGTACCGTTGTGATTGTTGTGCCAGAGATTGGCCGGCGTCGCGTCGTTGGCGACATAAATGTCGGGATACCCGTCACGATCGTAATCGACGAAAATTGCGCCCAGGCCGAAGTAAGCTTCGCCGGCGCCAACCCCGGCAGCATTAGTGACATCCTTAAACGTTCCGTCTCCATTGTTGTGATACAGCAGGTCGTGTTGGGCCTTGAGCCCCATCGGCCCGCACGCTACCCGGATCCCGGAATAGAGGCAACCGGTGGGAAAGTGATAAATATCCATGTCCACATAGCGCGCCACATAAAGATCCAGCAAGCCGTCGCGATCGTAGTCTCCGAAGGTAGCGCTCGTCGACCAGCCTCCTCCCACGACACCGGCTTTCTTGGTCGTGTTTTCAAATGTTCCATCGCGCTTGTTGTGATAGAGAATGTTTCGGGCGAATCCCGTCACGTAAATATCAGGAAATCCGTCGTTGTCGATGTCTCCGACAGCCACTCCCATCCCCCAGATTCCCTGCCCGCTTACTCCGGCGCGAAAAGTCACGTCCGTGAAAGTGCCGTCGCCATTGTTTCGGAACAACCTGCAAGGCGGGGGATCGGACTTGTCCTGGCCTTTCAGTCTCGACAGCGTGGAGCCGTTGATGACGTACAGATCCAGCAGGCCATCTTGATCGTAGTCCAGCCACGCTGCGCCGTGACCGACCGTCTCCAAGAGCGAAACCTTTTCTATTCCTCCCGACAAATCGCGGACCTGGACGCCCGCCAGGCCAGCTACATCTACGAATTCAATTGGCGGCGCGAGACTATGAATGAAACTGAATTCCAAAAGCAGAAATGCGCCCATCAGAGTCGCGAGTCGGGAATTATTCACAAATTTTTGTAGCGAGAAGAAAAGCCGCGCAGCGGCGCAGAGAATTATAGCCGAGGCCGTGAGGCCTCGGTCAGGCGTCCCCAGATAGGTGAAGCCGCGTAGCGGCGACAGAATTCGATACGCGAGATGACATGCCTGCGATTGATTGTGTATTTGCACATCAAAAATACTCTGTCGCCCGCCTGAGGCGGGCTCGTCATTTTCGGGGACACCTGACCGAGGCCTCACGGCCTCGGCTACAATTCTCTGCGCCGCTGCGCGGCTCGCTTTATGCCTACAAGAGATTTGTGAATAATCCGGGCTAAGGACACCCTTTTCTTAAGACTTCGGGCGAGCATTCCAGATGGACGCCATCAACAGGGCGCCGATCAACGACAAGGGGCCAAAAAGATTAAAGACCACCGGCCAGCCGAAATTCTTTGAGAGATACCCCACTACCACGCCGGAAAGAGCAGCGCCAATAGAGCCCAGGCCATTGACGAATCCTGCTGCTGCAGACATGGCTCTCCTGGAACCAAAGTCGATGGTCGCAGCCGTCCCCGTCAAGGAGACCGGCCCATAAAGCAGAAATCCCATGATAGCTACAGCTACAATGTTAGGAACGCGCCCCATCGTGCTGACTGTTCCGTAGAAATAAGTCACAACCGCCAGGCCTGTCATCATGAGGACCACAACTGGGGCTCGCCGGCTGCTAAATATTCGATCGGAAGCAATTCCAGCCAGTATGGCGCCAAGTATACCGGCCGAGTCAAAAACCAAAAACGTGTAGCCCGCTTCGCTTACCTGATAGTGCAGAGAGTGTGACATGTAGAAGGGCAACCAGAATAGTAGCGCATAACGCACGAACGTCAGAAAAAAATAAGTGGCGCCAAGAATCCAGATGACGCGGCTCTTGACAACGCCGAGTGTGTCATCCCAATTGCTCTCAAAGCGAACCGGCTCAAATTGCGCAGCCGCAATTCGACCAGATTGTTGAGAGCAATAAGTTTCGATGTCAGGAAGGCCCTCTTCTTCCGGCGACTTCAGCGGAAAGGAGAGAAAGATAAGCGCAAAACCTCCAACCACAATGGCGGGAACAAACCAGGCAGAGCGCCAGCCGTAGTGCACCAGCAGCCAGGTCGCCAGAAACGTGGAAAGGAGCGACCCCACCTGATAGCAGGTACACCAGACGCCCATTACCGTTCCACGCTCTTCTGCGGAGAACCATTGAGAAATCGTCTTGATGCACCCCGGCCATCCCGCCGATTGAGCGAAACCATTCAGTCCATAGGAAACCAAAAGAATAAAGAAACTCTGTCCCGCTCCAAAAAGCAGGTTCAAGGCGGCAGTCGCTAAAAGACCGAACCCGACGAGCAGGCGACCTCCTATCTTGTCACCCAAAACGCCGTTGGCAAACTGACCGACGGCATACATAGCCAGGTGCGTGGTATCTATGTATCCCAATTGAAGGCTGTCGAGATTGAAGGCGCGTGCTACGGTCCCCTTGACTATGGAGTAATTGGTGCGACAGAGATAGAAGAACGCGTACGCTAACCATGTCAGTATGAAGGTCTGAATACGTATTCGTCGATAGAGCGGTTTATAATTACTGGTCTCGCTTAGATTGGTGCCTTGATGTCTTGGTGGTTCACCCTTCACCGAACGGTTCATGCTGCGATTTTGCGAAATTTATGTGACCGCTTTGCGGTTCCAGAGGCCTAGATATCGCGACTCTACAAAAAAGCGATTCATATTTTCATCGGAGCCACCAAGACACCAACTATAGTGTGGGTTTTTTCGCCGTTGGAGCCAAAAGTTTCGCGTATCTTTGTGTATCAAATGGGACATATTGGAACACCGTTCGCCGTGAATTATCCGAACTGGCGGACGAGCTTTTTCTTCACGTTAACACAAGATTTTCACGCCGGTAACAAACAATTGGTAAGGCGATCAGCATTTTCGATCAATTTTTAGATATGGCAATCATCGAGCACCCCGCTTCATCTTTGGCTCCAGCGACTGCTTCGCCACAACCCCTGAACCGGCGGGCGTGGCTCAAACAGTTGGTAGCGGCCGCGCTGATTTTCCCGGTTGGTAGAGCCGGGTCCCAGCCTTTGCAGGCCATCGCCGGAGGATCTCCCCCGCGGTGGCGGGAGTTTCTGTTTTCGGAATTGGGAAGCTGGCAGACGCCCACGGCACAATTCTTCCTACGCAGCCATCTTGACCACCCTCAACTGAGCGTTGCCGACTGGAAGCTCACGCTGGATGGGCTGGTCAAACAGAGAAGTGAATTCTCCTTTGAGGAGCTGATCAAACTCCCTTCTGTCACCAGAACAGTTACCTTCGAGTGCTCCGGCAATCCGCCGGGAGGGGGATTAATCAGCACGGCGGAATGGCGCGCGATTCCGCTTCACCTACTTTTGGAGAAAGCCGGAGTCGGCGCCGGTGCGAAGGAAATCGTGTTTGAAGGAGCAGACTTCGGCCTTGACGAGGAGGAGAGTGTGCCTCTGATCTTTTCCCGCAGCATCCCTTTGCAGAAAGCCCTTTCGACGGAAACCATGCTCGCGTGGGAAATGAATGGAAAGCCTTTGTCATGGGAGCACGGCTTTCCAGTCCGCGTGGTTGTCCCGGGCTATTACGCCATGTCCCATGTGAAGTGGCTTTCACGGATTCGTGTCATCGATCACTCTTACAAAGGCTTCTACATGACCAAACGTTACTTCACAGCCCGGCGAATCCCTGGAACTGGGAGATTTGAGTTTCGGGCCGAGATGCAGATGAAGATCAAGTCGCAGATTGCCCGACCCGTCAGCGGAGAACAAATTTCCGGCGCCTCCACCATCGTGACCGGGGCGGCTTGGAGCGGTGAGGGGATAGTGAAGCGCGTCGAGGTTAGCACCGATGGAGGATCCACGTGGACGGCTGCAGTACTGTTGGACAAGCCAGTGCGATACGCGTGGGTGCGTTGGCGTTTGGTCTGGAACACTCCCGCAAACGGGGTTTACACCCTGGTGTGTCGAGCATTTGACGACGCTGGTGGCGCGCAACCCGAGGAGCCGGACAACAGCGTCATCAACCGCTACGGCAATAACTGGTACCACAGGGTCGAAATTAAAGTGCTACGCACATAACGCGGTCAGATTTTTCCTCGCGGTGGAGGCGTGTGGGGAGCTTGTGAAAAATCTCACGCTCGCTGGGACAAGACCCTGAGAAAAAATCAGAACCGCGCCCCTCAGGGCGCGCGGGAAAAATGTTTGTTGATTGCTCGGCGCCTTGCGAAATGCGAGCTGGCTGCAACTTAGAAAAACTTACTGCGAATCTCGTTAGAATCTCCGCGCGCGCCCTGACGGGCGCGGTTCTGATTGGTAAACTCTGCAGGAAAGCGCGCATCTAAGCCCTTCATGGCATGCCAGAGAATCCGGTTCAGCGTCTCTTCATCGGCTGCGTCTACCCGAACGAAATTCTGCTGCATGCTTTTTTCGGCCCAGTATCGCGCCCTCCCTTTGAGCTTCGCGGCGGGAGGGTTCATCTCCAGCAATGGAACCTGCGCCGCCCTGGCGGTATACGAAGTGAGATCCGCCTGGGCCTGAAAGATGTCCCACATGGGCGGTGCCATAGCGTCAAACTGCGTCATGGGGGGAATACCGAGAATCAATTCAACAGTGCGAACCAGGCTGGTCTGATTGTAGCGCGTCGAGATGACCGAGTGTCGCTTAGTATACGGGCTCACCACGAAAGCCACGCTTCGGTGGCCATCGACGTGATCGAATCCATCCTGAGGATCATCTTCAACCACGAAGATGCAAGTATTTTTCCAAAAGCGGCTTTTCGAGATCCCTTCAATGCAGCGTCCGAGCGCCAGATCATTCTCGGCTAAATACGACCGGGGCGTAGGCATGTTTTCCTTGGTACCCGAGGTGTGATCGTTGGGAAGATAAAGGATGGTGAAGTTGGGAAAAGATCCCGATCGCTCGTGCTCTTTCAATTTCCTGAGGAAGATGTCTGCGCGCAGGCTGTCGGGAATGTTCAGGTTCCAGCCGGGGAAGTCTTTCATTGTGTAGGATCGAAGAGCGGGGATGCTAAGCTTCTGATCAAAGCGCACCGGGAATTTCCCTTTGAGCCGGCCGCTGTAGATGTCACTGTAACTGGCGGTCTTTGGCCGATAGTCGGTGTACGCGTATTCGCCAAAGTTCTCAAATGTAAGGCCATGGTTCAAGATGTGCGTCCACAAGAATCCCGACGAAGAATAGGCGAGCGGATTGTCTCCCCAGACCAAATTGGATCTGGACTTCTCCATGTAATCGGTCGTGTTGGCTTCTGTAATCCAGGCATGACCGTCAGCGGAATAAAGGCTGTTGCAGTAAAAATTGTCCAGCAGGACGAACTCTTCGGCCAGAGCGTGATGGTTGGGAGTGACGGTTCTGGGAAAAATGCACAGTGAGGGATCGCTGTTTCCCTGGCTCATGTCTCCCAGAACTTGATCGTAGCTCCGATTCTCCTTGATGATGTAGACGACATGTTCGAACAATGAGGGCTCGCCCGTCCGCCGAGGCACGGGTACCGAATCGATCTTGACGCTAGCCTTTTCCAGGCCTCGAAGCACTTGGGGGAGGTTGGCGTCCTCGTAGACGCGACCGGTGTAAGAAGCCAGCGTTTCCGCGCTCGGAATATCCAACATGCTGACCGTCCCCAGAACATCGCGAACGTGAAATGCAGTTTGTCCCGGTGGCCTGGCCAGCGCCCCCCATCCCTTTAGGTTGGCAACGTACAGCCGCCCATCCCGGATGATTACGCGAGCGGGGTACCACGCCGTGGGGATGAATCCTTCCACCCGTGATGCGTCGGCGCCGGCTCGCCGGTTGCGCCCGAGACGAATTACTGCCAGAGCATTGTTGCCCCCATTGGCGACAAACAGGAACAATCCGTCGGGACTCAAAGCAAGCGCGTTGGGCGCGCTTCCAAATGGCTGGTCGGCATGGAGGCGAACATTTATCGTCTCGATGACTTTGCGGTGAACGAAGTCAACCACTGACACGGTGTCTTCATTTGCATTGCAGACATAAAGCAGGCCTCTCTCCTCATCGAGAGCAAGTTCTGCGGGGTGCAGACCTGTTGAGATCTCTGCAATCTGCTTTTGCCGCCCCACGTCAACCACAGAAACGGTACCCGATGACGCGATTCCTCTTTCGTCTGTCAGAATCTCGATTCCCTGCGCCTCCCCTTTTCGTTCATCCCTCCCCGGTCGCCTGCCTCCCCAATTAGAAACAAATGCCAACCCAGAATGCCGATCCAGCACTACTGCATAGGGGGCCACTCCTACAGGAATGGAAGCGATTTCTCGTCCTTGCCTCAGGTCAAGGACCGCCAGGCGATTCGCGCGAGAGATGCAGACATAAGCGCGGTTCTCTTCATCATTCAAAGCAATCCCCCCTGCCCCCAGGTAAGTCCTATCCGGACGCGGAGCAAGAGATATCTTTCGGGCCCAGGAGATCTTTCCGTCAGACCCAACCTCAGCTTCCCAAACCCCGGATTCGTCCACGGAAGTGTACAAACGCCGCCCATCGCGAGACAACGCGATGCCGTGATAGGAATGGGCCTCTTTGGAATCCTCCAGCAATTGAATGACCTCTCTTCGATCGACATCAATGACAGCGAGGCTCAAGTGCTGGCTGCGAGAGAGGTTCTTGACGTAAAGGAAACGACCGTCCGGCGAAAGAACCATATCGCGCGGCCGGCCGGGGACATCCACCGACACCCCTGCGGGATGAAGAAGCTGCAGCGTGGGAAGAACCACCGTTCCGTCTTCAAGCCGCCCTACTCCGGGATCTCGGGTCTTCCGTTTCTTTATTTGCTGGAGGGGAAACGCCGCTAAGGCGAGCACCAAAGCAATTGCCAGGGACGAAATAAGACTGCGCGTGCCGGGGAGATTCATGTGAGGTTTATTGTTCGCCTTCCACGTTTCGCAATGGGCGGGGCGGGCTCCAGCGCAGGGTCGCGCGGGAAACAATCGGCATCAGCACAAGACCAGTGAGCGCAGCGAGCGTCTTGAACGGAAACAGCATCGCACCGGTTGCCTGGTCATACCAGTTTTGCGGACTGCCCGGCAAAAAGCCAGACAGTATTTCCGGATACGGGATGAAGTGCGGCACACCAAGAAGCGGCTCGCCGCCGCCGAGCCGCAAGATCAAGGACGCAACGAAAGCCGTCACTGAACCGATAAGGTTGACCTTCGGATCGAACAATGCGTACACCAGCTGCGGAAAGAGAAGCACGAAAATCAGGTCGCTGGTAAAAAACCAAAGCGCCTGCACGCTCTGCACCTTCAAAGCCATAACTGCCGCACCTGTGCCGAGAAAGAGAATCGAGCCGCGAATAATGGCTTTCATCTTTCCTACCGACAGCTCGGGCCAGACCAGGCGCCTACAACAATTCCAGCTAAACATCGAACCGGCAGAGAGGATCGAAGAGCTGAAGCTGGAAGTGACCGCGCCGATGATAGCTCCCAAACCCAATATACTGACAAGCTCCGGCGTGGCTTGCCGAAGTAGCAAGGGCAGCGTCTCTGCCGGACTGGCACTCAGCTCGGTTCGAAGGCTGGGGCTCCATGCATATCCGAAGGCAGCCAACCCCAGCAGCAACGGAGGTAAGGTAAAGCCAATTGTGAGCAAACCCGCGGCGATCGAATGCCATTGAGCCTTCGTCGGTGACTGGCACGACAGCACTCGCTGGAAGTAGCAATTCCACGGAATGCCGCCCAGCATCAGCATGATGCTCATGTCCCACCACCCTATGACGGACTGGGAGGTCCAGAATCCTCCGTTGGGTTGCATTGGAGGAAGCAATCCG
>DASXTB010000306.1:0-29326 GCA_036505615.1 Acidobacteriota bacterium
CAGCGGTCCCACCTGACGGTGCATCGCTTTAATTGCGGCGCGCGCCGCCTCAGGGTAATCTTCCGCCTGCATGTATTTCCGGCTTCGCTCCGTCGACCAGTATTTAAAGTCGGGCATGTAAATGTCCACAATGCCGTCCATCATTTCGATGCTCTCCAGTGAATCGTAGGCGCTGGTGTTGTAGACAATGGGGAGTAGAAGACCTCGATCAATGGCCTTGACGATCGCCTCGATCACCTGCGGGGCCACATGCTCCGGGGTCACGAAATTGATGTTGTGGCAGCCGCGCCGCTGAAGTTCCAGCATCATTCCGGCAATTTCTTCAGGGGAAGATCCGGGGGCTCGCCCGGCTTTGATCGCCTGGCTGATGTCGTAGTTCTGGCAAAAAACGCAGCGAAGGTTGCAGTGCGAAAAGAAGATAGTCCCCGAGCCGTTCCATCCTCTCAAACAATCTTCTTCTCCAAAGTGCGGGAAGTAGCTGCCGACGACCGCATAGCGTCCCGTCTTGCAGGCGGCCCATTTGTCCTCCAGGCGGTTGACTCCGCAATCGCGCGGGCAGGCGCGGCAGTCGGCCAGTGCGGCAACGGCGCGGTTAGCCCTCTCCTGCAGGGCGGCCCGGCTGAGCTTTAGGTAAGCGGAACGAAATGACGCTGAAGTATCGGTTGAAATCATCGTGCTATCTTCTAGGATAGCACACGGATCCTCCTAGGGTAGTGGCGCACATTTCGGAAGTGGAGAGACGGCCTGAGGGCCGTCTCAGGACCGCTTCCAGCGGCCTCTGGAGTTTCTACATTTTCTCATGCAGTGCGCCGCAAACCAGGGCGTCCGCGAAGCGCGCCAAGCCCCGGGAGGGGCGAAAGAATGTAAGCCCACAGCGTAAGCTGTGGGAAATAGTGATCCTATCGATAAACAATTTAGCCCCGGGAGGGGCGAAAGAAATTTTTCTTCTTTCATTCTTCCTGCTGATTCTTTCGCCCCTGCCGGGGCTGGCGTGTTGTCAATAACCTATAAATCCCACAGCTTACGCTGTGGGCTAACATTACGCCGCCCCTACCGGGGCTGCCTCAAATTCCATCTTATTTATTGAAAAACCATCAGCGGCCTTCTCCAAAAAGGTTTAAGGCCCAGCCGTCAATACCTGCCTAGTGGTGAATTTCCCCGCCGAACACACCCAGAGGTGGTCTGCCAGGACCGCCCGGTCCTCCCGGACCTGCCAGGGATCCCAACAATCGGGAGAGCCCCACGCTACCAATGCGCTTCAACAGCAAGCCTACTTGGTCATCATTGCTCTTGAGAACAGCCAGGACGTCAATTTCAAGCTTAGCTCTGTCCTTGAGATCCTTGCGGCTAACGTTGGCTTGCTCATTGGCGATGGAATCCGCCTGAGCCTGAGCGGTGGTGTTGTCTCCGTTAAGGATGGCAGCTTGGTAGGCCTGAAGAGCCGACTGAAGCGTGGTGTTCGGAGTCCCGGGCTGATGCGCGTTTCTAAATGCCGTGATCAGTGAATTGAGCTGCTGTTCTTGAGTCGCCGTTAGCGCCGGCGCGCTTGCTTCGCTGAGCGCATGTTTTAAGGGGACCAGAGGATCGCGCATGGGTCCCTGCTGCGCCAAAGCCGCAGCCAACAGTGAGCCAAAAAGCGAAACCGTTATGACGGTCAACCTGATGGAATTATTTTTCACGATATACACTCCTTTCCGTGTAACTGGCCTCATTGCCGGTTACAAAGAAATCCTAAGGGAGATCTCTATAATCGGTGGTTAAGCCCAAGTAAAGCTTTTGTTAAGGATGTAAAATTTCGTGCTGGCTGATCTCGTTCCCTAACCTCAGTGTTACAATCGCGGCGATGGTCCGCTGGATACACAGAATTCCCCTGCTTCCCCTTATGGTCGGCGGGCTGCTGGCGCTGTTGGCCGTGCTTGCTGTTCTGCAGTATCGATGGACGGGAGAAGTTAGTGAAGCAGAGCTGCAGCGCATGCAAGCCAGCCTGCGTGAGCGTATTTCCCGCTTCACCCAGGATTTTGATAGCGAGCTGAGCCGCGCTTTTTCCAACTTCAACATCCAGATGGAACCCGTGGGGCAGCAGAATTTGGCTCACCCGCAAGAATGGGTGGAAGCGCAGTTTTCGCAGCGCTACTACCAGTGGATAATGACCGCTTCTTATCCCCGTCTTGTCAGCGACCTTTTCCTGATAGCGGCGGACGAGAGCGGGCATGGCAGGTTGTTACGATTCGATCGCGAGACAAGCCGCCTCAACCCGGCCGATTGGCCGGCGGAATTCGGCGGCTTGCGCGCCAGGCTGGAGGAGCGATTCCACCGGCCGGAACCTGGAGTGGGTCCGCCGTTTCGGGGACCTTTCGATTTCATCGACGCGGAAATCCCGGCGCTGATCGCTCCGATGTTTCTGAGTCGCAGTTTCGGAAACGGACCGCCTTCGGCACCCTTGTTGAGCTGCTCAGTTGTCAGGCTGGACCGTCGTTATCTGGAGAAGGATTTCATTGATACCCTTGCCAGACGGTACTTCTTCAATCCCGATGGAGCGCAGGATTACGACCTGGCAATTGTCAGCCGCAGGGACCCGGAGAAGGTAATCTACCAGTCGGACCGGGCGGATGAGTTGTTGCATTCGGCGGATGGCTCAGGAATTCTGCTGTCCCTCCATCCCGAGATGTTCCAGAACAATCCACGCGGCGGCCCGCGGGGGTGGGCGCCTGGTGCGCCGTTTGACCGGGACAGGCCGCATCCTGGTCCGGAGTTTCGACGCAATCCGGGACCGTTCAGGCCGCCGGGGCCAAACGCCAGGGACAACGGGCGCTGGCAACTAATGGTCAAGCATCGGGGCGGCTCCCTGGAATCGGTAGTGGCCTCCGCGCGCCACAGAAACCTTCTGATCAGCTTTGGCATCCTGTTCTTGCTGGCATCGAGCATGGCTCTGATTGTTGTCTCCACGCAGCGCGCCCAACGGCTGGTAAAGCAGCAGATGGATTTTGTAGCCAGCGTCTCTCACGAATTGCACACCCCGCTGGCGGTTGTCTGCTCTGCCGGCGAGAACTTGGCCGATGGTGTGATCCATGACGCGCCTCAGGTGAGGCGATATGGAGAATTAATCCGCAACGAAGGCCGGCGCTTGGCAAAGATGGTGGAACAGATACTGGAATTTTCCGGCATCCAGTCAGGACGGAGAATGTATCGGATGCGCCGTCAGGACATAGGCGAGCTGATTGAGAATGCCGAGGCTGCTTGCGAACCGCAGATACGAGAGCAAAACATCCATTTCGAGAAGGAGCTGCAGCCGAATCTGCCGGCAGTCCGTGCCGATGCTACAGCGTTGACCCATTCCATTCAAAATCTGCTGATCAATGGAATTAAGTATGGCGGCGGCAGCCGCTGGCTCAAACTTCGAGCGGTAGAAGGAGTGGGCAAGCGCGGCCCGGAAATACAAATCACTGTTGAAGACAGGGGGCCTGGTATTGCGCCGGCGGATCTGCCGCACATCTTCGAGCCGTTTTACCGTGGGCAGGGAGCCATCGCTGCTCAAATTCACGGCAACGGCTTGGGCTTGAGCCTGGTCAAGAATATCGTGGAAGCTCACGGCGGCAGTGTGAGCGTTGACAGTAAGCCCGGGCGAGGCAGTGCCTTCACGCTGCACCTGCCGGCACTGGCTGCCAGCGATGCTAATGAGAATGCAGCCGGCTGAGCGTGCTTGAAAAGCCCGCTGTGTCCACTGTGTCCTTGGTCAAACAGCAATTCAACCACAAAGGACACCAAGGACACGGCGGGCAAAAGGCTCGGGTCATTGGAACAGAGTTCGCCATGAATCATCGCATTCTTCTAATTGAGGATGAACCCGGCCTGGTTTTGACGCTGACCGACCGCCTGGGCCGCGACGGCTATGCGCTGGAAACGGCACAGGATGGGGACACAGGTCTGGATCGGGCCACCAAGGGGACTTTCGATCTCATCATCCTGGACGTGATGCTTCCACGCAAGAACGGATTCGACATTTGCCGGGACTTGCGCCAGCGAGGCATTACTACACCGATCCTGATGCTCACGGCGCGTGGACAGGTGACCGACAAGGTTATCGGTTTGAAGCTCGGAGCTGACGACTACCTGAGCAAGCCGTTCGAAATGATGGAACTCGAGGCACGCATTGAAGCACTGCTAAGGCGCGTCACTCCGGCGTCAAAAACGCCCTTAGAAACATATCAGTTCGGCGCGGTCCATGTGGATTTCCGCCGGGCTGAAGTAACAAGGGACGGAAAACCGGTGGAGCTTTCAGCGCGCGAATTCCAACTGCTGCGTTATTTCATCGAGCATCGAGGAGCGACTCTTTCACGAAATGAACTGTTGGATGAGGTCTGGGGCTACGACGCCATGCCGGTGACGCGTACCGTAGATGTGCACGTCGCCTGGCTGCGCCAAAAGCTGGAGGCCAGCCCCGGCCACCCGCAGTATATTCTGACGGCTCATCGCCTGGGGTATAAGTTTGTAGGTTGATGCGGCTGGCGCATGAAGATGGGACTTAAGGGGAATGAACGACGGGGAACACTGGGAACACGGGGATTAAGAAGGCCACGTAGGGGCGGCCCTGCGTGGCCGCCCGCACCACCATCGGCAAACGGGCGGCCACACAGGGCCGCCCCTACGGTACGATCAATTGTCTCGCAGGTTCTCGGCGGCCAAGAATTGACGAAGCCGAGCGAACCGATATGTCGTATCCGCCGAAACGACTCTATCCATTCCCTTCCGATATAGAGCCGCCAATAGGGCGCCAGCGGTGGCCATTGCGGGCGACCAACTGATCTGCCGCCGCCGGACCGTTGCTGCCCGCCGCATAGTTGGGAAATTCAGCCGGCTTCTGGTTGGACCAGGCTTCTTCGATGGGAGTAATCAGTCGCCACTGCGCTTCAACCTCGTCACGGCGAGTAAAGAGCATTGCGTCGCCCTGCATTGCATCCAGCAAAAGCGTTTCGTAGGCATCAGGCGAGCTCGCGCCGAAGCCCGTCTGGTAAGAAAAATCCATGTGGACCATCGCCGTATGCATCTCCGTACCGGGACGCTTTGCCCCAAACGTGATGGTGATGCCTTCGTCGGGCTGGATTCGCAGCACGATCACGTTCGGCTCGATCCGGTCATGTGGCGTCCGCGCGAAGAGGGCCTGCGGTGTGCGCTTCAAGTGCACGGCTATTTCGGTAATCGGCCGTGCCAGCCGCTTGCCGGTGCGGAGGTAAAATGGCACGTCGGCCCAACGCCAGTTCTGTATGCGAAACTGAACGGCAGCGTAAGTCTCCGTTCCCGAATCCCTGGGGACTCCTTGTTCATCTCTGTAGGCGGGCACGCGTGAGCCGTCAATCTCTCCCGCCCCGTACTGTCCCCGCACCGTCTGCTCGGCCACTTCCTCGGAGGTCATCGGATGGATTGAGCGCAGAACCTGGACTTTCTCTTCGCGCACAGAATCGGCATCGAATGCCACCGGAGGCTCCATCGCTGTTAGTGTCAATAGCTGCAGCAGGTGATTGGCAACCATATCGCGCAGCGCTCCTGCCTCCTCGTAATACGCGGCACGATGCTCAACGCCCAGAGTCTCGGCCGCGGTGATCTCAATATAGTGGATGAAGTTTCGGTTCCAGACCGGTTCGAAGAGCAGATTGCCGAACCGAAAGACAAGAATGTTTTGCACAGTCTGCTTCCCCAGATAGTGGTCGATGCGATAAACCTGCTTCTCCTGAAACACGCTCGCGATAGCGGCGTTGAGGGAGCGGGCTGATTCCAGGTCGCGTCCGAAAGGCTTTTCTACTATGATGCGCGACCAGTGTTTCTCTTCCGTGGCCAGGCCGGCAGCGCCCAGACCGCCGACAATGGCCGGCGCCAACGACGGCGGCGTAGAGAAGTAAAAGAGACGGTTCGCGCTGGCATTCTCCTCCTGCTGCAGCGTTTCCAGGCGCGACCCAATCTGGCGGTAAACACCTTCGTCGTTCAGGTCGCCGGCTGCATAGTGCAGGCGCCGTCCGAATGCCTGCCACTCTTCATCGCTGGAGACGCCCATCTCTGCTGAAGGACTGCGGGCGCTGTCGCGCATTTGCGCGCGAAATTGGTCGTCACTCATCTTGTCGCGGCCCACGCCGAGGATATGAAACTCCCCTGAGATGCGGCCTGCGCTCACCAAACGGTAAAGCGCAGGAAGGAGCTTGCGCTTCATCAGGTCGCCTTGCGCGCCGAAGATCACCATGATGCACGGGTCGCCCTGGGACTCCAGCGGCGGGGCCATCGAGATCGGCTTTGCTTGCACAACGACAGGCATTCAAGGACCCTGAAAGAAACAACACACTTTGTTTTTATTGAAATCTTATCCTGGCACGCAAAAACTTCAATTTCACCAAGCAAATTCCTTGTCATCGGGCGTAGAATAAGTTTCGAGCAAGCCGGTCTTCTCTACTGACCTACAAAGGTGGTCGATATGAGTAAGAAACTTTTCGCGTTCGCGATAATCTCCTTGCTGCTGACGGGTTATTCAGAATTGGCGGGCGCGCCACAGCAGCCTAAACCTCAGCCCGCCCCCGGCAATCCCACGGATTCGCCTGGAACCACCAGACAACCGCAGCCCAGCCCAAACAGTCGGCAACCCGCACAGCGCAGGCTTGAGCAGCCGATTTTCCTCTTCGGTAAAGTGGTGATCGAGGATGGCTCGCCGCTCCCCGAGCCGGTGGCAGTGGAACTGCTCTGTAACGGCCAGATTCGCATGAGGGTTTATTCTCAAAGCAAGGGGGACTTCAGCCTCGAAGTAGGCAGCAGGCAAAGCACTCCTGTGTTCGACGCCAGTGCCGGCTCGACGGGAATCAGCGCCGGGGGCACTTCCCCTTTAGATACAGGGCTTGGCGGACCGGATTTCAGCGGCTCTCTGGGAAGAGTAGATTTAACCGGCTGCGAGCTTCGAGCGTCGCTTGTCGGTTTTCAGTCCAGCTCGATTTACCTGGGCTTCAGAAGAGCATTTGACCGGCCCGATGTGGGTGCGATCACTCTGCGCCGCCTGGCCGACGTTAAGGGAACCACAGTCAGCTTCAATTCGCTGGCAGCCCCGGAGAAAGCAAAAAAAGCTTACGAGAAAGCCACAAAGGAGTTAAGCAAGAAGAACCCCGACCGCCTCAAGGTCGCGCAAGAACTGGAAATTGCGGTCAAGGAGTACCCGGACTACGCGGCAGCGTGGACTCTTTTGGGGAGGAATCGATTAGCTCTCAAAGACAAGGAGGGCGCGCGGCAGGCGTTCACAAATTCGATGAAGGCCGATTCCAAATATATTGATCCATACCTGGCGCTGGCCGCGCTGGAGATGGAGCAAGGCCACTGGGCGGAAATCGTCAAGCTGACAAACCAGATTCATGAGTTGAACCCCTATGTGATCCAGGCCCAATATCTAGGCGGGGTCGCCAATTACCAACTGGATCGACTGGATCAGGCTGAAAAATCTCTTCTGGCGGTCCAGCAAAGCAGTGACGGCCAACGCTACCCTTTTACACATTACATGCTTGGGGCGATCGAAGCCCGCCGAGGCGATTTTGCCTCCGCTGCTTTGGAATTCCGCCGCTTCTTAGAATTGAGACCGGATTCAGATACCACTGACCGCCTCAGCAAAATGCTGGCGGATTGGGAAGAGCGGGGGTTCATAAAAAAGGAGACTGCCGCGAAACAGAAGTGAATGGTTGCGGAATGGCCAACCGTATCGTCGTCTCCTAAGACATGTATTTCAGCCCGTCGTTTTTCTAATCTCGTGATAAAACACGTCAATATCGATTTTACCAGACCATTTCTTACGTACGGGCCTCTTCGCTGCCCAGTGGATGGCGTTGATGACCAGCCGCTGAAAGGCCTCAACTTTAAAATCATCCGGGTGTCCGAAGCCTAGTCATTGGATAGTGGTCTGCTCTGGGCCAGCGGCCCGCGGGGCCAGGTAGCCTCGTCGTGTACGTACTGCCAGCTTTCCCTCTCGCTTTTCGACCGGCGGCGCCAATTGAAGCGTCAATCTGCGAAAGGTTCCGTCGCGCTTCGAGTTGGAAGAAACAAATCCCAAGCTATAACGAGTACGAAGATGATGCATCAAAACCCCGAAAGCCTGGTCCAGTTTCTCGGGTGCATCAGTGAAAACTTCGCCTCCGGTTTCTTCGGCCAGATCTTTGAGGCTGGAAGTTGGGATCTTCATCAGCCTGGACACGCCGGTAGCGATCCTGATGATGCCGCTCTCCAACTGCTGAGCGGTGGTACGCGGCACCAACCCGCAAACGACGCTGCCCGATTCGAGAACGGCGTCCCGAGTCTCCTGTGCCGATGGCCCGGAACAGTCAAAGCTCGTTGTCCATCCGGTGATCAGGATAATCACACGGCGGCCATCGGGATTTCCCGCCTTTCGCATGTAGCTGGCAGCCTCGTAAAAAGCGCGGTTAAAGCAGTGGTCTCCCTCGTCCTCATGGTGGGGCAAACGGTCCAGCGCTTCGGCGACGCGATCCCGGTCCTGTGTAAAGCCCTGAACCAACTCAGTCGTCTCCGAAAAGCTCATTAGAGCCACTTCGTCTTGAGGCTTAAGCCGGGCGAGTGCTTCTCGCGTCGCCGAGCGCACTTGAGAATTGAACGGATCCAGACACGCGCCCCTATCGACCAGCAAAATCACGGAAAGGGGAAGCGAGTTCTGGCTAAAGTGCGTAATCTGCTGCTGGACCCCTTCCTCAAACAAGACAAAATCCTCTTTCTTAAGACCCGAGACAGCCCGGCCCGATTTGGGCCTGGTGACCAGCACATCCGCCACCACCATGTCGACCTGGGTTTTGATGACAGGCCGCCTGTCGGAAACCGGTCCGTCCGGCCGAGAGGGAAGTTGGGAGTAGGCAGGCTGAAAAAAAGGGGCCAGTGTCAGCGATAGAAGGGCAACCTTTCCCTTGTTCATGGCACTCTCCTTCGAATAGGTGGCGTCGCAAGCCATTAAGTGCCGACCGTTTTGATGTTAGATGGTACTCCTTTGACACTATTTCAAATTCTTTTGCGAAGTGCCTCGGATCTTCACTTTTTGGCTAAAAATACGAATCTATAGAATCTAGAGAAGCACTTGTGACAGCGGAAGGGAGCGATAAAAAACCAACCCAGGGCCCATTCAATATCGACCTTGCGCGATCGATGCACATCATTCGACAAGCATGTGGGGCATCGCATTGGTTGAACGAAAAAACCCGGCTTCAACCTCAGTCTGAGATTGAAGCTCTTGCGCCCGCGCACCGAAGAGGAGGATGTTTCTTTGGGCGCACCGAAGAACAGGGAGCCTATAAACAGAAAGCCGCCCATGACCAGGTAAATGGCAAGGATTTGCTGGAAGCTGTATCCCTCTTTGACCGTCCTAGTGAAGACCTTCTTCGTTTTTGGATTGATCGCCCGATAGGTGACTTCTGGCTGCTTGTAAACTTTGATGGTGATGAGAAAGCTTGCCAGCCAGAGTGCAAAGACAAAATATTTGATGAATCTGACGTAGTCTCGTTTCCGCTTGCCCACTTTGTTGCCCGGATTCAGCGCGACTCATTCTATTCTATTTGGGGATTTCCTGCCGTTTGTGACGGATCGGTTGCCTAAGACCCGAGGTAGCAACCATTTGACAAGTATCTAGATGTCCTAACAGGCGCGAGCTTCCCTGGAATGGAAGGCCAATCTTGACAGCAAGCAAATATATGGTATCAGTGTAGACATATTGGTTCTGTAACCCACCGTTACAGGGGCTCTCGGTCGACTTTGGCAACGAAGTGGGCCGAGGGCCCACCTCTATCGGAAGGGGCTGAGATTTATTTCCGTCGACTCGATCTGGAGCCCCTGGAAAAGCGCTAGCTCTGGATTTCGCTCACGATTCGATTGGCCGTAGTCGTGGGCGTTGACGTGTTACCGGACCGTGAAATCTGGTTTTTTTAACCACATTTCTCCGGCACATCGCCCCCACACATCTTTCAAAACCCTTCGGGTTTCACTGACTGCCTCTTACATCCTTGGCTGTGGCTTCACCGGTTCATGTAGCCGTGATCGGCTTTTGTTTCGGTTGTGGCCCTGGCACTGTAGGCTCGTGAACGTGGACGTGGTCGGCTGTTCAGCCAAATTGTGATAAAGTTTCTCACCCGCCGTATCCCCGACATTAGGAGGCAGCTATGAGTCTATTGGCTGGATACTTGACAGGCGTTGTCTGGCGGCGATCGGCCGCGCTGGCGCTGATAGGAGCGGTCTCGCTGTGCAGCTTGCCCGCCCAGACCATCATGGGGCGTATTTCCGGAACAGTTACCGATTCGTCCAAGGCAGTGATCCCAGGCGCGACCGTCACTGTGGTCAACGATGCTACCAAGCTGACGCGGACTGCCGTTACCGATGACAACGGTTTTTATGTTGTCACAAACCTCCCGGTCGGCAATTACAGCGTAACGGCCGAGTTGCCCGGCTTCAAGAAGACCAGCAGAACGGGCTTCGATCTGGTCGCCGACGGCCGGCTGACGGCGGATTTGGTTTTGGAACCAGGTGAGATCAGCGACATCTCATCGGCGTCCGGGCCGGGGAGGAATATTCAGGTCGGGTTGAAGCTGAATTTTTAAGTCAGATATAGCCGCGAATGGACGCGGATGAACGCGAATACTCCCTTAAGAATTAGACACGGATGAACACAGACTACACGGACCCAAGCCCCGAGACGCCAGGGGGGCAAGTCAGGATTGCCAATTAACTACCAGTTATTAACGGGCCCCCTGGCGTCTCGGGGCTCAAATCTGTGTGCTCCGTGTTTATCCGTGTCCTAATTCTTAAGGGAGTATTCGCGTTCATCCGCGTTATTTGCGGCTAAATTATTTTTTCCCCGCGCACGAGTCCACCAGCAACCATCCTTCTGGTATGACGCACGGTGAGCCGAACAGCCGGCACTCGCCGGTAAGCGGGTTTCTGGCAGCTTGCTGAACGGCAGTACACACGACATTGACCGGCGTTACAGGCAGCTCCAGGAATTTCCCCTCAGGGAAAAGAATATTCAGGGCGCCCACACCGATGAGCGGTCCGTTTGCAATCGTGACTCTCAGCGTGCCCATAAAATCGGAAGGTGGACTGCTGACCAGTTCCGACAGAAGCTTGCTGATCCGGGCCTGCGGCAAAATCTTGAGGTTCCCCGAAGCGACCAGCTTTCCCGTCGAATCCAGCAGAGATAGAAATACGTCGACTGTATCAGTGGGTGAAGGATTGACAAACGCATAGCCGCTCTGGCGATTGGGCCGATTGACCGCAAAAGCGCTGAACTTGAACGCTGCTTTTACCGGCGGTACCTGGGCGCTGGTTATGATCTCGGTCGAGGGGCGCTGGCAAATAGGATGCGGCCCCACAATCCCATTAATCAATGCCACTTCCGAGCTTATCTGGATGTTTGCTGAAGGATCGAACGTTACGCGAGCCCAACCATTAAAGGATGGGACGTCCTCGGCGGTAAAGGCCTCCGCCGAACCGAGGGGATCGACTTTCAGGACCGTTTTCGTGCCGGGCCGGGGAATGGGAAATAGTTCCAGAAGACGAACGGGAGTGCCATCGTTCTGAAAAGCCTCCAGTGCGACTTCTGTTGCAGTGGCGGATAAGTTGACGATTCGAAATATAGTTTGAAAGTGTATCGGTTGTTTTACGTAGCCATTGACGACGATGGGCAGAATCAACTCCTGACTCTGCGCGCTTGCGATCCCCGAAGCGGCAACAAAAGTGTAGAGGATAACGGTTAGATGACGCATTGTGTTCCTCCTTGCGAAGTCCAAGCTCGGATTGACCCCTTTTGGTGTCTTGGTGCTTAACACTTCACCACCAAGGCACCAAGACACAAATTAGACATTCGCTCAGGCTTTCGGATCACTCCGTTTGCCTGGATCAAACGAATCGGCGCTGATAGGGCCAAAGATTCGACCCTCCTTGATTCCCATCCATGTTAATCTGCGTTCTTTCGCAAAATCATGTTCACCCGCAAAAATAAGAACCCCTGCGCTCATTTTATCCACCTCTTCTGTGATCGCCGATGCACCGGCCCAGAGCTGAGACTGCGCAAGCGGATACCAAAACCCGAGACCCGAAACCCGAGACCCGAAACTGATAACCGATGAGCGAGAACCACCCACACCTCGAGCGTCGCTTGGGCCTGCTTCAGGCGACCGCCCTGAATATGTCCAACATGATCGGCATCGGGCCGTTTATCACTATCCCCTTGCTGATGTCGGCGCTGGGAGGACCGCAGTCGATGCTGGGCTGGTTCATTGCTGCTGCCATCGCTATTCCCGATGGAATGATCTGGAGCGAGTTGGGCGCCGCCATGCCCGGATCGGGAGGAAGCTACGTCTACCTGCGCGAAGGTTTTGCCCGGGAACGGTATGGCCGCTTGATAACATTTCTTTTCATCTGGCAATTTATCCTCAGCGGGCCGCTGGAGATCGCATCGGGTTACATCGGTTTTTCAAAATACGCCGGCTATGTATGGAAGGGAATTACTCCAGCGCAGGCGCTCCTTGTGGCTGCCGCCGTGGGAATACTCAACATCGTTGTGCTGTATCGGCGCATAACGACGATCGGAAGGATAACCGTCAGCCTTTGGGTCGGCACTCTGCTGACTACTGCCGCCGTGATTGTTACCGGAGTGATGCATTTTGATGCAAAGGTGGCTTTCGATTTTCCGCCGAATGCTTTCAAGTTTTCTTTTGGTTTTCTGATGGGCCTGGGCGCGGCTTCACGCATTGGGATGTATGACTACCTCGGTTACTACGACGTCTGCTACATTGGCGAGGAAGTCAGGAATCCGGCAACCGTTATTCCGCGCTCCATCATCATCAGCGTTATTGGAGTTGCTCTCATTTATTTCGCGATCAATCTTTCCCTGATCGGCGTTGTGCCGTGGCGGGAATTCGTCCCGGCGGAGGCCCGGCCTGATTCGGACTTTGTGGTATCGATTTTCATGGAAAAGACTTATGGCTCCAAGATTGCCGTTCTTTTTACAGTGATGGTGCTTTGGACGACATTCGGTTCAGTGTTTGCTCTGCTGCTCGGTTACTCGCGCATCCCATACGCGGCCGCCAATGACGGGTATTTCTTCAAAGTTTTCGGCCGGCTTCATGCAAAAAAAAACTTTCCTCACGTGTCATTGATTGTCCTGGGCGTCATTTCTATTGTGTGTTGTTTTTTCCCGTTGGGGATAGTCATCGATGCCCTGTTGACGACGCGCATTCTGGTGCAGTTTATCGGTCAGATTTTTGCCGTCACACTGCTGCGCCGCCGCGTGCCGGAAATGAAGCGGCCCTATAAGATCTGGTTTTACCCAATACCGAATTTAATCGCGCTGGTGGGATGGATCTTCATTTTTGCCACGGCGGATTGGCGGGTGATACTTTTTGGACTGGGGACGCTGGCGCTGGGAATCGCTTGTTTTTTTGTTTGGTCTTCTCGTCGTCCTTCCCGTGTGTGAGGATCGAGTTGCCGATGGTCGGTGTCCGACATTGAGAAAGTGAAAAATGCCAAACCTGGCCATCGCCGGCGGCAACCCGGTCAGGACAAGACCTTTCCCACCCTGGCCCCAGTTTGATGAGCGGGAAGGGAAAAGTCTGATTGACGTCCTAGAAGGTCGCAACTGGGGCGGCTATCCGTTTCCCAATACGCTGGCGGAGCGCTTGGCCGAGCGCTTTGCCGAATGCCATGGCGCCAGACATGCCTTATGTGCGGCCAACGGCACGGTAACGATTGAGATCGCCCTGAAGGCGGCAGGATTAATTCCCGGTGACGAAGTCATCGTCCCCGCTTACACTTTTGAAGCCACTGCAGCTCCGGTGCTGCGCCTGGGTGGCATTCCCGTCTTTGTAGACGTTCTTCCAGAAACCTATTGCATCGATCCCAGGGCTGCCGAAGAGGCGATCACACCGAGAACGCGCGCCATTCTACCCGTCCATCTGGCGATGAACATGGCCGACATGGACGCAATCGCCGATCTTTCAGCGCGTCATCGTCTGAAAGTTGTTGAGGACTGTGCTCACGCCCATGGCGCCAAGTGGCGTGGTCGCGGCGCTGGCTCCCTTGGGGACGCCGGGTCGTTCAGCATGCAGACCAGCAAACTGATGACGGCGGGAGAGGGGGGGATCATCACCTGTAATGACGATGAGATATTCGAATTGTGCCAGAGCTACAGCAATTGCGGCCGTGCCAGCCAGGCTGACCGATTGGGGCGGCGCATTCTGGGTTTCAACTTTCGGATCACAGAATTTCAGGCCGCGATCCTTCTGGTGCAACTGCGGCGACTGCCCGAACAGACAGAATTGCGGCGCATCCGAAGCGAGCAGCTGAGCGAAGGACTTCGGTCCGTTCCGGGCATTTCGCTTCTTGGAAGGACCGCCGGCCAGACGACGCGCGCAGTTTATTGCTATGTGTTTAAGTACCATGCGGAGGAATTCGGCGGCGCGTCGCGAGATCGGTTTGTCGCGGCGCTAGAAGGCGAAGGTATTCCGTGCGATGGCCTCTTTTATGAGCCGGTTTACCGAAGCGGGCTTTTCCACGTGGACCCGCAAGACTTTCCTGTCTTGAACGCAAGAACGGCCGAACAACTGCCATGGAAGAAGGTACGCTGCCCTGTGGCCGAGCGCGCCGCGTATCAAGAATCGGTCTGGCTGCCTCATCAGGTCTTGCTGGGAGACGACGAGGACGTGGATGATATTGTCCGGGCGGTGGAGAAGATCCACCGCCACGTCGATGAACTGCAGCGAGCGGAGCATCCGCTGATTGCGCTGAAGAGTCTGAACCGCGCCCAGCGCAGGTAAGGAATTTCGAATTCAGAAGTGCGAATGTCGAATGACTTTGTGTCCTCCGTGTCCTTAGTGGTGGGGTTTTTTAACCACAAAGGACACAAAGGAACACAGAGAAATCGGTCATTCGTCATTCGTCATTCGTCATTCGACATTCGTAATTCCTCATTTGCCGGCCTTGGTATCCTTTCCTTCCATCACGGCCGTCCAGGTCTTGCCGTCAGTCGAAGTCTCGAACTTGAAGGTGTAGGAAGTTGGGGAAGTCTCTTTCATTGTGTAGCGGTTCTTGATCACCTTGCCTTCCATTTTGCTCTCACCGGTCCAAGTCCAGGTATTTCCCTTCACTGTCCCTGTGGCCGACTCTCCTGTTGGCATGCCGGTTTCAATTCCGTAATAAGTGTATTTCTTCTCTTCAGGGGTGTACCCGAGGATTCCCAAGCCTTTCATTTCGCCCATGGGGCCCTTGCCCTCCGAGTGGCACACGACAAAGAAGCCGCCTGAAAACCATTCGCAGGTTTCCGTGCCGGTGAATTTGCCGCCTGGCCCGAACGGGCTTTCTTTCATATCACCTTCGCCCCGCCACTTGCCGACAAAATAGTCCAGCTTTTTGTGTTCCGGGCCGGGCTTGGGAGCTTTGGGGCCTTGCTGGGCCAGCAGCGCCGCCAATGAGAAAACCCATAGAATTACGATAGTCAGGACTATCCGTTTCGCCATATTTCCTCCTATGTGAATCGTTTCGTGCTCACACGTCTGCGTGCTCGACTCGATAACGTCGCTCTGTTGTGAATAATCGAATGGGGCCGAATTAAAGCACGAAATAAGAAAAAAATCTGCCCTAAAATGAGGCGCTGAGAATTGCGGCCGCATGTGAGGGCGGGTTGTCCAAATTTCTTGCTCTGTAGGGGCGGCTCGCGAGCCGCCCGTCTTACATCGAAATTGGCATGCTGCCACGGGCGGTTCACGAACCGCCCCTACAGACCGGCGTGGCGGGTCGGCCAACCCGGTTGGGGCAACACAATACAAAGTTCGCGCGCGGCAAGGGTATTACGTGCACTAGCGGCTGGCGTTTTGAAGAAGCAGGGGTGGTAGTGGTAGCCCGGCTTCCAGCCGGTTCTCGACGTGCGGAAGGACGGACGCGGGCCGGAGGCCGGAGCCACAATATTTTTACTTTCGACGTGTGATCCTTGACGTGCAGCGTGCAGCCGGCGACCTTATTGCTGATTGAAACCTGTGGCCCGCCGGAAGGGTTCCACGTAGTGGCCGTCCTTCTGTGGAGCCCTCACCTTGAAGCTCTTCACCAGGCGTTCGAGATCGCCCTCGTCCCAGTCAGGACGATACTTGTTTACCGAAGGCTCAAATTGGCTGACGTGCTTCGTCGCTGCCTGAATCTTCAGATCGATGACATCGTCCAGGTTAACCCAGTAATTCGCGTCCTCTTTCAACGTATAATAGAAGAAGAGCAGCGGAACTTTGTAAGGCTTGAGGCCCTCGTACAGCAGGTGCTCCGGATAATATAGATGAAACTCGGCGGCGCGCACAGCGTCGATGGTGTTGAACGCCGCCATGCGATGGTCCGTCTTGTGCCAGCGCTCGTGGAGTTCTCCCGGATCAATACTGAAGAGCGCGTCCGGCCTGTATTTGCGGATCAGGCGGGCCACCTGGCCGCACAGTTCCTTAGCCGGAGCGTACTCGAGTTCTCCATCGTCGTAACCGAGCCAGATAATGTTTTCCTTAGGGATTCCTAAAGTCGCGCATGCCGCTTCTTCCTCGGCCTTGCGAATCCGCGCCAGCCGCTCGCTGGTCATTTCCAGATCAAAAGAACCTTTGTTGTCGTTGGTGTAGATGACGACGATGACCTTATTTTTGTTCTTCGCCAGCAAAGCCATTGCGCCGCCGCAGCCGAAGAGGTCGTCGTCAGGATGTGGTGTGACAACCATGACCGTCTTGCCCGTCCAGTTTTCAATCCGATCCTGGGCGCTTGCGGTGATTGGAAACAGAATTGGGAAAAGCAAAAAGGTTAAGTACCGCGCCGTGATTTTCATCGGCATTTACTCGTGCTCCATGACGCTTCTCGAACGAGTAGGGACGCACGGCGTGCGTCCCTACAGTACTCACGTGATGTCGGAAGGTGCATGGGTGATATATCCGGGCACCCTTTGAAGAACCTTGTCCGCGCTGGCGATGTCTTTAATCCCGAGCCTCAAGGCAACGGCCAGCAGGGGTTATAGAGTTCTTCGATCCTTGTTGACCTCAATCTCTACCTCATACCAGACTGTTTGGTCCCGACCGGTATCTATGGTGAAGCGCAGGGCATTCTCGATGGATTCTCCTTGCAGTGCGGCTTTGCGATTCCCTTTCTCGTCAAGCGGGAACAAACGAACCTTTGCCCCCGGCGGAAGACGCAACTGGAGCGTGACGCTGGCCGGCCGAACGATGGTCGGCGCGTGGCCCCAGCGATTGTCTACAGAGGTCTGCGCATCGTTCCATCCCATGTCGGTGTTTTGATGCTCCGTCCAAACAGAAAAGAGCCGCCGGCGCGAGCCGGGAAGATTGATGCCGTCACGGGACTGCATCAGAACGGCCAGATGATCGGGGTTATCGGCGCCGACCTCAAATGCCCACTCTCCCAGGTCTACAGAACGGCCCTTCAGAAAGCCGATCGCCCCCTGCACGCCGGTGGCGCGCACGCGCAGATAGTTGCGCTGAATGTCCTCGCGGCTCCAAAGGATTTCACCGTTACTGGAAGTGATGTTGCCGTCGCTCATCTTGTATGTCGCCGCGATCGGATCAGCTCGGTCAAAGCTCCGAATGCGAAACTTGGATTCCAAGAAGACACGGCGGTCCAGGCCTTTGTCGGCCAGAAATCTCGAGCCGTTGACCAGTCCCCGCGCGTAACCGGCTGCAAGCTCGTCACGCGTCAGCTCCACGTCGAAATTCTTGGATGCAGCCGAATTCTGCTGTCCCAGAAATATTCTTGAAACAACGGGAAGTTGTCCCGACTTGATCGGATTGCCGGCCATGGAGAAGAAAGAAGTCGTGAATGGGTCATCAAAAGCCGCGGTACTCCCTGCGTAGTCGAACATGTAAACGGCATCCCAATCCTGAAGATTCCCGACAAGGGCGATCAACAGCGGCCCCTCCAGCGCGTATCGATTGGGGAATACATAGTTGTACTCGCTTACTGTGAATGGCTTGCCCTCTACCGCCTGCAGCGCAAGTGTGCTCATGTCTTCGAGCGAGTTGATGAGGGGGTCGTTTCGAATCCTCCAGCCGGTCGGAGACCAGGCCGGCACCCCCACCCAGTACGGATGGTCCCAATAGTAGTGCCCGTCGACAAAATCCATCTTTGATTGGATGGCGGTGTCTCCCAGGTAAGCCCACCAGGGCGCCGTGCCGGTGACCAAGGATTTCACACCCAAGTCGTCGCGAATGAAACGCCGCATCTCGACGAAGTATTTTTCGTCCAGCTCGGCGTAAAAGCGAAACTGATCCAGGATCCGTCCCTGGGTATAACCGGATAGTTGAGAACGCACCGGGCGAAGGATCGTTCTGCTGTCCAGATCCTCGCCCGCATCAAAATCCTTCGGGACGCTTTGCCTGAATTCCACCTGATCGATCCAGATGGTATTGTTCTTCGCTCCCAGTTCGAAAGTGGGCCGGACCGTATTTCCGTCTGTTTCGTTGGCCTGAAACCGGCTCGTAAAACGCTGCCAGGCGGTGCTCACCTGCAATGTCCTGCTCAAGCCGTAGTTCTGCCAGGGAGGAGCCCCTTTCATAATGTCGAGGGTCAGATCGCCCGGCGTCGCTGCCCTGGCAGAAAAACTGATTTCATAGGTCTTTCCTTTTTCAATAGCGTGTCCCAGCTGAAAAGCCTGGATATGCCAGTTGGTCCCATCGGAAGTCACATCGACGCGCAGGGCGGCGCTTCCATCCGGCCCCGAACCGGCCTCCACTCGCGACTGGACTCGCGCGTCGCCGATCTGCTGCACCACCCAGTCGCTCATTCCGTTTTCAAACCCGCCGTTCCGAATCCTGTCAGAGGTATCCGCTTGCTCATCGTTTTTCCACGCCGCGCGTAATTTGTCTTGCGTGCCATAGCGCGCAGCCAGCCACCGGTTCCACAGAGCGTCCAGTTCCTGGCTGTAACGTTGGGGAAGAGCGTCGGGCACTCCTGCCAGATAGTTCAAACCGCCGTCGTTGAGCATGTTTCCGAAAAGTGAATCCTCATTGGCGATCTCAACGTTCAACACCCCGGGATCTTCGCTGTAGGTCTTACCGGTATATGGGTTGCGATGAGTCAAAAGCTGGCGCGCATAATCTTTTTGCAGCTCAATCATTCTCGCGTTGTAATGAGAGACGCCCTGGAAGAACGCCAGATTTCCGGTGAATTGATCGGTATCGGGCAAACCGTCTCCCGGCTTGAAGTGGCGAGACACTTTCAGGTTCAAGTTGACGTAGATGCCGTTCTGGTGGAGCTGGTAGATCAGGTAATCGAGACGCTTCAGCTGCCCTGGATCGAGATGCTGTGTATCGTTGGAAAAGAAGACAGGATCGAAGATTCCGTTGGAAGCTGCAAAAAAATCCATGTGGTGAAATCGAACTACATTGACTCCAAGTTTTGCCAGCCGCCGGGCGACCTTATCGGCAACATGTTGATCGGTGTACTCGCCCGGCCGCAGCGCTTCGTCCGGACAGGGCGGGAAATTCGCGTTGAATGTGAAGTTAACGCCCCAGAAGCGAGCGCGCTTGCCCGTCCCTTCAAAATAGAAATGGCCGTCGCTGCCGGCGCGTACAAAGCCGCGGGAATCAATCACTGCGGCCGCATTCTGGCCTGGGAAGTCGACCAGCAGATCCGACGCATCCACGGCTGTCTTCGAATCGTCATCCCAGGGGAGTGTAAACGGGAACCACCCATTCTGGGCCTGAAGCGGGGATTGGAAGAGAAGCAGTAAAAGCAGAATTGGCAGTTTCTGCATGATGCGATAACAAAAAGGAACTCCCATATTATAGACAAGTGGCGGCTTTTCCGCCGCATAGAGCGGAGACGCTCCTGGATTTTGGAAATTTTGGACATTCTGTAGAGACGGCCCGCCGGGCCGTCTCCTAGAGTTTCTACATTTTTTGAAGTGGGAGAGACGGCCTGAGGGCCGTCTCTAGAGTTTCTACATTTTTTGGAGTGGGAGGGACGGCCTGAGGGCCGTCTCTAGGCCGCTTTCAGCGGCCTTTCCCGAAGGGTTTCAGCCCCGGCCTTTCCAGGCCGGGGTGCAAAGCGTGAGCATAACCATCAACCTTGAGGCCGTTTCAACGGCCTTTTTCGCCAGGCCAGCCGGAGTTTACGCCGGCGAAACTGACCGCCTAATATTCGATGGCTAAAGCCGGTTGCTTGGAAGGCCGGTGAACCGGCCTAAGGCCGCTTTCAGCGGCCCCTCTGGAGTTTCTACATTTTCTCGGTCCTTGAAAGCGGACCAGTCCGGCCGCTTTTTGGCTGGGCAGAAGAATAAAGCCCAGGGCGGAGCTTGCGGAGCCCTGGGACTGCCTTCCTACCCAAAATGAGGACAAATCTGTTCCATCCAAGTTGAGGAGTTCGATTTCAATTTCCCGGTGGCAAATTTGCGAAAAAATTCTGCCGCCCGCCCCCAAAAAGCGGGGCCGGGCTGGTTTGCGTGGACATGATCGGCTGTCCCAAGGCTACGCAAGCTCCGTCCTGGGCTTTATTCTGCCGCCCGCCCCCAAAAACGGGCCGGGCCCGATTGAGTAGCATGATCGGCCGTTGCAGCGTCCCGAGCGCTAGTCCGCTACGCTAAAAACCTTCGAAAAAGGCCGCTGGAAGCGGCCTGGAGACGGCGCTCAGACCGTCTCTCCACTACCAACACGCAGATTGCTCATCTTAGAAACCCAATCTAATAGCACGGTCGATGTTTTTCTGAAGCTCCGTTTCTCTTATACTAAACGTCTACTAAACGGATCATCCAATGTATGAGGTCACTCTTTAGAGAAGGAGATCATGTGAAACAGATTGTAGCTTTGCTTGCTAGTTGTTGTCTTACCCTGCTTTCCGCTTTGGCTCACGAGCCCGGGCGAGACGCCGCTTCCCTTGTGTTGGGCGGAGGGAAGGTGACCGTTGACTACGGGACGCCGAAGCTGAGCGGTCGGAATCTGGATGAAATGATTAGACCGGGCGTTCCATGGCGGATGGGAATGAACGCTGCCACGACGTTGGAAACTTCGGTCGCGCTTGATTTCAAAGGCAAGGTTCTGCCCGCCGGCAAGTACACATTGTTTGCGCGAGCCGATGAAAAGCGAAATTGGTCTCTGCTGATTACAAAGGACGGCAATCCCATGCGACTGGATCCTGCAAGTATTATCTTAGAGGCGCCTTTGCGCTTTGCCAAAGAAGAGACCTCCGTGGAGGTACTGAAGATTTCGCTGGAAAATTCAGGAGGAGAATATCCCTACAGGCTGCGTGTGGCCTGGGGAAATTATCGACTTCACACTTCGTTTAAGGAAGCCTGAACGATTGCGGATTGCGGATTGGCGATTGCGGATTGCGGAATGCGGATTGCGGATTGCGAATTGTGGATTGCGGATTGCGAATTGCGGATTGGGCAGTACGAATTACCAATACTGAAGGGCGCCTCGTGTACCGGTTTTGCCCGATCCGAAGGTTTAGCGGCCTGAAAGGGACGGTCTGGAATGGTGAAGGTAGCTGCTGTTCAGTTTGATCCGAAGATTGGCCAAAATCAGCAAAACCTGAGCCGAGTGCTGAGCCTGCTCGGCCGCGCTGCGGCGTCGGGAGTGCATCTGGCTGTTTTCCCCGAGGCATCGATTTCCGGTTATGTCTTCGATTCGCTGGAAGAAGCATTTTCAGTTGCAGAACCCATTCCCGGGCCGGCAAGCCTGGCGCTTGAGGATCGTTGCGCGAAGCTGGGTATCCACGCCATCATGGGCCTGTTGGAAAGAGAGGGGAGTCGCGTTTATAACTCGGCTATTGTTTGCGGACCGAATGGCCTGATCGGCCATTACCGAAAAGCGCATCTTCCGTATCTTGGAGTGGATCGATACGCCACTCATGGGAACACTCCGCTGGGAGTGTTTGAGACTACCGCGGGGAAAGTAGGAGTGATGATCTGTTACGATCAGCGTTTTCCCGAAGCCGCTCGCTGCCTGGCGCTGGAAGAGGCCGATATCATCGCGTTGCCCACCAATTGGCCTAAAGGCGCTGAGAACGCCCCTGAATATATTCTGCGAACGCGCGCCCTGGAAAACCGTGTTTTTCTGATCGGCGCCAACCGCATTGGGAAAGAGCGGGGCGCCGAGTTTATCGGCCGGAGTTGCATTTTTGATCCTTCCGGCAACCGCCTGGCCGACGCCGACGGCGCCTCCGAGACGATTCTCTGCGCTGAGATTGATCCCACTCTGGCGCGCCAAAAGCGCTTGATCATCGAAAAGGGCAAGTTCGAGATGGATACGGTAGGGGATCGCCGCCCTGAGCTTTACGGAATTCTAGTTGAAAGTAGGCAAGAATCAAGGGTAGGTCGCAAGTCGCAGGTCGCAAGTCGAAGGAAAAACGTTCCGAGTCGCAGGTCGCAAGTCGCAGGTCGCAAGTCAATGCATGTTGCAAGTCGCAGGTCGAAAGCCCCAAGTCGAAGGCCGAAGATCTAAGGCCAACGGTCGCGACTTGCGACCTGCGACTTGCGACGTGAGTCTTTTTGGATTACTGATCTCATGAATCTTCCAAACTTTCATGGCTTCACTGTAGTTATCTACACCGATGGACCAATGACTTATGTCGGCCGGTGGGATCAGCAAATTGGCGAGCAAATCCTTCTCAATGACGCTTGTGTCCATTGCGAGGGCGACGACGGGATGACGCGAGACGAGTTTGTTCTGAGAATCGCGAAGTTTGGACCACGCGCCACGCATAAGCGCTTTGTGGTTCCGGCCGGTGTAGTGACGCGGGTACGCACCTTGGGAGAAGTGAGCAAGGAGTTATTAGGAATCTAGAAAATTCCGAATGTCGAATTCCGAATGACGAATGCCAAATTTCGAATTAGGAGTTTCCAATAAGGATTGACGAAGCGGTGATGCGCGCCCGATCCGGAGGCCTTAATCAAGGTTCGTCATTCGACATTCGGAATTCGGCATTCGTCATTCGACATTCGGCGTTCCCAATTCGTTCCAGCAGCGACCCTATGGCTCTCAGCGGGAAAGCAAGGTGAACGGTTTCGCGTCGTGTGTCGACGTCAACCACCAGCGATTCGTCTTGCTTGGTGATTTCTACAGTCTCGTTATTCTTCTCTACTTTCAACAGAAGCGTGTCGGGGATACGCTGCAACTCGGACGCCGCTACCGCTAGAGCCGGTCTCCAAGGCTTCAATTCAGAAGCCGCCTGACACAGTTCCCGCTTGGGCAGAAAGTACAAACCCAGGTGCAGCACAGATACAGGAACCGGAAGGAAGATATGTTTTATCCCCCCCGCATCCTTTCTGTGCACCTGCAGCTGCACGGTTCCCGCGCTGTAAACGAGGACGGTGGTTGCGACCGCGGTTTGAAGAAAACACATCGTAAAGCCGGCCAAGAGTGCCACCAGAATTTTGATGCCGGAGAACATGCCCGCCCGCTATCTCGTTAGGTTCTGGCCGTCAACCCAGATACGAACCCGCGTATCGTTGTCGTCGACAGTCACCAGTTCACTGTCGCCGTAATCACCGAGTGCCTTGATAGCCGCCAAAATATTTAACTGATCCTTGCTCCCGGAAAGCAGGGCCTGGACCACAGGAATTGGAATCCTGGCGCTCACCTTCTGCGACTTGCCCGTTTTCTGGTCGCTTTTGACAAGTAAATAGCCGTTGGCCTTCGCTACACGCACGATGTCCTGGCCCTTTTGAACCGTAACAAATTCCGAATCGGGCAAAGTGCTGACCGCATCCAGAATCCCACGCAGGTCCACTCGATCCAGCTCTTTGTCGGCAAGCTGGACCTTTCCCCGCTGGAACTCATCTGCTTGAATCAATGGGAGCACTTTCTCGATAAAGGCGAGGGGGACGTTGATTCGGACGTTTTCTGCATCCACCCCGGATTTTTCAACTTTCACATGCAGCCAGCGATCTGCCGGTGCGGACCAGACCGCCGCCGCACCGAAGAGGAAGATCCCTACAAAGCAAGCATATCGTTTCACCATTGAGGCCTCCTTAA
Source organism: Acidobacteriota bacterium (assembly GCA_036505615.1). GTDB lineage: Bacteria > Acidobacteriota > UBA6911 > JACQSX01 > JACQSX01 > DASXTB01. Next base: position 23,997 of record DASXTB010000306.1, read on the forward strand.
GTCACCTGTTAATGGAACGGGGCGGAGGAGCAAAAAGTTCAAAAGATTTGCGATGGTGGCTAGGGGTTGTTGGGTGCAGGGGGAGACACCGGCTCGATCCGCAGGATCACTTCTTTTCTAGGAGGTAAAGGAAAAGTGACCAACTGGCCCCGCTGACCCACTTGAATTGTGCCTGAATCCAGCAGCAGTTGATTTGCACTCAATGACTCCATCCGCCATCGATAAGTCGCCGGCGCCAGCTTCCACAGGTGTATGCCCGCTCGCGTCTCTGCCTTTTCGAAACTGTACAGCATCAACTGCAGGTGCTGGGTGTCGGCCACAAGAACTGCGCGCGCAAAATCTGCCGGTTGCAGTGGCCAAGTGACCGCAAACATCGGGTATCGGTCTCCCCTGGGAGTTTCGCCTCCGAACAGACGCAAGCGATAGGTAAAGGGAAGCGAGTAATTGACGCGATCGGTAAAAAGAGCCTCCGTCGTGTACATGGCAAAGTTCGTCGAGTGGCGTGCTTCGATATTTCGAGCCAACTGCGTCATCTCTGTGCGCACCTGTCGCAGCCAAGCGTAATTGGCGGGCGCGGGCGGGGAATAGTGGAAATATTCGTCGTAACTGGAATCGCCGCTGCGCTGCCGCCACTCCAGAAAAGCCTGGGGATTGGCGCGAATCTCTAGAGCTACCGGTGGTTGTGTCCGCTTCTCCCTGACGGGGGCGAACGATTCTGCAACCACGGCAAGCCAGCGCTTGTCGCCGGTTAGATCATACAGAGCCAACAACAGCGACGAGGCTGCTTCCTGGCCCGCGCCCGACCAGAGATAAGTATCACGCCCACTCTGAGGTTCCCACCAGCGGGGAGAGCCGACCAGGTAGCCGCCATCGGTGATTTGCACGGCGGGAGGAAAAATTCCCGCGGGTTTCCCCGCGATTGTCTGTCGCATGCTGCCAACCCACGATTCTCCCCAGCGCGAGAGCAACTGAATCAAATTCGGATCTTGAGTTAAATAGGCTTGCCATAATGCCGGACCCACAGCCCGGATGTTTTCAAGTACGTCGATGTCGCGCTCCGGTTCGGGATCAAACTGATTGCAGATGGACCATGCGCCTCTGAAGCGCCAAGCGCCTGAAGGGGATGGAGAGATCCAATTCTTGACGCAATCCGCGCTCAAGGCCAGTCGAGCGCGCAATGTCGTGTTCGCCGGATCGAGAGCCACTGCCAGGGGCTGTGAATCGATAGCCGGTTCAGCGCTTCCGATGATTCGCGTCCGTTCCGTAGAGGCCGCTTCAAGTGCTCCCCCGGCCCAGATTCCATCTGCCATTGCGTGAACGCCGCGCGCAGCGTCACGGTCTCCGAAGCCCAGTGCCTGAGATACCCAAGTTCCAAATAGTTCCATATCGGCGCTTCGGCCTCCACCTAACTCGCCGTTTGCCTGCTGCCGATTCTGCACCCACCAGCGCGTGATGGCGTTGAGACGACCCATCAATGCGCGCTGCGTCACTGCCCAGTCAGGCGCATCTGCGGGAACGTGAGGCAGCGAGACCAGCCACGATTCGGGAGTGACACGCGCGCAGAAGTCCTCCTGAATAGACCTGCGCGCGTGAAGGTTGGGGATGCCCCGGCACCATGACGACAGCGTCTGACGCAGGATCCGGTCTCGAGGCGCCAGCGCAGCCGCCTTTCGCAGAGCCTGCGAAGTCTCCTCTATGTCCTCGGCATCGCCTTTTTCGGCTGTCAGCCAGTAACGCACCCGCCCCAGTCCTATTAGCGCTTCCCTCCGGACGGCGATGTTTTGGCTGAAACGCGCTCGCTCGAGCAACTCCATCAATCGCGATACTCTGGCGAAAGCGCCCTCGATTCCGCGGTTGTACACAGGCTGGCGAAACCAGCGCCGGGCGCGTTCCATCAGCCGAGGAGCGGTTTGCTGCTCAAACTTCTCGCGCGAGGTCCAGCGCAAAGCTGACAGAACGTAGCGCGGCGCATCAGTTTCTACAGCGAGGACGACCGGTCCCCGAGTTACCGAAACCCAGGAGACAAGACTGAGGTTCTTCCCATTTACCGTCTTCCACGGCCCCATTCGCTCTCTGTCGAGGACCAGCCAGAATTTTCGCTGGTAGGCATCGACTCCTGTGACGATCACTTCCACCAGGTATTCCCCGGGGGGAGGCTGCAGCAGGACCCGAGCGGGGCTGTTTTGTATGGGAACGCCATCAAGAAAAGCGGGATCGTAGAGCTGGGCATCGAAGTCTTCGGCTACCGCCTTGGTCTCCAGGCTGGCAGACTTCTGCCCGGTGAGCAACTGAACCGTTGATTCTGGTTCCAGGAAACAACGGCAATCGGACGAAGGGATCGGGTGGCGGGCAAAGCTGATGCAACCGCTGGTTGAGCGGGCGGCAAAGAGACCGCCGGGGAGATACAACAATAATAGAAGAAAAAGGCTTATTACTTTTGGCATGGTCCCTTGCTGGTCCGGCATGATAGGCGAAGGGCTGTTGACGCCCTTGTGAGGCGCGCCACAGTGTTCCAGCAGCTCGAAAAAGGCTCGACGTAACCCCTTGATTGTCAAGAGTTAGGGTGAAGTGTGGAATTATAAGCATGAATTCAAACAGCGTCGGCACGGCGGTAAAGAAGCGTCGCCACCTCCGATTCTCTGGGTTGCCGCTGTTGAGCTAGGTCATCTCTGCGTTACTAACTGATGAGACCTTGTTTTTTTCAGAAAGTGCGCGATTAGGGCCGGACTTTTTGGGGGATCACGCATCCTCTAAAACCCGAAGGGTTTGCCCCGAAACGATACGGGCTATGGCCGGTCCAGCATCTGCCGCACTTTGCGATTGAGGGAGTCGGCAGTGAAGGGCTTCGATAGAAGATCGGCGCCGCCCGGATTTAAGATGCCATGATCGACGATGGCATCGGTGTAACCGGACATATAAAGCACCTTTGTTCCGGGATGCTGCGAGACGACGCGCGACGCCACTTCCTGGCCATTTATCCCCGGCATCACCATATCGGTTAGTATCAGTCGAATTGGCCCGCTGTGTGTCTCGCTTATTCTTAGCGCCTCTTCACCATCCCGGGCTTCGAGCACCGTGTATCCATTCTTCTGCAGTACATCACGTGCCAGGTGCCGTACGGCATCTTCATCTTCGACTAAGAGGATTGTCTCTAACCCGCCAGGGGGTTCCAGCGGAGCTGCCTGCGCTGGTCTTCTAGCAAGGATCTGTTCCACGCGTGGCAGGTAGATTCTAAAGGTAGTGCCCATACCCGGTTCGCTGTAGACAGAAATGTCTCCGCCGCTCTGCTTCACGATTCCATCCACGGTGGACAAACCCAGTCCGGTCCCTCTTCCGATCTCCTTGGTTGTAAAAAATGGCTCGAAGATTTTCTCCATGGTCTCCGGATGCATTCCCACGCCGTTGTCACTGACAATCATCATTACGTAATGACCGGGGATCACGGAAGGATGAAGGCGTGAATAGAGCTCGTCCAGCTCGACATTGCTGGTTTCAATGGTGAGTTTTCCCCCCCGGGGCATGGCGTCGCGGGCATTGATTACCAGATTCAATACTACCTGCTCAATCTGTCCCCGGTCGGCTTTGACGGGATCCAAGTCCGGTTCCAGCACCGTCACCAGTTCGATATCTTCTCCAATAACACGGCGCAGCATTTTGTGCATATTTGAGACGACAGCGTTCAGCTCCAGCAGTTCAGGTTGGAGCACCTGCCTGCGGCTGTAGGCCAGCAGTTGGCGCGTCAGTGACGATGCTCGCAATCCCGCCTTCCCAATCTCCTCCAGATCTCTACGCAACGGATGATCGGGGGGAACCTGGCTCAGCAGCAGATCGCTGTATCCGAGAATAGCAGTTAAGAGATTGTTGAAATCGTGCGCGATACCTCCCGCCAGCCGGCCGACGGCCTCCATCTTTTGCGCCTGGCGGAGTTTTTCTTCAAGAAGCTTGCGCTCGCTGATGTCTCGGGCGACGCCGATCAGCGCCCTGGGCTGCTCATGTTCATCACGTACAATCGAAGTAGAAAGGGAAATGGGAAAATCCGTTCCATCCTTCTTTCGATTCAGCAACTCGCCCTGCCACCCGCCGCGTAGCGTCGCGGGAAGAATCTCGCGGATCACCTCGGGAGGGTTATTGCGCGATCGCACGATGCTGATGTTTTTTCCCAAGAGTTCGATGTCTTCGTAGCCGTAGGTTCGCAGGAACGCGCTGTTGACGAAAAGTATGTTGTCCTCCATGTCGGTAATTGAGACACAGTCGCCAATACTCCGGACGGCCTGCGCCAGCATGTTGAGCTCTTTTTCCGCCTGCTTTCTCTCGGTGATGTCCACCATCACGCCCCGCAGCTTCACAGGCCTTTCGTTTTCGACGATCACAGTCACAATGTCGCGCAGCCACATAGGATGTCCATCCGCCGCCAACATTCGATACTCGATCTCGTGATCGCGCCTTTCCACGGTGCGCGAGCACCGGAAGTCGAATGCCCATTGCCGATCTTCAGGGTGAATGTGATTTTTCCAAAATTCCGGATCGGATAGCCATCGCTCCGTGGGATATCCCAGCAGCCGCTCCGCTTGGCGGCTGACGAAAGTAAACTGGCAAGTCTGCGCATCCGCTTCCCAGACTATTCCTTCCAGGGAATTGACCAGAGCCTTGTAATTCTGCTGAGATTTTCTCAATTCCTCTTCAGCACGTTTGCGGTGAGCCTCTTGCTCCAGCTTTTCGGTAACATCATGTGCCAGGACGAGGCGGGCTCTGCGGCCATCAAAGAGTAACTCGTGCGACGTTATTTCCAAATCGATAGTGGTTCCGTCCTTTTTCAGGTGCTTCGCGGCGTGTGACGAAGCCCGCTTACTCAGCGTCTTCAGCCTATTCATAAAAATAGGGACTTCTTCGAGTGGACGGATGTCCTTGACAGTCATGGCGAGAAATTCATCCCGGCTGTAGCCATAATGGCGCACGGCGGCGTTGTTGACTGCCAGGAAGCAAAGAGTTTCTACATCGTAGACCCACATTGGCTGCGGATTTCCTTCAAACAGCAGCCGGTAGCGCTCCTCGGAATTGCGCAGCGCCTCCTCTGCCCGCTTTCGCTCGGTTATGTCCTGGACAGTGCCGATCAGCCGAACAGGCTCACCCGTCTCGTCGCATACAACTTCGGCCTCCTCATGAACGAAGCGCTGTTCGCCATTAGGCAAAATCAACCGATGGTCGATGCTGTAGGGTTTGTTGTTGGCCAACGCTTGCTGGGCTTTTTTGGTCACCAGTTGCCGGTCTTCCGGATGAACGCAGATGAAAAACAGCTCGGCAGTAACGGGAACTTCACCGGGCGTGAACCC
>DASXTB010000307.1:0-3144 GCA_036505615.1 Acidobacteriota bacterium
TGAGGAAGCAGTTGTCACGGCAGTGATCAACAAACGGGCAGGCGGCACTGGGCTAATCTCCGGCAGGAAAGCATTTCAACGGCCTCTTCGGGAGGGCATTCAGCTGCTGAACGCGATTCAGGATGTCTATTTGAGTCCGGAAGTCACGGTCGCCTGAGGCCTAAGTAGTCAAAACAAGTTCGGATTGGGTTCCTTTCTACGAGAAAGAGGATCGTGAGGAGGAGTGTTGTCAAATCGATTGACAGGCAAAGTGGCCGCCGTAACGGGCGGGGATCAAGGGATTGGCCGGGCGATCGCGGAGCGCTTGGCCGGCGAAGGCGCCGACGTCGCGATCTGCTATCGCAAGAACAAAGCTGGGGCGGACGAAGTAATTTCAGATATCACCACGGCAACCAAGAACCGCGCAGTGGCTTTTCAAGCGGACGTCGGGAAGGTTTCTGAAGGACAGAGATTCATTGAAGAGACCGTCTCGGCTCTCGGCAAGCTCGACATCCTTGTGAACAATGCCGGTCTCGAGAAAGGCGCGGACTTCTGGGACGTTACAGAAGACGATTTCGACGCCGTCTTGAATGTCAACCTCAAGGGCATGTTCTTTGTGACGCAAGCCGCAGTGCGTCACCTTAGGCAAGCAGGGCGCCCCGGGAAAGTCATCAACATTAGCTCGGTGCATGAAGAACTGCCGTTCCCACATTTTGCCTCCTATTGCGCCAGCAAGGGAGGACTCAAGATGCTGACGCGAAACCTGGCAATCGAGCTCGCTCCGAGCAGGATCACCATCAACTCGATTGCCCCCGGGGCGATCGAGACGCCCATCAATACAAAGCTCTTGCACGATCCGGTCAAGCTTAAAGATCTCCTCGAAAACATCCCGCTTGGCCGGCTTGGGAAACCGGAGGACGTTGCGGGTCTGGCCGGTTTCCTGGCCTCGAACGAATCCGACTACGTCACGGGATCCACATTTTTCGTGGACGGCGGTCTTTTGTGGAACTACCAGGAGCAATAGCTGGGAATCGGCACGAGTTGGAGAGAGTAAGAAAGCGAAGAGCAAGAAAGGAACTTCAGATGGATTCGATAAATCGACACTCAACAAAGCCGATCCGCATGGTGATCGCCGATGTTGACGGAACACTTGTTACGCAGGAAAAGGTGTTGACGAAGCGGGCAGCAGAGGCTGTATTGCATCTCCGCGACGCGGGAATCCAGTTCAGCGTCACCAGCGGCCGGCCTCCGCGCGGCATGGCCATGCTGATCGATCCGCTACAACTCACTCGGCCGCTCGCTGCGTTCAATGGGGGCGTGTTGATCGAGCCCGACCTTACAACGGTGGTCGACCAAAAGTATCTCCCTGCAGGCGTGCCTGACAAGGTGATCGAGGCGATTGAGAAGCACGGTCTCGACGTGTGGGTCTACACGGATACCGGATGGTTCGTGCGAGATCCGAATGCGGCGCACGTCGCGCGCGAGGAGTGGACCGTGAAATTTCCCCCAACAGTGGTCAAGACGTTCAGCGGACTCCTCAATCGAGTAGCGAAGATTGTTGGCGTAAGCGACGACTACGCTCGCGTTGCGAAATGCGAAAAAGATGTTCAGGACGCAGGCGGAGAACACATTTCTGCAGCGCGCTCTCAGCCTTACTACCTCGATGTGACGCATCCTCAGGCCAATAAGGGCGGGGTCGTGCTTGCGATGTCGAAACTGCTGAACATTCCGGCAGCGGAAATCGCGACGATAGGAGACATGCCGAATGACGTCCTGATGTTCGAGAAAAGCGGTGTGAGCATTGCGATGGGGAACGCCAGCTCTGAAGTGCAGGCGTCAGCCACCTACGTAACTTCCACCAACGAGGAGGAAGGATTCGCCAGAGCGATCGAAGAATTTGTTTTGACCGCTCGCGCGGCAAACGCGTGAGCGCATGGCTCCGAAAGCGGGTTGGGGGTTTGAGAAGAAACGGAGTGGGTGACAAGGTATGAATCGTCGGTCCCACCTGAAACGTTCGCTCTGGATCGTGGCCATGGCCGCGACACAGGTGCTCCCCTCTTCCGCCCAGCAACCTGCGGCTCGGTCATCGCCCAGCGATCTGCAGAAGCAACTCGAGCAGCTCAAGCAGCAGTACGACGCTACGACGCGGGACCTGCAGCAACGCATCGCAGCGCTGGAACAGCAAGTCCAAAAACAAAAAGAGGTCAGCGAAACGACAGCACAAGGGACAGCCAGTGCCGTGGAACTGGCCGCGCGTCAGGCGGCTGAAAAAGTGGTTCGCGGACAATCGGATCAGGTCGGGGCAAAGTATCAGGGTCAGTTACCTTCGGAACCGACCTACGACCTGCTGAATGAGGCGGAAGCTAAGATCTCGAAAATGCAGGAGCAGCTAGGCACCTTTGAGTTTCATGGCTATTTTCGCTCGGGTTATGGCCTCAATGGCAAGGGCGGCTCGCAGGTCGCCTTTCAAGCACCGGGGGCTGACGCCAAATATCGGCTGGGCAATGAAGCAGAGACGTACGGAGAACTTATTTTCGTCAACAACTGGCTGAACCCTGAGCATAGCTCGGACAAGGCGTGGCTAAAAACAGAAGTCATGGTTGAAGCCAACACCACGAATTCGGCCACCTATGCAAATTTCCCGAATAACACCGGGAATGACCAATTCCGATTGCGAGAAGCCTTTGTGCGTGCCGGTCACATTCTGCAGAGCCAACCCGATGCGAAGTTCTGGGCTGGAGAGCGATATTACCGCCGACAGCATATTGAGATTAACGACTTCTACCCTCTGGACGTGAGTGGCTATGGAGGAGGTGTTGAGGATTTCGATGTGGGAATTGGCAAGCTGGCGGTCGCATTCCTGGCAGGCGCTAGACCCGACATCGTTACGCAAAATGGGAATTACGCCAAAAACAACATTGACGTTCGTCTCTACGACATAAGAGCCCCCTTTGGACGGGTTGGCTTGTGGTTCGACTATGCGCACGCGAAGGGCGGTACGACCCAAACCGGCTCGGTCATTCCCACTGCCGATGGCTACGCCTTCGGACTCCGTTTCCAGCGTCTGGAATGGCTTGGCGGCTATAACACATTTTCCGTCCAGTATGGCAAGGGCGCGGCCAGCAATTTCAGCACGTCCATTGATGACCCGAATCCGTTCCTCAA
>DASXTB010000308.1:0-4262 GCA_036505615.1 Acidobacteriota bacterium
AAGCGCGTAATCTCACTACTTGTCATGGCGAAGTGTAGGTGATCTGTGAGAGGGAATCAGGTTCAGATGATCTTTTTGTTGCAGCAACCATTCGATTAACTGTCGATTGATTTCTCGGACAAGCTCGATACGCCGCGCGAAATCCTGCTCCTGTGCAGCCTGTTCACACAAACTGCGCCAGCGTTCGTCCTCAGCATTCTGCGCCGCCATTACCATGCCTCAAGCAGCGGGCAAATCGTCCAGTCCTAACCTCTGCCGGACCTTGTCGCGTTCTTCGTTTTGCATAGCTTGATCCAGCTCTTTAGCGAGTTGCAGCAGTTTCTCGGTGTCCTGCTCATTAGTTATCTCATCTGCGATCTCTTGCCACGATCTGCCAGTAGCTTTGTCACTGCCGAGCATACGGCCTCCGGGAGTATTAAAGAGACGGTTTGCACAACGCGATACAGGCTAAGTTTCCACAGACTTTAACCCCGGTTGTTGCGCGCGCGGTAGTGCGCCAAGTTACGCCATCTTCAGACTGGATGTTTTGCACCTAGAGTGACGTTCTGTTTGGTATCGAACAATCCGTGCAATCCTCTTCGCATGTACCGGCAGCAATCGAAACCTGCATCCCCGATTAGCGCCGGGTGGTGATAACCTCTTTTTTTTTACGCGCATGTTCCTTCCATTCCCGCCGCAGCCGCACGCTTCAGCGCCGGAGCACGGCAAATACGATCATCAAAACCACAAAAATGACCGGAGCCGCGGCAATCCAGACGGCGGAATGGAGTAGATACGCGGCAATCGAACCTGGCGCAAACAGGAAGTCAAGGAGAGCAACCCATCTCCATCGGCTACTTCGGAAAAGAGCTTCTCGCGGCTGAGGGGTGACCAAATGGCACTATCTTCGGGCAGTGAAATCGAGAATCAACTCGTGGCGAAGTTGGGCCGGGAGCTTACCGCCAGAGAAAGATTTTATCTGGCACTTTCCGAAGTCTGTTCTCCCTCAGATCGGATCTCTGCTGAAGAAGACAAGAGCGGATCAAACGCGACCTGCGGCGTACGATGAGGATCTACAAACAAAGCCAATCGAAGCATTAGGCTTGCAACATGGCCGATCGACAACAGAAAGATTGGCGTGAGCTCGCACGATTGGCAGCGAACGAGCAAGACTCAGAAAAGCTCTTAGGCATTATTGCGGAGCTTAACCAAGCTTTAGAAGATCGTTTCAATCAGCTTCGTGGCAAGCCTAAGGCTCCTAAGCCAGGAGGCAATCGGCTATTCTTCGTAGATGACGAGCCGAGCATCCGCTTAACCCTGCCGCCACTGTTAGAACAACGTGGCTTTGCCGAGACCATTGCAGCCAGCGTTCCCGAGGCACTCACGATACTCAGGACTCAGCCATTTGATGTCCTGCTTTGCGACATCAATATTGATCGTGAAGCCGATGGGTTCACCGTAGTGAAGGCAATGCGCGAAGCCAATCCGGATTGCGTCGCCGTGCTGCTGACGGCTTATCCCGGTTTTGAGATTGCCGTGCAAAGCATCCGTGACGAAGTGGATGATTATTTCACCAAGCCCGCAGACTTGACCGCGGTGGTGGATAGCATAGAGCGGAAGCTTCTCGCTCGCGGCATCGTGAGAACACCTGCAGCCAAAGCATTTGTAGTCGCAGGATAGAAATCGCATCCACTTTCAAAAGTTTGCGCCAACGGGAGTCGAGCCCAACTGATCTCGCGCGGCAATCCATTCGCTTCGTTCGCGGATCTCGCGGAACACATCGCCTCCGCGCTGCACAGTGAGGATGCAGTGCTCGACGGTGAAATTGTCTGCGTTGACGAATTTGATAAATCTCAATTTTTCGAAACTTGCTCTTCCGCCGCTTTCAGTAGCTTGATAACACTTTTGCTGACTGGTTCTAACCTCCTGAACTCTTGCTCGGCTCCGGCCCTGTCTCCCGCGCGCCTCAATTCCACGACTTTTCTCATGATTGCGTGCAGCTCCACATGCGTTTCCTCTAGTTCTTGCATGGATGGCAGGTTCCCGTACTTTTTCAGCCCTTCGGCGTAAAGCCACTTGCCCAACTCACAATCCTTGTGTGAAATTGCCTGCGCCTCTGTGAGTGTGTGGCGTCCCTCAAGGAAGGACCTTATTTCCAATTTCCAAGTCAGATGTTTGGATCTGGCCAAAGCGAAGTCGAGTGTCATGGTAGTTCACCGCGTCAGAAGGAAAAACGATGGCAGCGCCAAATCATGTACCGCCACGTGTGCGAAATCAAGAAGAAATACGAACGCGACCGGAGCAGTGAGCCCATGGCATTCGTGTGTCGTTGCGTGCGCGGGAGTGGGATGAGTCAAAACCCAACGAGCAATGGGGTTGATGTCGGCGTGTCGCCACTGATGTGCTTTATCGTCGTAGGACCAACCTTGCCGTTCCATCATTCCTGCGAAGTCTGCCCGGTCAATATCCAGAGATCCTAGTGAGCCCGATTGCCATTATTTCCGAGCAACCCACCTGAAAGGAGGGAGTTCATATGCGCTGTTTGCTAAAGGTCTCGATTCCGGTTGAAACTGGTAACCTACAATCAGCGACGGCACGTTGCCCAAAACTATCAATCAATCCTCAATGAATTGAAACCCGAAGCGGCTTATTTCGCCGAAGAAAATGGCAAGAGAACAGGATTCGTTTTCTTTGATCTGAAAGACACCTCACAAATTCCAGCGGTGACCCTGGTTCCTTGCTTTCAATGCTCAAGTCGAATTCCATCCGGCCATGAACTTGGAAGACTTGAAAAAAGCAACTCCCGGGATCGAGAAGGCAGTCAAAAATTACTATTCTGCTGCACGCGCCAAAGCAGCATAACTAAGTTTTCGGCAGCGCAGAACGAAATGCCCCTTCCAGGGACATTTCGCTTTTGGGGATTCGCCGGGTACGGAGTTCCGCTGAGACGAGTCATTTCAGGTCATCCTTCATTAATTTCGAGCTCTATGCCGGAGCGTCCTCATGCCGTTCTATCCGTTTAAGCGCGAATGGGGTCCAAAAACTTGCAAAGTTCGACTAAATCTTTGAATGAGGCGCCTAGATCGAAGAGGTGTGGTAATCTCACGCCGCATTAAAGATAAGCTGCAGAGCTGTAGAAGCTTATGTACGGAGGGTCAAGTGGCAGAAATCGAGCTCACTTTCTAGCGATTATTCGGTGCGGACCTATGGAAAAGTCGTGGCACGCGCCTACTAAAAATGAGGACCAGAAGCTTCGACTCGGGTTCATAGTTCTATTTACCGAAGGTATGGCAGTACTGAAACCAATCCATTCCTCAATCCATTGAAGCTTTGTCTTGCGCGTATTTGCAAGGGTTTGGGCGGTCCATAGCGATGATTCAAGTTGTTGGCGGGACTGAATAGATGGGCTTTGACACGGTAGAGGTCGCTGGTTCGAGTCCAGTCGTGCCTACCATTTCTTTTCTTGATCGCGTGATGTGCCGCATCGGATTCCTGAATCGCAAGCCTCTTTCTACTATCTAAATCGCTTGGCAGTATTGGCGCTACTCGGAGCCCATGAACCTTCTTTATCGATACTCCAAACAGTACTGGACGCTATTCATCGTTGCGCTGCTCCTGGCGGCAACCAACCAGATTTTTTCCTTGCTCGATCCCTTGATTTTCCGGCACGTCATCGACAACTACGCGACCAGGTATCACGACTACACGCAGGGCCAGTTCATTCGCGGAGCGGGCCTACTGTTGTTGGCGGCGATGGGCGTGGCGTTCGTTTCGCGCGTGGCGAAGAATTTTCAGGACTACTTCACCAACGTTATCGTGCAGCGCCTGGGCGCGAAGATGTATTCGGACGGCATCCGGCATTCGCTGGATTTGCCGTATCAGGTTTTTGAAGACCAGCGCAGCGGTGAAACACTGGGCAAACTGCAGAAGGTCCGCAGCGATGTCGAACGATTCATCACCGCAGCGATCAACGTGCTTTTTATTTCAGTCGTTGGCATCGTGTTTGTGATGGTCTATGCCTTCCGCGTGCATTGGTCGATTGCGCCCGCGTTCTTGGTTACCGTGCCTTTACTGGGAATCATCAGTTCGGTCCTGAGCCGCAAGATCAAAAAGATTCAGAAGATGATCGTTGCCGAGACCACCGCTCTGGCCGGATCGACGACGGAGTCGTTGCGCAATATCGAGTTGGTGAAAAGTCTAGGACTGGCCCATCAGGAAGTGGTACGCCTCAACGGGGTCACGGAAAAAATCCTCAAGCTCGAACTCAAGAAAGTGAAGTATCT